>JAILBC010000038.1 GCA_024681295.1 Bacteroidales bacterium
GTCGTTGACGACGAGTCCAACCCACCGGTCCTGCTAACAAAACGGATGAAGCCCGTGTTGAAAATCAAGGGCGGCAACGACAAACGTGTTGTAACATTGTTAAATGGGTCTGTTGTCATCACCATTTAAAAAGAAAGGAGCGTAAAATGAAAATTCCAGCCAAAGGAACGGGACCACGCTATTGCAAGCGCTGCAACCGCTACATCAATGACGCCATCCGTGAACAAGTGGAAGCCCATGAGCCATGTCCCGACGGGGAATGCACCTTCCGGAAGGAAATCGAGAAAGCCATCAAGGAAGCCGAAAAAAAGCCCAAGTTCACCATCAAGCCCTGTGCGAAACCTCCAGTAACATTCAAAATCAAGCCGCTATGATCATCAAAAAGAAAGAAGTGTGTTGCCTCTGCGGAAAAGAACTGCAAGGCTGCGGCTACCGATATGACCAATGGGGCAACAAGTGCTGTCTGGCTCATGTCACTTCGACGTGTGAGTCTTGCGGAAAGCTCGTGCGCAGGGGACAGCGCTTTTGCCCTGCATGCCGGAGAAGCCAAGTGTCGGCAACCGACAAACTACGGCCGCAATTTGTATATAGCGAAGTGAAAAGTCGGCTGTCTTCCATCGGCATGAATCTTCCCACGGAAACAGTTGATATTTCCATTACCGACAGGACGGAGCTCAACAGACTGGCGACATATAAATCCGACCAGTTGACAGGCCTGACCATCAGCGCCGGAACCCCCTTCGGCATGAGACATAGCATTTATTTGCTTGATGAGATGCCCACCAGCCGCTACAAGGAAACCCTTGCCCATGAATGCGGGCACGTCTGGCTTAACGACAGGTTCAGCATTCTTAACAGACAAAGCATTCAAGAGGTGGAGGGGTTCTGCAACCTGGTGGCCTATAAGGTGCTTCTCTTCGATCACACGAAGGAGGCTGAGATTGCTCGCGAGTCCATGCTCTCCAATCCCGACCCGATTTACGGAGAAGGATTCAGGATCATGAAACGCAGGGCAGAGCAAATGGGATGGAACCGGATGCTCGCCAGTTATTCATAACCAACTACAACAACCAACCAAAAATACCAAAGCCATGAAAAACCCTTTTCTCTTTGCCGCGGGTGTGGACGAAGCCACCATGAACCGCTGCTCATCCAGTGAAAGAAGCAAGTACATCACGCTGGGTACCCTCATTTACGTGCCCCTTGCCACCAGCATCATCGCAGTGATTTTCGCAGCACGCTATTTTACCCAAAATCCAATCACCATCTTTTTCGTGTGTTTGCTTTGGGGTGGTGTGGTGTTTACCATCGAAAGGGCCTTGATTGCCAGCCTCCGTCCCCACAAATTCAACTTTGCAGTACTGTTCAGGGTTGTTTCGGCATTTGCCATGTCGATGATAATCAGTGAACTACTTGTAATGTTCGCTTTTCATGATCATATTGATGAGCATGTCGCCATCCATGTCGAGAAAGAAATCAAAGAGATTCATGAGCGCTATGAAGGCAAGATTGCAGAATTGCAGGAGGGGCTGAAAAGTTACGAGGACGACTTGTCGCGTCAGGAGCAAAGCCTGATTGGTGAGATAGAGGGCATCAGCGGCTCCATGCGTCGTGGCGACGGTAAGGTGGCCGCTGAGAAGCGGAATGCGCTGGACCGGAAGAAGGCCTTGTTCGAGGAGGAGAAACTTCGTGTTTCCAACGAGGTGGCTTCGCTAAGACAACAGGAAGAGCAGGCCATCGGTTCCTGCAATTCAAGACGTGTGGCGGGACTGCTTGGCTCCATTGTGGGATTGCATCAGCTGTCGAGCACGAACAAAACCGTTTTTTGGGCGCTGGTCTTGGCGCATGTCTTTTTCCTTACCATCGAGCTGATGCCCTTGGTCATCAAGATGTCGTTCAGGGGGACGCAGTATTATGATCTGATTAGCATGGATGAGAACCAGCATCTGGAAGTGGCCAAGCAAATGTCGGATCTCATCACCAACAACGATCAGTTCTCATGCATTGCGGAGACCCTGCTCAAGTCAGCCCAAACGGTGACCGACTTGGAGAAACAGGCCCAAGAGACCGTTGCCGAAGACAAGTTACAACAACTAAAAGAACAACTCGATGCTTTATATCATAAGATGCTTCATTCAGTTGAAGTCGAATCTGCTGCGTGAACGTGTCGCGTTCCGGTGCCGTTGGGTGAAAATTAAGTGCAAGGCCCGGATAATGGCGTCTTTGATGTGGCTTGACATGTTGAAGCCCATGGTCCGGATGCATTGCCGTAGGGTTTGTGTGGTTCAACAAGCACGAGCAGCGAGTTTTTTACAACGAACATATATAAATATAAGAAATAAAATCATCCTAAAACTCGATGAATATTGCGATCAATGCAACGGCATCGAAGATCCATGGGTGAGGAGCCTCAGCAAAAAACTCCTTGAAACGGGTGCTGACGCGATGTTGAATTTTGATGGTTTCGGAAAAAAGGCTATCTTTGCATCCAATAAAAAGCGAGCCTATGGAAAACAGCAAAAACATCCTTCATATCGCCCCACGACGCAACGATCATCAATGTCGATTCGACGTTCTTAAAAACTGCACAGAAAGAAAACCCTCCAAATTGCTTCGGGACGAATTTGTTCGTTTCATGGAAGCAGACCTTATCATTATCAAACTGGATTATATGCGGCCCGGTGATTACAAACAGGGCATAGATTTGCTGAAGCTGCTCAGACTGCATCATATCAATACCTATTGTGTTGTCTATTCAAACCAGTCGTTGAGATATCATGTTGATGCGGATGCCAACAAGTCCATCCTATTGTCGAAAGGTGTCACGTATGTGCAAATGCCGGGTGGCATCATCGATGGAGTATCTTACGGTACCATCGATGAATCCCATCGGTATTTCGCTAAGTGGTTGAAAGAGAAGAGTCCTGAAAATCTGGAGGACTATTTCCTGCACGACTACAAGCAGTTTTTCTCCGATAACCGGCATTTTCATGCCAACTGGTGGGCTCCTTTGCGAATCATGGAATACTTGAAACGCGCCGACCATCTTAAGGAAGAGGACATGATTTATTCGAATGAAGAGGCAAAGGCCGACAAAGAGTCGCTTTTCGGGCAGGTGCTGCGTTACATCAAGACCATGAAGGAGCATTCGGTGTGGGACAGGAAGGTAGAGGCTTTCATCACCGAGAACAAGTCGCTGGTGGAGGCCAATAGGCTGTTGGAAGAGTCGAAAGTGCCTATTGAAGAGGTCATTGACAAAACAATCACCGATGAGAAGTTGAAGGAGGCTGTGCTCTCATCCGCTACGGCTCCTATCGACGCTGAAATCAATGAGAACAAGGAGGTCATCGAATCACGACAGCAGGAAATCAACGACTTTCATCAGGCAAAGGAAATCCGACATTCGAAGAATGCCTCCACGCCAAACATAGAAAAACTCAGGTATGCCTTGGCCAAACGAAGACCTAGGATCTTGTTTTTGGACGACATGGCCGGTTATGGTTGGGATTATGTCCTCCAAAGGTTGATTTATAAAGAAGACCGTGTGCCAGAATTCAACATCTGGTCGTATTTCCCGGACGATGTCACGGTGACGGATGTGGCCAACATGATCCTTAATAAAACAGAAGAAAGCGGGGCCGATTTGGTGATCATGGACTTGCGGCTGAAAAATGAAAAAGGAGAAATAAAGGCAAAAGACCTCTCCGGTATCCAATTGCTTGAAGCCTTGCGTGAAAAACACGTTGCCTGTCCCATCCTTGTCATGACAGCGTCTAAAAATCCAGAAACCATAGAGCAAGTTTATTCCTGTGGTGCCGATGCCTGCTGGCGAAAGGAAGGTATCGATGAAAACAATTCCTCTGATCCAACTGAACGAGTGGCTTATACCTGGAGCAAGATAGAGCAACTGCTAACCATCATCAATACCCTGAGCGGAGAAGAATTCGGGTTCCTATACAAAACCTTACTGAAAGACTATTATCATGTGATTGAGCAAAACGCCACAAAGTATTGGTGGGAAATCATAGGCGACCACAACGCCACGGGTATGCAAAGCATAAATAAAGCCGCTTTTTTGAAATATCTGGACACCTGTGTGCTCGCCTACCAAAAGACCCTCGTTGACAAATTGAAGGGTAAAGATGTCATGCTTGAGTTTGTGGGACCCTGCAAAGCCGCGTTTTCCATTCTGGAGGCTATACATCCTCCTAGAAAATGGACAAACGACAAAGGCGAACAAAAAAAGGTCAAGGGTTTTGGCGATTTGTTGAATTTTGATTTTGGCCTCCCCATCAATAGGAAAGGCAACGACATGTTAGACATCTGCCTTCAAGATGTTTTCAAAGCCATCGCAATTCGAAACGAAATTATCCATCACAGGGAAGAAGTTGTTTTTAGTGACTTTGCGGACTGCATACAAGCATTGGTGGGAAGTTATCTGATGCGGTCATTTGATTACGTTAGGCACCTATTGCCCCAAAAAGGCAAAAAAGCAAGCAAAACGCCTCGATTGAAAACGAACTTGAGCAAAAATCAAAATCAAAAA
>JAILBC010000045.1 GCA_024681295.1 Bacteroidales bacterium
ATCAAATACAAGCCCGGCATGTTGCCTCCATACTATGCCGACTTGCCAGAGACATTGGAGGAAATCCAGGAAAGCGAGCGAAGGTATCTCGAGGCCTACGCGAAACATCCCTTCCGAACCAACTGGAAGTATTTTTGGAGAATTGTGGGGAATATCCTGTTCCGCCACAAACGTTCGCAATAATTATTGCGAATGTATTTGTTATTCAGTCTCTTATGACTCTCGGATGGGAGTCAGGAGGCGAAGCTGTGTAAAGCTATGAGCGAAGAAAAATGGACTACGGTTATCAAACCGAAGAACAAATTGCTTGAGGTCAACATCAGGGAACTCTGGGATTACAAAGACCTGATTTCCTTGTTCATCAAGCGCAACATCACCACGCAGTTCAAGCAAACCATCTTGGGCCCGCTTTGGTTTGTGGTGCAGCCTGCCTTGACGGTGATTATGTACATGATTGTATTCGGCGGCATCGCTGGCATCCCCACCGATGGGGTGCCGAGGCCTTTGTTTTATCTGGCGGGAACTTGTATGTGGCAGTATTTTGCTGACTGCCTCACCAAGACCTCCAACACATTTGTCGACAATGCCGGTATTTTCGGCAAGGTTTATTTCCCACGACTTGCTGTGCCCTTGGCCAATGTGATTTCAAATTTACTCCGCTTCGGCATACAATTGGGGCTCTTTTTGATCGTATACGCCATCTATGTCTTGATAGGCAACCATGAAGCCCATTTCACTTGGTATGCCTTGCTGTTTCCCGTGTTGGTGCTGATGATGGCTGGACTTGCTTTGGGTTTCGGTATTATTATCTCTTCAATGACGACCAAATACAGGGATCTACAGGTGCTGTTCTCATTTCTGGTTTCCCTATGGATGTATGCCACACCTATCGTTTACCCCTTGTCGCAGACCAAGTCGATGTTCTGGAATGGTGTTCAAGTTCACACATTGATGTGCCTCAATCCGGTGACCCCGATCATTGAGACGTTCAAATACGGTTTTTTGGGTTGCGGTGAATTTGTGGGTTGGCGATGGCTGATTTACAGCTTTGTGTTTATGACGGTCTTGTTGGCGCTCGGCATCGTGGTGTTCAACAGGGTTCAGAAGAATTTTATGGATACGGTTTAGCGTTATGTCAATAGCAATTGAATTCAATAATATTAGCAAGTTATATCGTCTTGGCCTGGTTTCCACGGGTACCTTAGCCCATGACCTGAAACGCTGGTGGACTATCAATGTACGTCGGGAGGAGGATCCTTATCTGAAGATCGGGGAGACCAACGACCGCTCCACTAAAGGCGAAAGCGATTATGTTTGGGCTTTGAAGGACATCGACTTCAAGGTGGAGCAGGGTGATGTGGTCGGCATCATCGGCAAGAATGGTGCCGGCAAGAGCACGTTGCTGAAACTGCTGAGCAAAGTCACGGCGCCCACTACTGGTGAAATTCGGGCTAAAGGTCGAATAGGCTCCTTGCTTGAAGTAGGCACGGGCTTCCACCCTGAGATGACCGGTCGCGAGAACATTTACATGAACGGTGCCATTTTGGGTATGACCAAGCCCGAGATCACCCGAAAGTTGGACGAGATCATCGACTTCAGTGGCTGTGAGCGTTACATCGACACGCCTGTGAAACGCTACTCCAGCGGCATGATGGTGCGGCTCGGCTTCGCCGTCGCTGCCCACCTCGACCCCGAGATCCTCGTGGTGGACGAAGTCCTCGCTGTTGGCGACGCCGAGTTCCAAAAGAAAGCCATCGGCAAGATGCAGGATGTGAGCAGGGGAGAAGGCAGGACAGTGCTGTTCGTGAGCCATAACATGACGGCTGTCAAACAATTGTGCAAATCCGGTATTGTCCTTGCAAACGGAAAAATCTCTTATAGCGGTACTGCAGAAAAAGCCATCGAAAAATATCTGGGCATCAACGCGGAAGCGACAAAAACGCCGTTGTCAATACGCACAGACAGAATAGGCGATGGGAAGATAAAAGTTGTTGACATCACTCTTCACAACAAAAATAATCAAATTGTCACAGAAGCGTTCGTGGGCCAGTATCTTAAAATAGAGTTCAAGGTGGAAGTCAATGCCGACATTGACCCATCTAAATTGATTGTGGGATGCTTACTTTACGACCCATACGGCACATTGGTCATGCAATGGGCATCCGACGAAATGGTTCACGATTTCTCCAATGTAACCAGCGGAAGTTTCTTCCTCGAAATCCCCGCACTTAACATGCGTCCCAATGCATACAGCATGTACGTACAACTATCGCTGGGAACAACCGCCCCTGAAGATTTTTGTGACGCTATTCATTCCGCCTTCATCCTAAACGTGATGAACGATTCATTCTTCCTCGAAGGCGTAAACATACGGCCAAACAGAGGATACACTGCCCTCTTGCAAGGGAAATATTTTACAGACCCATGAAAAACATCTTTAAAAAACTATTTCATCGACATCAAGCCAAAGAGCAGTCTATTGCTGAAGAAGCATGGACCAATAGTGCAAATTATTGGGAGAACAGATACCTCACAGGAGGCAACTCCGGCATAGGCTCATACGGGCGCTTGGCGCAGTTCAAGGCTGAGATTATCAACCAGTTTGTCAAAGACAACAACATCAAGACCGTGATTGAATGGGGCTGCGGTGATGGCAACCAACTCGGATTGGCAGACTATCCCCAATATACAGGCTATGACGTGTCCAATGAAGCCATCAATATCTGTCGCGAAAAATTCAAGGACGACACCACCAAACGGTTCATTCATTGCGGAGGTTTGGAATATTTCCCTAAAGAGACCGCCGAACTCACGCTGTCTTTAGATGTGTTATATCACCTGATTGAGGATGATATCTACGCCTCCTACATGAAACGCCTGTTCGCCACCTCGTCCAAATATGTCTGCATCTATTCCTGCAACGACAATGTGTTCATTCCTGCTAATCATGTAAAACAGCGAATTTTCACGCAATGGGTAGACGACAATGTCGCAGCGGAGTGGCATCTTGTCAAACACATTCCCAACAGGTTTCCTTACGACCCAAACGATCCTGAGACATCCTGGTCCGATTTCTATTTCTACGAGAAAACGGGCTCCCAACAATAACAATTGGAAAAAATGTTAAGAAAACGAGTCAAACAGTTAATAAAAGCTTGGCATAATTGTCTCCATCTCGACACCTTGATTGCACAAAACAGCGACACCGTGTCAAACACCATAGACAATGCCATACGACAACAACACCATGATGCCATAAGGCAGCGTTACGAGTTGTTGTTCCTACAAAGTAAGGAATTTGGAATATCCAAGGAAAAGTACGGAAACAATGAACTAATCGTATCCTTGACATCCTTTGGCCAAAGAATCCACAATGTGTATCTGACCATAGAAAGCATCATGCAGCAAACCTTGAAGCCCAATAAAATAATACTATGGCTGGATCAAGATGAGTTTACCCTGGAATCATTGCCGACTTCATTAAGGATACAACAAAAAAAAGGTCTGGAAATCAGATTCACTGAGGATGTAAAATCATATAAAAAACTGATACCTGCTCTTGCTGAATATCCCGAAGATACGATCATTACAATAGATGACGATTGCATTTATCCGATAAACTTTATCGATGTCCTTTATCTTCAACACAAACAACATCCCAAGGATGTTATTTGTCCACATGCCCATATTATCGAGTTTGATGAAACAGGTGATCCTAAACCATATCTTGAGTGGACAGACTCTCCCAAAGATAGAAGCAGGGCGTCGTTTTCATATCTCCCTGTGGGTTTTGCAGGTGTTTTATACCCTCCCCATAGCTTGCATCCAGATGTGATGGATAGGGGAGTGTTTATGTCGTTGGCCCCAATGGCAGATGATTTGTGGTTTAAGATCATGTCGCTAAGGAACCATGTCCAGTGCCGAACCGTTCCGATTTACATGGATATTTTTGACTGGATTACAGTTACCAACAATAAAAGCGATCTGGGGTTATATGAAAAAAATATTCTATACAACAATGCACAGCTAAAGAACCTATTATCAAGGTACAGTCTCTCCCAATATGATTTTGATGTTTTTGAGAAAACATCGGAACGTATTGTTCCTGAATTGTACCAAGAAACCGTGGAGCAATGGGTTCTCTTTTTGAAGCATCTGTATGCCTATGAGTTCGCAAAATCCTTAATTAAAAAGGGAATGAAAGTACTCGAGATTGGATGTGGAGATGGTTATGGAGCGAGCTTCTTGGCGGATTCTGAGGCGGAAGTTACGGCAGTGGACATAGACTCCCGATCCATCAATTATGCCAAACATAAATACGAGAAGAGTAACTTGACATTTCGAGTTTATGATGGATACTCCATGCCTTTTAAGGAACAGCAATTTGACATGGTTTTATCCTTCCAGGTTATTGAACACGTTTCGGACTTAAACGTATATTTTCGAAGTATTCTTCAAATGCTAAAACCTGGAGGAATAGTCCTCATTACTACACCCAATAGAACCTATAGATTGTCGGAGGGACAAAAGCCATGGAATCCTTTCCATCTGACGGAGTATAATGAAAGTAGCATGAAGAGCGTCGCCAACTTGTACCTACCGCATTACCATATTTACTCAATAACGTCAAATCAAGAGGTATTGTCCATCGAAAAAGAAAGATGCAGATCCATGCGAGACGACTATGATGAGACGGAATTTCGATATGTATTTAAACGTTCTAATTATATAAACTATTATTCTACAAGTGATTTCTTCTTAACAAAAGAAAACATTGATGATGGACTTGATATACTCTTGACCAACACCGAATTACAGTGATAGTTTTAGATTGAATTTATTGATAATGATTGAATCATTGTTTTCTGTCCTGATTGCTAACCACAACAACGGCATATATCTTCAAGAAGCTATTGATAGTGTTCTTGCCCAGACGTATTCCAACTGGGAAATCGTTTTGGTAGATGACAAGTCTACGGATAACTCTTTTGAGGTTTACGACAAATATAAGGAGGATAGCCGCTTCCATATTTTTTTCAATGACGAGAACAAGGGTTGTGGCTATACCAAACGCCGTTGTGCCGACATGGCGAAGGGTGAGTTGTGCGGTTTTTTGGACTCGGACGATGTTTTGCTTCCGGAGGCCCTGAGCATGCATGTCGAGATGCATCTGAAGCACGCTGAGGCGTCATGCGTCTTTTCAAGATACTATCAGTGTAACGAAAAACTCGAGACCATAGGAACGCTCCGCTTGCTGCAAATCCCCCAAGGGAGCTCTTACTTCGAGAATAGAGACTATTATCCCGAGCATTTTGCCTCATTCAAAAGAGACAGTTACCTTCGGACTGACGGGATTGATGCCGAGCTGCCGGCCGCTGTCGACCAGGATCTTTATTTTAAGCTCGAAGAGGTGGCGCCAGTGTGTGTGCTTGACGCTTTCACATACAAATACCGAATAGGCCAGCGTCAGGTTTCTCAAGGCGAACAGTGGATCAAGGCTTTTTATTGGAATCTTGTTGTCCGGCAGAACACTTGTAAACGAAGACATCTCCCTCCGGAGGAATATCCCATGCGTGATCTCTCGGACGTGATTGTCGGATTGGTAAAAGACAAAGAGGTTGCGCAATCGGAACTCGAGCGGACCCGCTCGTCCAAGGCTTTCCGATGCGGTAAAGCCGTTCTGCGGCCCTTTTCGTGGTTGAAAAATAAAAAAGAATGAAAGTATCCGTCGCACTTTGCACCTACAACGGCGAACGCTTTATCCGCGAGCAACTGGAATCCATCCTCAACCAAACCTTGAAGGTGGACGAAGTGGTGTTGTGCGACGATGGAAGTACCGACCACACCCTCGAAATTGTAGAAAATATCGGGAAAGCGTGTGATTTTGAAATCCGTGTTTTCCAAAATAAGGAACGGAAAGGGTTTAAGGATAATTTTTACAGTGCCATCAGCCAATGCCAAGGCGACTTGGTCTTTCTGGCAGATCAGGATGATGTGTGGCACCCCGATAAAGTCGAGACCTCGGTGAAATGGTTTGAAACACATCCAGAAAAGAACGTGCTTTTTACCAACGCTGCATTGATCGATGAAAGCGGGACAACCCTGGGAGGTGACCTGTGGCAAAGGTTTGGATTCGACAAAAGGAAACAGCGGTTTTTTGATCGTGGGTTCGGATTGGACATATGGCTGTGGAGCAACCGCGCCACGGGTGCGACGATGGCGGTGAGAAGGGGTTTTGTTGATCCTGAAAGATGGGGATTGTTCTCTGATGAATATCACGATAGTATCATTGCCATGCAGGGATTGATCACCCATTCCATGGGCTTCTCCTCGGAAAAGTTAATGGATTACCGTTTGCACGGTGATCAAGTATGTGGTGCAGATAACATGCCTGTGGAATTGTACTATTCTCCGTTGAGACCATGCTCCGAGAAATTCCTGACCAATGCGTTTCTGGAGCGTGATCTTGAGCGATTCCCGGCAAAGGAACAAAGGCATGTGCGCTTCGTGTTAAAGCGGTCTTCCTTCAATAACCGATGGTTCGGCTGGGGATCTGTTGCCAACTTGGGTGCATATTTGCGTGAGTACCGTTTCTGGGCGTATAAGTTCTTTTTCCATGATTGGCATGTCTCGGTGAGGCATTCGATGAAACGATTGTTAAAATGAAAGTATTTGCAGTAGTTGTAACTTATAACGGCATTCAGTGGTATGACCTCTGCTTGGGAAGCTTTCACGATACATCGATTCCAATAGATGTTATTGTGGTTGACAATGCCTCCACAGATGGCTCTGCCGAATACATACACCAACACTTTCCTGAAGTGATCCTTTTCGATCAAAAGGATAATCTCGGCTTCGGGAAGGCCAACAATATCGGCATCAAATACGCTCTTGATCACGATGCCGACTTTGTCTTCCTGTTGAATCAAGATGCATGGATTGAACCGGACACGATCTCGGAGTTGGTCGCCATCTCCCAAACGCATCCTGAATATGGCATCTTGAGCCCCGTTCATTTGAACGCTGAAAAGAGCAATATCGAACACCTGCTGCTTCGTCGGCTCGATGATTTCCGTACTACGGATTCCGCCCTTTTTGATGATTTGTTTTTTGATCGGCTCAAGGATGTCTACGACACAAAATATGTGAATGCAGCTGCCTGGCTGCTCCCCCGAAAAACCATAGAGACCGTGGGCGGTTTTGATCCGTTTTTCTTCATTTACGGAGAAGACGACAACTATATCAACCGCGTTCAATACCATGGAATGAAGATAGGAGTTTGTCCTAAAATTCGTATGGTTCATGATAACGATCGCCCTCGTCCACTTTACGATAGCCGTGAACATGAAGTGCTGATGATGATCGATTACACCGATGTGAACAAATCGCATAGTATTAAACGGGATTTATGGGAGTATTGGTTCAAAGCTGTCAAAAGTTTCCTGAAAGGAAGAAGGAAAGTCGCAAAACAGCATTATGCCGACTACCAATGGCTGAAATATAACCGGCAGGCAATCGAGAGGAGTGTCGCCCAAAATCGCCAAGAAGGACCTAACTGGCTATAAAGGAATGAGAATAGTAATGAACAAGAAGTTTTATCTCAAGTCACTTTTTCAACAATATAGGAACCTTATTCTTTACGGAATCATCGGAGGTTTCTGTGCCGCTCTCGATTTCGGTATATATTCGTTATTATGCTATCTTGAGGTGTTGCCCTATCTTTGGGCAAATGTTATCAGTACGCATGTCGGAATCTTCACTTCATTTTGTCTAAACCGTTCGTTGAATTTCAAGGTGAAGGACAAGGCTGCGTTAAGGTTTATGTCGTTTTATTTGGTTGGGTTGATGGGGCTTGGCCTGAGTTCGCTCATGCTTTGGTTTATGGTTGACGAAGGAGGATGGAACGAATTGATCAGCAAGTTAATCACAATAGTTGTTGTCGCATTGGTCCAATTTTTTCTCAATAAATACATTACCTTTAGACGAAGGAAATGAAAGACCGATTGTTTATTGTCATGCCAGCCTACAATGAGGCGGAAAACATCGAAGAAGTCATCCGCCAATGGCATTCCGTCTGCGAGCGAATCAACACAGAAGGACATGTGGCGAAATTAGTGATTGCCAACGATGGCAGTAAGGATGACACATACCAAATTATGTGTCAGTTGCAGGAGAATTATCCTTTTCTTATGCCGATTGACAAGCCCAATTCTGGGCATGGGGCAACGGTGCTTTACCTGTATCGTTATGCTATCGCGGAAAACGCCACTTTTGTTTTCCAAACCGATAGCGACGGTCAAACCCTTCCTAAGGAGTTTTGGCTGATGTGGGAACATCGTCATGAATATGATTTCCAGATTGGTACAAGAGGAGGGCGACAGGATGGTGCCAGCCGTGTATTCGTTACCAAGACGCTGCGTTTGGTGGTGTGGCTGATGTTCCATGTGTGGGTGAAGGATGCCAACACGCCCTTTCGCTTGATGAACTCGGAGCGTTTGCAGGCTTTGATGCAATACATCCCAGAGGATTTCTTCTTGGCCAATGTTGCCGTGAGTGCCATCGCAGTGAAGAAGGATGAGAAAATTGCTTGGTACCCCATTACTTTCCGCCCAAGGCAAGGTGGCGTGAACAGTATCAATATGAAACGCATTTTCAAGATAGGATTTAAGGCTTTGGGAGATTTTAGGAAGATAAATAGGATGCTAAAATGAAGGATTTCTCGCAAGTGATAAAGAGCAAATGGATGCTTGGTGCTCTATTCATTATGGGGCTTCTTTTTGTCATCGGGCCAATCTACTATTCGTTCAAAAGAGCTATTTGGCTGGATCCTGCTATCATAATGACGGAAATGGAGAGTGTCGCAAAAGGATATATTCCGTATAAGACCATGCATTTGAATTATCCGCCGTTGTTTTTTTATATGATGGCAGGTCTGAAAAAGTTGTTTGGCGTCCCTTATGGTTTTTACAATTTCTATCTTTCCGTGAATTACCTGTTCTTATTTGGATGTGCTTTTTGTTTAGATGTTATTGCCCGGCAATTGACCGAAAAGAAGTGGTTTTCGGATTTCTCTGCTTTGCTGTTTGTGATGGTGATGCTGGCATTAGGTGCGGATGGTGTGATGTTTGAGGTTTCCAGTATGTTTTTCGGACTGCTGTCGTGCATGTTGTGTTTGTTGTTCCGGAACAAACATCCTTTTCATTTTTTATATATTGGAATGATAGCAGCTTGCTCTTTTTTAGTGAAACAATTTGGCGCTGGTTATTTTGCGTTGGTAGGGTATCTCATATTTTGTTTTTGTGAGTGCTGGAAATGGCGGAGAGCGTTATTGTTTGGGCTGGGCTATATAGTTCCAATAATTATCGTGTTATATCTATTTGGTTCGGAATTCGTGGTTTCAACCCTGTTGAATGGATACGGAACAACCACCAGTGCTTTGAAAGGGGAGGATGTCTCAATCATGGCGAAGCTTTTAATCATTTTTGAGAATAGTGGTCAGTCCATCGTTCACTCATTCATGGTGATGGTTTCTGCGTTTATTCTTTTACCGATGTTCTATAAACAAAGAAAATGGAAAGAAATCTTGTTTTGTTTTTTCGGCTTTGCGGGTTTCTGTCTGCAATTCTACTTTTGTAACAGCAGTTCCTTGCACTATAGACAATACATGGCGCCTTTTGCCATATTGATGATTCCATTGATGTTGGCTTTGGATTATAAGAAAAAGCCTATCGCCAAACTGATTTGTATTGCTGGATTGTTAATTACATTATATCAACCTGTTGAGAATTGCTTTAGATTCAGTGTGAAATTGCCAATGCGACATTATTGTGAGACGGGTAGGGAGGGCCAGTTAAAACAGGCGATGAAACTCCGTGAATATATTGACGAGGGATCAACCATATGGATTGCGAATTCAGCATGGATGCACCTGTATTATTTCTCTGATCTGCCCACTCCGAATATGAAACAGGTTGGATTTAGCGCTGGACCCTGGGAATTGACCGTGGAATCGGCAAAGTTACAAATTGAATCTGCGGATTATGTGCTATGTACTGAAACGGATGGCTTTATTGAAGACAATGATTACTATCTAAACCCTTTCCGGCAATATCTTGAAGGATTCCATTGTGATACAGTTATGAATAACATGTTGCTGTACAATATGAGAAGACCGATTGCGAAAACAGATGATGGCTTTTGTTATGAGAAGTGTTGACTATTTGATTGTGGGATCTGGCCTTTTTGGTTCCGTGTTTGCTTATCATGCCAAACGGGCCGGCAAGAGGTGCCTGCTCATAGAAAAGCGCCCATACCTCGGCGGCAATGTGTATTGCGAGAAAGTGGAAGGCATCAATGTTCACAAATATGGTGCGCATATTTTCCATACTTCCAACAAGGCAGTTTGGGATTTTGTGAATCAGTTCGTGGAGTTCAACCGATACACCAATAGCCCTGTAGCCAATTACAAGGGTCGGCTTTACAACCTGCCTTTCAATATGAACACGTTTTATCAGATGTGGGGCATTACGACCCCTGAGGAGGCGATGCAAAAGATTGAGGAGCAAAAGCGGGTGGCTAGGGAAGATTTAACGGAAGAGCCTTGCAATTTGGAGGAACAGGCATTGCAACTGGTCGGCAGTGATATCTACGAGACGCTTATCAAAGGCTATACTGAAAAGCAATGGGGGAGGCCTTGTTCGGAACTGCCAGCCTTTATCATCCGTCGATTGCCGTTGCGCTTTGTGTTCGACAACAATTATTTCAATGACATTTACCAAGGTATACCAATCGGAGGCTATAACAAACTGATTAATGCTTTGTTGGAAGGCATTGAGACCCGTGAAGATACTGATTTTTTTGAGCATAGAGAGGAGTTTCTGTCTTTGGCAAAAACACTTGTTTATACTGGTCCGATAGATGAATTCTATGACTATCGATTTGGTAGATTGCAATACAGGACTGTCCGTTTTGAGCAGGAAGTGTTGGATGTGCCAAATTTTCAAGGCAATGCAGTAGTCAATTACACGGATAGAGAAGTGCCTTATACCCGAATCATTGAACACAAGCATTTTGAGTGTTTCGGACAAGCCGTTTACGACAATACCAAGACGGTAATTTCGAGGGAATACAGTGTTGAGTTCAGTGATGGAATGGAACCTTATTATCCCGTGAATGACGAGAAAAACACAGCCCTATACAACCAATATAAAGCATTGGCTGACCAAGAACAAAATGTATATTTTGGCGGGCGATTGGCAGAGTACAAATACTACGATATGGCCCCAACGATAGAAAGAGCCATGTCGTTGGCAAAAGAATTAGGAATAATCTCTTAATCATAGGTCTGACATGAATTTCCGAAAAAAGTTTGGTGTTTTACGCGCACTTCTCCGCATGCAAAGTCCTCCTTTAAATAGGAAGGTGATGCTGATTGACAAGGGTGTCTATGAGTATGGATATTTTAATGCTTGTTTTCTGGAAAATATGATGTCGCTGATGGTTTATGCCCTGAGTAAAGGCTTCAAACCATATATCGAATTAAAGGACAGGGGCGAGGGGTGGACCAACTGGGATACTTTTTTTGAACAGCCTTTCCCAATACCATCCGACAGAAGGCCAGACTGTATATGTGATCTTGAACAAGGCTATTTCAAACCTGAGTTCTACACGCCCTATAATAAATTTGATCTACGCCTGTGGTGCAAAGTCTATCATCGGCTGGTGAGGCTGAACGAGCCTACATCACAATATGTCGAAAAGGAATACAATAACTTGTTCTTCGACGAAAACGGTCAGAAAAAAAGCGTGCTTGGGGTCATTTGCCGGGGAACTGACTATGTCAAACAGAAACCTTCAGGACACCCTATACAGCCACCGGTGGAGCAGGTGATTGAAAGGGCGAAAGTGTTACTAGCACAGTATCGCCTTGACTATCTTTATCTTGCTACTGAAGAGTATGCTATCTATGAAAAGTTCGAAAAAGCGTTTCCCGGTCTGATCATTGTTAACCAAAGGCAGTATTATGACGAAATCTTCAATACCCGAGATATGTCTTATATCTATCAAGTTCAGTTCGACAGGGAAAACGATATCTACCTGAAGGGTTTGGAGTACCTTTCTTCGCTACAACTGCTCTCGCGGTGCAATGTGCTGTTGGGTGGAAACTGTGGAGGAGCATGTGCCGCGCTTTATATGAACAACATGAGATACAAGCACACCGAGTTGTTTAATTTGGGCGTGTATTCATAATGATTTCACTGAGACGTAAGACATATAATCTGTTTCACCCCAAAATAGGCGAGATATGGTGCCTTCATCGTGTGTTGCCCGAGAGAAGTGCTTTGGCGGGCAACCGTGAATTGGAGATTACCCCGGATTATCTGGAAAGCATGATTGAGAGGAAGAGAAGACAAGGCTTCGAGTTTGTCGACTTGGATACGATCGTCGCTGCCGCCAATGGGTCGGAGACTCCTGAAAAACAATTGGTCAACATCTCGTTCGATGATGGTTTTGAGGATGTTTATACCAATGCTTATCCTGTTTTGAAACGTCACCATATCCCATTCACGCTGTATGTGACTACGGACATGCCTGATGGAAAGGCTGATCTGTGGTGGCTCCAGTTGGAACGGATGGCGGGTGGTGATGCCGAATGGTTCAACCGAGTATCGCAACAGGTTTACGTCAGTCAGGGGGATTTCGGTTTGGCCATGCACACGCTCACCTCTAGCCAGGCCGACCATAGCCTTTGCCGACAGTCGCTCACCTGGGACCAGATCCACTCCATGGTTTCCGAAGGGTGGTGTACGGTGGGCTCGCATGGCGTCAGCCATACGGCTCTTTCTCTCTTGCCTGAGAAGCTGGCACTTCGCGAACTGATTGCCTCCAAACACCGGTTAGAAGCGATGTTGGGTGTTGAGGTACGCCATTTCTCTTATCCCCATAGCTTTTATTCAAAAGCGAGCAATCAGTTGGTGTTCCGGGCTGGCTATCATACCGCCGTGATCGCCTACGGCGGTTCTGTTCGCCGTCGGACAAGGAACGCTGCTTTTTTGAGTAGAAAAAATATCATTCAGCCGTGAAGATCCTTTTCGTTTCCGACAACTACCATCCCGCCGACCCTCCTTTCAACGGCGATAGCCAAAGAACCCGACTGCTGTATGAAGCGTGCAAGAGGTTCGCCCAGGTGGATGTGATTTCTTTTGCTGGACAACCGAATCAAGCCAAATACCCCGGCAAATTGAAGAAATGGATTGCACTGCTGCCTTTCAAGAGCGTTGCGTCGCTGTGCCCCATAGATGCATGTAAAGAAGCTGTTGTGGACAAGGCTGTTCGGGATGGCGAGTATGATTATATCGTCACCCGCTATTTCTTCCGTGCCGTTTTATGTGGCTTATGGAAGTACCGCGACAGGTTGGTCGTGGATTGTGACGATGCCTTGCCGTTCTTCTTCCTGAATCAGATCTCCCCGTCATCGGCGTTGACCTCCCGTGTCAGGTTGAATTGGGCCGCCCTTAAAATGAGACTCCATACCCGTCATATCGTGAGGCAGTTGCATGCATCGTTTTTCGCTAATGAGGATACTGCCAAGAAGAGTCGTATTGTTTTCTTGCCCAACATACCGTTTTATATGGATAGTTGCCGCGATGCCGACATGAACGCCCCGGTGAAGCGGATTCTATTTGTGGGTCAATTGGAATACTGGCCTAATGAAGAAGGACTGAGCCATTTCCTGGAGCATATCTATAAACCTCTGCGAGAACGATTGACCCGAGTGGAGATGCGTGTGGTAGGCCTGGTCAAGGATGAAGCCCTGCGCCAGTATTGGCAAAGCTTTCCGGAGGTGATGGTGATGGGCTTTGTGGAAGACCTGAAACAGGAATACGAACAAAGCCACGTGGTGGTGGTACCGATTTACCGTTGCGGGGGTACCAACATCAAACTTTTGGAAGCCATGGCGTTGAACCGAGCCTGTGTCACCACCGCAGAAGCCTATGGTAAGATGAATGGTCGTTTTGTGGCGGGGAAAGACCTGTGTGTGGCGGATAACGACCAACAATTCGTTGACATGCTGCTCACCCTGTTGACGGATGAAAAGAAAAACCAAAGCATTGCGCATCATGGCAAATCGGTCATGGAACAGTATTATTCTTTTGATGCTTTCTGCGAAATAGTCCAATCTGCAATTGTTAAGAAATGACAGGACTTCCCTTGATCTCCATATTGGTTGCCAATTACAACAACGGGCGTTTCATTGCCGAGACGTTGGAGTCAGCGGTAAAGCAAACGTATCTGAACAAGGAGATTGTGGTTGTCGATGACGGATCAGACGACGATTCCCTGCAGGTAATCGAAGGCTTTATGGCCGAACATCCTGAAACAAAGATCAAGCTTTTCAAAAACAGAGATAACAAAGGTTGTGGAAGAATAAAGAGACAATGCGTGGAACTGTCAGAAGGAGAGTACTTCTGTTTCTTGGATCCTGAAGATACCATCCTTCCAGAAACCGTGGAATCTTTAATGGCAGTCTTCAAGGATCATCCTGATTATGGCCTTGTTTATTGCACGCATTATCTTTGCAACGAAAAACTGGAGCCTCAGAGCGTTTCAACCTATCCTGGAAGGATTCCTGAAGGCCAGTCGCATTTGACTTCTAGTGAAGGACATATCTCCGCCTTGGCGTTATGTAGCCGTCGTGTTTATGATCAAACCTCAGGCATCAATGCCGCTTATCAGGTATCCGAAGACCAAGACCTTTATTTGAAAATGGAGGAAAAAGCCCCTGTTTTTTATGTCGACAAACCGATGTATTACTACAGGAAGCATGATCATAATACCTCCTGGAATGAGCAAAAGACGTTTGAGAACTACTATTGGAAGTTCCAATGTGAGCGTGCGGCATATCGTCGCAGAAAAAAGAACGGTTTTGCCATTGACAATTGGTCAAGACGCGAGATGCGAAAGAAGGCGTTCTCTTTTTATCTGCGATTGCTGAAACATTATGTGAAGAGGTAGACCTCATACCAAACCAATGCAACTGCTATCCATCATCGTACCAGTATACAATGTCGAGCCGTATTTGCGAAAATGCCTCGATAGTATCGTCGGCCAGTCGTTTGTCGATTGGGAGGCGATTTGTGTGAATGACGGATCCACCGACAATTCGGCAGCGATCTTGGAGGAATATGCCGCTTCGGACCAACGTATCAAGGTCATCACCCAAGCCAACGGCGGCCTTTCAGCGGCGAGGAACACTGGCCTTGATGCCGCCAAGGGCGACTACGTGGTTTTTGTCGACAGCGACGACTGGATAGAAACCGATGCGTTGGAGACCATCGCGTCGCAGGTGAGCGGCGAGGACCTGTTTTGCTTCAGTGGACGACGCTTCCTTGAGGCGACCAACCAATTCAATCCTTCTGACATCTTGACTGAGAAGAGTTGCGAATCGGGCATGGATTACTACAACGGCAACGCACTCTTGAATCGTGACTTTGCTTTCGTTTGCGTCGTGCTAAGGGCGTATAAACGTTCGTTTTTGCAGGATCACGGACTCCGGTTCAAGGAAGGTATTTTCCATGAGGATAACCTGTTCACTCCTTTGGCTTGTTATTACGCGAAGAGGGTGAAAGTGGTCAACCGGTGTCTGTACAACTATCGAGTCCGCGCCAATAGCATCACCACCTCTGTTGATATGAAGCGGTTGACGGATTTGATGGAAACAGCCAATGAATTGGCGGCATTCTTCACCGCGAAACAGAGTTTTGATACGACGGTGGTCTATCGGGCCATTACTCATCACTATCAAGTGGCTTTTGTTGAGACACCAAAAGCAGAAATGAAGGAAATGAAGTTGTTGTGCGACTGGAAGCTTTATCATAAAGTTAGCCGCACCAAACTTAGGCATCGGTTGAATTATTTAAGGAATAGATTGTAATCGAGATGCAAATTGTCGGTTTTTTTGAATGATTGGCCATGGGAATCAAATTCTCTATCATTATACCGCTTTTCAACAAGTCACTTTATGTGGAGAAAGCTATCCAAAGTGTCCTATTACAGACCTTCACCGATTACGAACTTATCGTCATTGATGACGGTAGCAGTGACAATTCCGCTGAGATTGCTTTGAAAGCCGTTGATGGACATAGTAGTTGCCGTGTCGTCAAACAAGAAAACGCAGGCGTGAGCATGGCCCGCAACAACGGGGTGGCGGTTTCCCAAGGGAATTATCTTTGTTTCCTTGATGCCGATGACTGGTGGGAACCCTCGTTCCTTGATGAGATGGGTAAACTGATTGAAGCGTATCCTGACGCAGGAATATATGGGACTAACTACACCATAGTAAACGAATCGAAACGCAAGACTAGAATCGCTCCCATAGGTCTTGATGAGAGCTTTGAAAAAGGCTATATCAATTATTGTCAAGTGTACGCCAGGACTTTGGCGATGCCACTCTGGACAGGCGCAGTGTGCATTCCCCGCCCAGTGTTTGAGGAGATGAAAGGATTTCCAAAAGGAATCAAACTTGGCGAGGACTTTCTGCTATGGATTCATATCGCACTGAAACATAAAGTGGTTTTCTTGAACAAGCCACTGGCTTTCTATAACCAAGATGTCGAAACAGCTAACCGAGGAATAGGCCGTCTCCACAAACCTCAGGAACATATGCTTTGGAATCTTACTGATTTGGAACCAATGGAAAGTACAAATCAAGATTATAAGCAGTTGGTGGACAACCTGAGGACTTATGCGATGATGCCTTATTACATCTCGAGAGAATACCATGAAGATGCCCAAAGTGAGTTGGCAAAAGTGGACTGGTCTCGCCAGCCCGAAAAAACAATAAGAGAATACAAACAACCTGTTAGTTTACTGCGACTAAAGTATAAGCTGATGAAATTTGGATCAAACATCAAGCAAAAACTTATTGGTTACAGTAATGGAACAGAAACTTGAAATTAGAAATTGCTGGACGAATGCCCCGTCCAATCAGCTGAAAAGAGATTTTATCAGGCTTGCCAACACGGTCTTTGGCGCTTTTGTTACCGAAGCGTATTATAAGGCAAAGTTCGAGGATGATGTTTACGGTCCGTCACTGCTCACCATCATATATGTGGACGGTCAGCCTGCTGGTGCCGACGTGATGTGGCGGAATGACTTGTGGGGCATAAAGGCTTATCAAACGGTGGATACCTGCGTGCTGGAACAATATCGCGGCATGGGCCTGTTCAAGAAAATGACCCGATGGGAACTAGAACTGCTTGGCAATGACACCCTGGTGTATGGCTTCCCTAATACGAACTCATACCCGGGTTATGTAAAGATGGGCTGGCAGGTGGAACATCTCTATAAAACCCTCTGCCTATCCCCGAAAAAAGAGATTATTGAAGAAGAGTATGCGGCTTGGTGGCTGAAAGCACAACCTGGCATATCACATATTCAAAAGAACGGTAATTATTATTTAATTAGAAAAAAGAAAAGCCCTGTTGCCACCTTGATTGGCCAGGTAGGTGAAACGACAGCATGTCTGTTCCCCCAATTGGGAAACGCTCGTCTGTTTAAGAGTTTCGAAACAAAGTCGTCGATTTACAATAAGAACAAGTCAATTCCATTAGTGTGCAACCAACCTAAAATGGAAATACCTTATTGGAAAATCGACGCAATATGAAAAATGTAAGAAAACTGTATGACAAAATTACCCGTGACCGTTGGGAAATTGGGTTCGTCGAAGGCGGCCTGCCCTCCGTGATGGAAAACAGCCGTTTATGTATTCATTGGCTGAGACACAACTATAAAGACCGATGGTTCGCTGATCCATTTATCCTGGATGTCACTGGATCCGAAATCTATGTTCTGGCTGAGGAATACCGATATGTGACCGCCAAGGGTAGGATCGCACTGCTAATCGTTGACAAATCGACGTTTGAATTAAAAACTATGGACATTGTCCTGGAACTGGAGACGCACCTCAGTTTTCCTGCGATTTGGAGAGAGAACGGCCGTGTGTTTGTATATCCTGAGAGTTGGCACTCTGGCGAACTGAGCCTTTATGAATACAAAGGGCGGTATGGAGGACTGGTTTTTAAAAAAGTGCTTTGCAATGAATCCATGGCTGACGCTGTCATGACCGACCTTTTCGGAAAGAGAAAACTCTTTTCGGTTTGGGAAAATGATAAACTGAGGGTATATGACTTTAACCCAACGATGGGACTATTTGATCTTTCGTATGTGAAACCATTTGGCAAAGCCACCGCGAGATGCGCTGGGGATTTTTTCAAGTATAAGGGGAAAGTCTATCGCCCCGCCCAAGTTTGTGTGGAACGCTATGGCGAAGCAGTGGAAATACAGGAAGTGGTATGGGATGACGAGGGAAACCTTTGTTTTGTTCCGCTGAAAACACTCTACTCCACCCATCCGTCGCTAAAAACAGGGATGCATACATTGAACAGTTTTAAAGGGATGGCGGTTGTTGACGTACATGGGTGGAGACACCCTTTTACAGTGAAGTCCTTCAAAGCGTTGAAAAAGTGTTTTTATGGTACCTAGAGCTGTAATGGTAAATAGGGTTTTGAAATCAGCCTGGCACTATTGAAAGAAAGACGAGCTTCAGATGGCTATTTTTTATATCGACCATACTAAAACAAACGGATTCATTTTTTATCAAGACTATTGCTAAGTCATTTCTCAAAAAAAGTAAGAATCCAAATCGGATGGTATTCCTCTATTGGATAGGGCTACTATTGGTTAATGTGGCTCGGTTGTTGTAAACAATGAGCTGGTCATAGGAAAGAATTTTACATTGTATCTTGGTGTTACAATTGGTATGGAGTTTAGGAGGAAGAGCAAAGAAGAGATAATCAAATCATTGGTGATAAAGTGTTGATTGAAAACTATATTTGTGTGATTTTTTATATTACTATTGATGATGATTTCTTGATAGATCCACTATCTATGTTAACTTTGATGAGCCGTCTTATTCCATTGTTTTGGGATACTCATGGGAACCCTTCTTAAAGAAACGCAATCGAAAGATATATAAAACAATTATCATTAGGAGGATGAAAAGGGAAGAACCCAAAGTAATAATCGGTACAGATTGCGACATTGTATACTCTAGCTTTTATATACAAGGTCTATATCAATTGTTTGGAAAAAAGAATGTTGGGTTTAGAAGAATAGATGGGAAGCCTGACCAGACAGGGAATTTATGTTTTGTTGTGTATCGGGGTGAGGAGCAACGAAAGTATGTCCTTTCATATACGGACAGCTATAAAGTAAATGAATCCTTATATGATTGGTGTGATGTCTATGGAAGTGTAAATGCCAATTTCTCAAAGACTCCGAAACAGTTCCATGACAAGCTAATAGCCCTGTGCCCATCGTTTGGTGTTCGTTTGTGGTCTATTCCACAAGCTTTATCTTTCGCATTATTCGACCAGGTAGGCACTGCGTTCTCCGTCAAAAAACGAATAGGGAAGGTGTGGCGTATGACACGTCGCCCACCTTATAATGCATATGCCCCCTCTTTGTCCTCCGACCATTATGTCTTCTTCCTTTCCACGTTGTGGTATAACGATGAATGGAATAAAAATGACGAAGGCGTTAATTCACGCAGAGCCAACTTTATCAGGGCTTGCAAGGAATTGGAAGAGGTTGTTTTTGAGGGAGGCCTGGTGTCGCAAGGCAAAGAAAGAAGTTCAGAGGACTTGTTTGCCGATTGCTTATTTAATGGCATTCCAATGAGTGAGTGGATGGATAAAACCAAACGTTCCGCTTTGGTGTTCAATACCCCAGCGTTCTGGGATTGTCACGGATGGAAACTAGGCGAATACCTTGCTTTGGGGAAGTGTATTGTATCCACGGAGTTGTCAAACGATTTGCCGGTACCTTTGGAACATGGAAAAAATATTCATTTTATCGAGAATACTCCAGAGGCTATGAAAGAGGCAATCAAATATATTGTCGACCATCCGGATTATAGGGTCTCCCTTGAAAAAGGAGCACGTGATTATTGGGGAAAATATGGCACCCCGAAGGCCTCGTTAAAACTATTAGGCTTAGAACAATGATACCCAAGATTATACATTATTGTTGGTTTGGCCGAGGCGAAATGCCTCAACTGGCTAAAGACTGTATCGCCAGTTGGCATCAATCTATGCCGGATTGGGAATATAGGCTCTGGAACGAGGAGAACTTCGACATCCACTCGGTGCGCTATGTGCAGGAAGCCTACGAGGTGGGCAAATACGCTTTTGTGAGTGACTATGTGCGTCTTTATGCGCTTGAGAGGGAAGGCGGGGTTTATTTGGACATTGACTTCGAAGTGTTCAAGCCTTTCGATGACTTGCTCGGCTATCGGGCCTTTGCAGGTTTCGAAGGGAGTAAACACCAGCCTGTCATGATGGGGGTGTGCGCATCGGAGCCTCATGGCGCGTGGGTGAGGGAAGTGCTCGATGCCTATAAGGACCGCCATTTCATTATTGACGGCAAACCCGACCTGACCACCATCGTCCAATTTGTCACCCGCATCATGGCCACCAACGGATTCCAACAGGATGGAACGGAACAGGACTACAAGGACCTGCACGTGTTTCCTGTTGACTATTTTTCGCCACGCCTCACCACAGGTGAATATCGCCGTACCGAAAACACTTATTGTGAACATCTCGGGCTGAACTCCTGGGCTCCACAAGCCTCAGGCTGGAAAAAATGGATCATGAAGCTTCTCGGTCCCCAAAACATGACCCGATTAATTCAATTGAAAAGGAAAATCTTTAACTGATGGTTACAACCTTTCCCAATCTTATTTCCCGCAAAGCTATCTACTTCTACTTCATCACTCTGGCCATAGTGTCAGTGGTGTTCATGGATCAAATATTGCCTTTCATCTGGATGTTGTTTGGAACGATTGAAGTAGTGACATTCTTCTATTTCAGCAACCTGCTCACTAGACGATGGCAAGGCTTTTCTCCCCGAACTTTCGCCAAGAGGCTGTTCTGGACATCCCTCATCATCCGGTTGATTTATACGGTGTTTGTCTATTTCTTTTATGACTATATGACGGGTCAACCGTTTATGTTTTACTCGGCTGACGAGCAGGTTTATTGGGATGTCAGCAAGATTTGGCACGATAAGGGGCTCGACTATTTCAGCAACGCGATGAGTTATGTGGGGTTTAGCGACTCGGGTGAGATCTATTTCACAGCGTTTCTATGCCTGCTATTCGGCCCTTTCATCTTGACCGCGCGTATCGCCCATTGTCTGGTGAGTGCCTTAACCTGCGTAATGATATATCGCATTGCCAAACGGCATTTCGGCGAAAGTGTCGCACGGATGGCAGCCATCTTTTGTATGCTGATGCCTAACCTCATTTATTATTGCGGCATTCATCTGAAAGAGGCCGATATGGTGTTCGTCACCGTGTTGTTGGTGGATAGTGTGGATGTGCTGTTGACCGGGGATAAGTTTGATTGGAAGAGCCTTGTGGCTGGTGTGCTGGCGGCGATTGCCATGTTTAGTTTCCGCACCGCCTTGGGCATAGTGGGGCTGCTTGCCGTAATAGTGGCGCTGGTGCTGAACCGAGGGAAACTGGCGACTCGATGGCAGCGAATTGGCCTCGCAGTCCTGATTGTCGCCGTCCTGTCGGCAACGACCATCGGCGACCGAGTGATGCGTGAGGCGAGTGGACTTTGGGGGGAAGGTGAACAAAACCAAAGCATTGGCTATGAGTGGCGTTCGCAACGTGTTGGAGGCAACAACTTCGCCAAATACGCGTCAGGTGCGATCCTTGCCCCTGCCATTTTCACGCTTCCATTTGCTTCAATGGTATATACCGAGGGACAAGAGAACCAACAGATGTTGCATGGAGGCAATTATGTGAAGAATGTAATGTCGGGATTTGTTATTCTAGCTATTTTCACCCTGGCTTTCAACGGCGATTGGCGTAAGCATGCGCTCCCTTTGGCATTGATGATGGGCTATCTCGTAGTGATCGCTTTCAGTAATTTTGCCCATTCGGAACGCTTCCATCAACCCGCTTTACCATTTGAACTGATGTTCGCCGCTTATGGTGTCTCCATACTAAAGCAAAAACATGTCAAATGGATTGACTATTGGATGGTGTTCGTGATGGCGACCAATATAGCATGGGCTTGGTTTAAACTTGCAGGAAGGGGTTTAGCGTGATGAGGGTATTGGTGGTTTCCAGATTCAAGGAAGGAATAAAGGAGAATATCGCCCCCTTTGTGGCAGAACAAGTGGACGCGTTGAAGCGCCTGGGTGTTGAATGCCGGCTGTTTCGCGTCAGGGGCAAAGGTCTCAAAGGTTATCTGGGCCAACTCAAATCGCTGAAGGAACAAATAAAAGCGTTTAAACCTGACCTAATCCACGCACATTACGGGTTGTGTGGCCTGTTGGCATGCCTCCAGAACAAGGTGCCGGTGGTTGTCACCTACCACGGGTCCGATATCAACGACCCCAAGGCATTTCGCTTCTCCAGAATCGCCATGCGGTTATCGTCCTGGGATATCTTCGTCTCACGAAAGACTATAGAGACAGCCCGACCCCAACGGAAGTACACCTTGTTGCCCTGTGGCGTGGATCTGACTGACTTGCAACTGACCTCCAGCGTTGAGGCCCGATGCCGTTTAGGATGGGATCAAGAAAAACGCTACATCCTTTTTTCAAGTGCCTTTGACAATGCTGTGAAGAACGCTCCGTTGGCCCTGAAGTCCATCGAACTGATGGGAACTACCGGCGTTGAACTAATGGAACTGAAGGGCTACACCCGTGAGGAAGTCTCTCTGTTGATGTGTGCCTCCGATGCCTTGTTGTTGACTTCACATACCGAAGGATCACCTCAAGTGGTCAAGGAGGCGATGGCATGCGGTTGTCCCATAGTGAGTGTTGATGTGGGCGATGTGAAAGAACGCGTTGATGGGGTGGAGGGCTGCTTTGTGGCCCAAACCAGAAACCCAGAAGAACTGGCAAGCTTGCTCAAGAAGGCTCTGGATTTGGACAGTAGAACCCAAGGAAGAAAAAAAATCATTGCCGACGGTTTGGATAACAAACACGTGGCAGAAAAACTAATTGATATATATGGAAATACAATTGTTCGTTGATCAATTCGCCAACCAGTTCGACGAAACTGATCCAAGCGAGTTCAAACCTGAAACTTGTTTTCGCGATTTGGACGAGTGGAACTCGTTTTTGGCGTTGGCTATCATGGCCATGATCAAAACCGAATATGACGTGGCGGTCACAGCTCAGGAGATGCGTGACGCACAGACAATCCAAGATTTGTTTAATATCGTTCAATCCCATATCTGAAATGAACCCGTTTACATTAGAAGGCAAAAACATATTGGTTACCGGTGCCTCGTCGGGCATCGGAAAGGCAACAGCCATCCTTTGCGCTGAGATGGGTGCAAAAGTGATTGCTCTTGGCCGAGATCGTCAACGACTCGTGGAAACGCTGGACTCATTGACGGGGGAAGGACATACCATAATGGTACTGGATTTAACCGATGAAAAAGCGGTTGAAACAGCTCTTTCCGAGATTCCAGCGCTCGACGGCATCGCCAATTGCGCCGGCATTGCCTGTATGAATCCTTTCCAGTTTGTCAGCCAAAAGGAGATGGAAACGCTCCTTGCGACCAATTTCGTTGCTCCTGTGATGTTGGTGAACCGCTTGCTGAATGCCAAGAAACTGCAAAAAGGCAGTTCGGTCGTCTTTGTCTCTTCCATTGACGGACCTCGTGTCGTTCATGCCGGTAACTCAGCCTACTCAGCCTCCAAGAGCGCCTTGGCGGGCATGGCCCGCAATATGGCCATTGACCTGGCCTCAAAACGCATCCGTGTGAATTGTGTGTTGCCCGGAACGACCGACACCGCAATGATCCGTACGGATAATGCGACCGAGGAAATGCTCCACGCGACTGCCAAGTCTTTGCCGTTGAAACGTTTCGCTAGACCGGACGAAATAGCCAACGCCATCGTATTCCTTCTTTCTGATGCAAGCTCTTATGTGACGGGAACGGAGTTGGTGATTGACGGCGGAAGTTCAATCGTCTGATACATTGTAATGATAAAACGCATTGCTTTTCTCGGATATAACGAACCCGACGGCAAAACCTTCGGTAACGGGGTGGCCAGGGTAATCTATAATCAGGCTCAAATACTGAAAGAGCGTGGTTATGAGGTCTTGTATTATCATCTGTTTTCTAAAAAGCAATACAAGGGATTAAACCGTTTCCTGAAAGAGAATGCCATTGATGTCGCCGTTTGGCATATGACCTCGCTGAAAGTCAAAGGTCGTTTGCACACCCCCTGTCCGTTGATTTGTTTATGGCATAGCTCGCCTTTCTTTAAACGTAATCTGCTTCACGGCTTGTTCAATGGGGCGATGTTCACTTACGTCACCGCATGCGCCGACAAGATGGTGCTTCTTTCGGAGGGCTTTGTGAAGAGGTTCTTTCCTGCGAAGCTCTTCCCGAAAAAGGTTATGGCCATTCCCAACTTTCTTTCTGATGAATTGATACATCAGGAGGTTGACCTAGGTAAAAAAAAGAAAGAAGTGCTATTTGTGGGGCGACTGGATAATAAAGTGAAGCGTATTGATTTGTTGTTGCGTGTTTGGTCAAAAATAGAGGAGGCTGTTAGTGACTGGTCGTTAAATATCTGTGGAGAGGGTGCCGACGAACTTATGCTAAAACAAATGGCTGATGACTTGGGCTTGAAGCATGTTTGTTTCAGGGGTTATGTCAATCCAGGGGAGTTTTATAAAACGGCGTCGGTGTTCTGTATGACCTCTGCGATAGAAGGAATGCCTATGGTGATTGAAGAAGCTGCCGCTTATGGCTGCGCTCCTATGGCGTTCAATTCATTTGAAAGTGTTTCAGATATGATCACAGACGGTGAAAATGGACGATTAATCAGGGCTTTTGATATTGATGCCTATGCTTCAACATTAATGGAATTGATGAATAATGAGTCTCTGCGTCTTAAACTGGCCAAAAATGCAAAAAATGATGTGGAACGCTTTTCCCCAGAAAAGATTATGAATCAATGGGAACGTTTGTATAATGAGGTGATCAAAATATAGATAAGAAATGGCTGTTCTTAAGTATGATAACGTAGGTATTAAGGCTGTCGCCGCATGTGTTCCTCCTAAAGTGGAACGCAATGTGGATCTGGGCTATTTCATGAGCGAGGAGGAGATCCAAAAAGCCATCCAAAACATCGGCATCGAAGAACGTAGGATGGCCGAGAAGGATGTGTGCACGTCGGACCTTTGCCTCAAAGCCGCTGAAAAACTATTAGTTGACAATGCCATCGACAGGGATACGATCGACGCCCTGATTTTCGTGAGCCACACCTCCGACTACCATCACCCAGCTACAGCGCCAATATTGCAACATCGACTGGGATTGTCGAAAAACACCTTGTCGTTCGATATCAGCTTGGCATGCTCGGGCTACGTGTACGGACTCTCCACGGCTTACGCCTATGCTAGTCAGCCTGGGATCAACCGAGTGCTGCTGCTGGTAGGCGAGACGATGTCGAAAATCGTCTCACGTTACGACAAGGTGAGTACTCCACTATTCGGCGATGCCGGAACGGCAACGTTGATCGAGAAAGGCGATTATGGCAAGTCGGTGTTCTCACTCCATTCCGACGGCAGCGGCTATGAGGTAATGATGATTCCGGACGGTGGATTCCGCAATCCTACTTCCACCGAAAGCCTTACGTTGGAAACCGATGCCAATGGCGACCGCCGTACCCGCGAACAGTTCCGTATGGATGGCATGGCGGTGTTCAACTTCGGTATGAGCGAGGAACCTCGCGACATCAAAAACCTTTTGGATGAAACGGGACTTGACCTGGCGCAACTCGACCTGCTCATCTACCACCAGGCCAACAAATTCATGACCGACTTCTTTACCAAATGGCTCAGATTCGATAAAGCCAAGACTCCCTATAGCATCCAAAAATTCGGCAACACCAGCTCGGCTTCTATCCCGCTGACCATCGTCACCGAACTCCATGATGGATATCCCGAGCGCAAGAACGTGATCCTGTCGGGTTTCGGTGCGGGCTTGAGTTGGGGAAGCGTATTGCTTGACCTGAGCGAATGCAGGATTTCGGATTTGGTGGAATTCTAAGTAAGCGAAACAAATGAATCATTGGAAAAGAATCTACGGAAAATTCGTTCAAGACCGTTGGGACATAGGTTTTGTGGAGGGAGGCCTGGAGGCGGTGATGTCAAATGGGGAATTGAACATCCATTGGCTTGAACACCCCTACAAGGATAGATGGTTCGCTGATCCGTTTATTCTGGATGTGACGGATTCCGAGATCGTGGTCCTTGTGGAAGAATATCAGTATGGGATTAACAAAGGTCGGATTGCCGCTTTGATCGTGGATAAGTTTTCCTATGAGCTTAAAGAACTGAAAATCATTCTGGAGCTGGATACTCATCTTAGCTTTCCTGCCATTTGGAGAGAGGGAAACCGAATCTATGTCTATCCTGAGAGTTGGGCATCGGGTCGCTTGTGCCTTTATGAATGGGAGGGCGTTGACGGAAAGCTGAAAGAGGTACAGGTGATTTGTGATGAGGCCATGACGGATGCAATCATGACAGATCGTTTCGGAAAGAGAATGTTGTTTTCGACGAAACGTCATGATCTCTTGAGGAGGTTCCTTTACGATTCAACTTCGGGGAAGTTTGTCTTTTCAGATGAAATCAAGTTCGATAGAGAAATAGCAAGAAACGCCGGCGATCTTTTTGATTATTGTGGGGAGATCTATCGACCCGCTCAAAGATGTGACCACCGGTATGGCGAAGCGATAGAGATTCAAAAAGTATCTGTTAATGAAAAAGGCGAATTCAATTTTGTCCCAATGAAATCGCTTCTCCCTCCTGATTCCCGATGGGATGGGATGCATACCTTGAATTCTTTCAAGGAATATGCTGTAATCGACGTCCATAGTTGCAGGCATCCTAACCTCAGGGATGGCATAAACAAATTAAGAAAACACTTTAAGTAGTAGCATGTTCGTTTTTCGTAACCATACCATAGAACGTTTCTTTCCGAACGGGACCCGTTTCTCCGGATACGACGATGTTTCTGTCGTGCCTGACGATGAAGATGTGTATGTCTGGTTTTACCAGGTGCCCATCGGATACGAAGGTTCGGCACTTTCTGAGGGAGTTGCCGCTGATTTGGGAAAATTCCTGATGACGCTGGAGACGATCAGTCCAAATAAAACGGTCATCGCCTTGACGATGACGGCCTTTTATTCGCTGTCGTTCACCGATAATGACTTCCGGTTGAAAGAAGCCGTTGAAAAGTATAATGCCGGTCTGCGCTCTGCCTCGTTGACGCATCGGAACCTGAAAATTATCGATATCGAAGAATTCACCCAACGGTATCCTGTCGAGGAATTAATGGACTGGAAGTTCTATTTCCTCTCGCAGATGGGTATGAATCCGCGCCTTTCAGCAGCATTCCAGCAATGGTTCGC
>JAILBC010000115.1 GCA_024681295.1 Bacteroidales bacterium
CATCCCAATGCGACAGAGATCTTTGCTAAAGTTGAAAGCGTGAAGTTGTGCCCGCCGCCAACCCAGTGCGATACTGCCGCTTCGGACGTCCCGATGAGTTTGGCGAATTCTTTCTGTGTCAAGCCCCTTTGTTGAAGAGTGGCGTCAATGTAGTCTGCAATGTCATACGACCACTCCACTTGCAGCTTAATAGCTTCTGGAGTGTCATCAATTACTTTTTGGAATAGTTGTTCCGTTTCTTCAGCGTGTTTCATGAATTTAATTAAAGTAATGCAAAGATATAATACTTTTTTGATATAAATTACATTTTGAGATAATTTTTTTCGAGAAAAACAGCCTGTGCTTCAATTTGGCACAGGTTAGTTTTTTCTTTGCAGCCTGATTGTTATTATATTATTTTTGCAATGATGTTTGGATTGGGAGACATTGCAAGAATTGTAAAAGTAAGGAGTTTTGTGGAGACCCCATCTCTTAAAGCCATTCAAAGTTTTCCTTTCCGGCGCCGATTTCGAAGTGGCATTTGGCGATGCCAAGGTCGATGGGAGCGTAGCCGTTGAGCAAGGTGAAACGGGTGCGTGCCTCCACCTTGTTGTCGTCGTGGAGAACGAACGCAAACTTTTGCTGGTTGATGGCTGTGGGCGCCAGCAAGGCAGCCTCCATGCCGCGGGTGAACCAGTCGGGGAGAGGAAGTCCTTTTTCTGTTGAACGCTTATCTTCCGTTACATCGGCAATCGTTTTCCGTTGAGGATGTTGCCTTCCTTGGTTTTCTCCATAGCCGAGCGACACCACGCAAACCAGCTTTTCGTCGGGAAGTACTTGGTATTGGTCAGGTTGTTTGCTAAACGACATCGCCACCCAACAGGTGTTCAGTCCGAGGCATTGGGCCAGTAGCACCGCTTTTTCGCCGTAATAGCCGAGATTGATGTCGTCGCCTTTCTTGCCGATCATGGCGATATAATTGCTCACGCCGCGGAACTTGCTGTAATGGGCGATGCCGCTGGCGAAAGCCTTCGGTTCATTGGTGACCAATTGGATGTGAAGGCCTCCTTCGCGGTTGCATTCATCGATGAGGTCTTGCAGTTGTTGAATCTTTTCTGCCTCAATGGGCTTTTCGAGGTATTGCCGCACGCTGTGTCGGGTTCGGATGGCTTCTTCGAGAGTCATAGGTAATCAATTGAAAATGCAAACATAATGAAAAGCGGGGAATGCTTTGCCAAAATTTTTTTTCATTTTGAATGAAACATTTTTGAAATACTGCTACTTAAGGGTGAATTAAAACTATAAAAACTAAGTATGTCAAAAATAAGTCTTACGATTCCGCTGATGGAGCGGGCTGAATGTGGAAACCAGGAGCTGAACGGGATTTGTGTATCGGGTCGGTCGTTGGAATTGCTGATGGAGATTAAGGGTATTCTTGACGTGTTTGCTCCTTCGGGGGATGATTATCGCCATTCACTATGGATTGAGGTACCGAGAGGAAAACCATCAGATTGGTGCTCATTCAACTATGCAAAGAAATGGTCGGATGAAAAGCCTTATACACGTTCGGATTATTTGAAGGAGTGGAAGTCTAATTATCCGATGAAGTCACAGTGGTATCATCTGTCTGTGACACAGTATCGTGGGCACATCTATCTGCACATGGTGGAAAATGTACATTGGTGGTGTCAGATTCATAATGATGAAGACAAACACACGCATTCCATGGATATGGAGTGGCTGTTGGAACCGCTGGCAGAGTTCCTTCGGAAGAAGATTCCAGAGATTGCGGCTAATGTGGGAAACTATAATCAATATGTGGATGAACATTTGCCCAAGAGGCAGCGTACCGGGCGGATTGCACGAAAGGATCTGGATCGGATTGTGCCTTGGCAGAAGTGTAAGCCGAGGAATCTGAAAAAGGTTATTAAGATGCTGAAAGAATGCATTGCGAACGAGGAGGTTTACAGGAGATCAGAGCCGAAATACCTTGACGGAGCGTTTAAAAAACCAGAAATGTCAACTGAGGTTGTGTCTTTGCCAGCGTTTTATCGGGAGCCATTGCCTAAGATGAGCATTCGAATTTATTCCAAGTATTACCGAGTGGCATATATGGCCTATAAAGAGCACTTCCGGCGTATGTATCGGCAAAGCAAGAGAGAGAAACGGGAATATGCGGAATTCTTAGAGGAAACCTTGACGTTGACAGATATAGAGTTTTATAGGCGTTATCAGTTGGGAAACCACGGCCCAATTACTGACGAGACGGATTTTGACAGCGAGGAGGCATTCAAGGAAATGGCTTTTGACCACTATGGCGAGCTAGGTTTATCGCGCAATGATGTGCATGCGACTGACTATTATACACCTGGAGGTTGGCTAATTACCTTTGGAGTGAGCTATTCGTCCTGGGTGGATGCGGGCTGTGAGATTGCGTTGGCACTTTTCGAATCAGGAGCACCACTGTTGGTGCATAATGCGCAGAAAATACTTGATATCCTAGAAGGTAAGGACAATGTGAAGTTAACGCCGCACACCTTTCACGATTATCTGAATCATCATGAGGAAGGAAGCGTTTTTGACTTGCCGTATGAATGCTATTTAGGGAACGAAGACGAACTAACACGTGAGCAGTACGATGAGATTGTGTCGTTGGCAGAGTGGATGCCAGAGGAACAATTGGAACTGGATAAACCAGTGCCATTGGAAGATACGGTGTATGACCCAATTCGTGAAGAAGTCTCAGAACCGATCACTGTTTGTGCGATACTTTCACGACTGTATAAGAAGTATGGCATCGGCGTGGGAATCAGTGATTATAATGACCGTTGGCACTGCTATCTTTACGGCTGGAAGAAAGGAGAAGACAAGATTCAAATCAACGACCGGAAGTTTGATTCCGCCAATGAGGCCACTTTGGCGGTTTTGAGGATGTTTGCGAAAGAGATAAACGGATAAAACTATGATTAAAGTTGTATTACGCCAGTTTTTAGGGAGGGAAAAGTATAAAGACTTCCACTTGTGTTACGTTGATGCTATTCCAGAAACTGTATTTGACTTGACACCGGAAAGCAAGGCCTGGGAACGCTCTGTGGAATACAGAACCATCAAGAGAAGATTGGAGGATGAAGTAAAACAAGGGTTAAGAAACAGCATATACAGTATGGATAGTCCTTTGGTTTATAGATTACAAAGTCAAGATTATCCGAATCCTAGTTTTCATAAAGGACAGGCTGAGCTTTATGCGTTTTTTACAGAAGTGTCCCTTTGGGAGCAGTGGGGAGATGATTGGGATGATGCACCATACGAATATAATGCAGGAGAACCTTATGATGATGTATTTCAAGGCGACTGTCGCATAGAGCATCAGGTTATCAAGGTGCCGTTTTATATCCGCCATGATGGCTATGATGTTAAGATGCCTGAGGATTATGGTTACAATTCGCCGTTTGCTGTGTATGATATCAATAGTGGGGCCGTGGCATGGATATTTGCCAGAAGTATAAAACCAAAGTGTGCAAATGGGATTGCGATACACGCTGGGGTGAATCCATACGAGTTTTTCGAACGGGTTGACAAAATCAATGAAATGTATCCTTATGAACCAGAGGAGGAGTAGTTGGTGAGAAAAAAGACATTTTAAGATGAAAAACAACTTAAATCAAGAACAAATGGTTTCTTGCTACGCTGCTTTCAAGGTGATGCGTGAGCGTGCTGAGGATGGTGAAACCCCAGACTTGACGATGGAAGAGATTGACGAAGAGATTCAGAAGGCAAGAGCGGCGAGGTGATGGTACGCGCAACTTCGAGGTGGGCATCCTCGCCCACAACCCCTAGCTGGTCGAGCAAGCCATGAACCAATTCGATGATGTTTGGATTGGAAAGCACTGCAAGAATTGTAAAAGGAAGGGCTTTTGTGGGAACACCCGATTGGGTGAGTTTTTAAAAATGAAAATAACGTGAGGATTATGCACGTTAATAGACAAATTTGAGTTTCATGAGGACGACGGCCTGCAACGCAATGATGATTACAGCATCTTCATCCTGCAAGTCAGGCCAACTTTCGATTTCCAACAGGAACTTCTTTGGAATGGCGATGCGTTAGAGGTGTTGGAACCGCTGTGGCTTCGCAAAGAAATCGCCGGTAAGGTCAAGCAGATATGGAACCACTACAAAAAGTGATTTAAACGCAAAATCTTGCCGATATCGGCAAAAATCGCTATCTTTGCAGCGGAATCTAAAGAAAAACTTGCCGATAGATGGAATATATCTCAGTCAGTCAGTTCGCCGAGAAGTACGGTATCAGTGAACGTACCGCCCGGAACTATTGCGCTACGAGGAAGATTGAAGGAGCGTTCCTTACAGGAAAGACATGGAACATCCCCGCCGAGGCGGTTTTGCCCAAACGAGGCAAAAAGAAGCTGTCTCCTTTGCTTTCCGCTTTGCGCGAACAAAAAGAGGCTCAGATGAAAGGTGGTGTCTACCATCGGGTTCAAATCGACTTGACGTACAATTCCAATCATATTGAAGGAAGCCGCCTGACCAAAGAACAAACCCGTTTTATCTTTGAAACGAGCACTCTTGGCGTCACCACAGAGAATACACGTATCGATGACATCATGGAGACCGTCAACCATTTCCGCTGCATCGATTACGTGATCGATCATGCCACC
>JAILBC010000130.1 GCA_024681295.1 Bacteroidales bacterium
TTTTTGTCCAAACAAATCGAGCCGTCCAACCAAGTGAGGCCCGGCTCTTCAGGGACGAAGAGTGTGCGGATGTGGCCCAAGTCGGTCATGGGCGTCACCGCCAACGGCAACCTCACCTGCGGCCGGATGAACGCCGGCAGCATGAGTGCCTCAGGCAGCAACAACTACAACTACACCCAGCGCTCCGACGATCGTTTCAGCACACCATTGACCACCGTTCCCGACTCCTTGACGGTATGGGTGTGCTTCCGTTCCGCCAGTGCCGACCAGAACGCCCGTGCCCGTGCCTTGGTTCATGGCGATGCCGACTTAAGGGAAGTGGCCAACGGCACCTTGGATCCCAACGACAAGTTGGTGGCTTCGGCCATGGCGACCTTCAAACGCACCAGTCCTGCCAACGGAGCCTACACCTGGCGCCGTCTATCCGTGCCTTTTGTCCACAACGGTCCCTGCAACGACCCCAGATACATTTTGTTCACCATCACCACCAACGAAATCCCCGGGGAGGGAGGCACCTCCGATGACATGTTTGTCGATGACGTATTGCTCATCTACAACCCCTCCATACGGATGGGTGCCATCCCGCAGAACCAGTTTATAATAGGAGAGGAGTTGACCATCCCATTCACCCTCACCGGCACCATGAGCCCCGAAAACCTCAATGAGGAGCCCAATCAGGTCATCGCCCAACTCTCCGCAGCCAACGGCAGCTTCAGCACGCCTACCGAACTGGGACGTGTCACTACCAACACCAGTGGCAGCCTCACGGTCACCATTCCACAAGGCATCTTTTCCGGTGAGCATTACCGCATCCGTCTGGTCACCACCAACTACCCGATGGTTTCCGAAGACAACGGCTTCGATATCACCATCTCCACCAACGACGCCGTGGCAGAAAACGAGATCAATGAGGTCCCTTTTGGCGTTGAACTTTACGATCTATCAGGGAGACCTGTGTCCAATGGTAATCTTGCTCCAGGCATTTATGTCGCCAGATATCGCAGCAACAACGGTTATAGGTTCGAAAAGTTTTTAAAACGCTAAGTAGCATCCCCGCCACAGAGCTAACATCCCTGCGGGATGTCACTTCTTTGGATAACTCAATCCCATATTATAAAGGATAAACGAATAGATATCCGCCTGTTCCTCCAGCACCTTAGCCACCGGCTTGCCACCACCGTGACCCGCCTTGCTGTCGATGCGGATGATCTTCGGCTCCGAACCCGTCTGGGCGGCCTGAAGCGTAGCGGCATACTTGAAGCTATGGGCAGGCACCACACGGTCGTCATGGTCGGCCGTCGTCACCATGATGGCCGGATAATGCACGTTCTCGCCACTTTGGATCGTATGCAAGGGTGAGTAGGCATACAAAGCCTTGAACATGGCCTCGTCGTCCTCGCTGGTGCCATAGTCTGAAGCCCAGTTCCAGCCGATGGTGAAGAGGTGATAACGCAGCATGTCCATCACACCCACTTGCGGCACGGCCACACGGAACAAGTCAGGACGTTGGTTTACGACGGCACCGACCAGCAAGCCACCGTTGGAGCCACCGTTCAAAGCGAGGTAGTCAGCCGAGGTGTAGTTGTTGGCAATCAGGTATTCAGCACAGGCAATGCAGTCGTCAAACACGTTTTGTTTCTGCAGCTTGGTGCCTGCCAGATGCCATTCTTCGCCGTATTCGTTACCACCACGGAGGTTCATCTGGGCATAGATGCCGCCGTTCTCCAAGAAGGGCAGGCGAGAAGTGCTGAAGCCAGGATTCAAGGTGATGTTGAAGCCACCGTAGCCATACAGGAAGGTGGGATTCTTGCCATCCTTCACAAGGTCTTTCTTATAGGTCAGGAACATCGGCACCTTGGTGCCATCCTTCGAAGTGACAAACACCTGCTCGGTGGTGAAGTCGGCGGGGTTGAAGTCGACCTGAGGCGCACGGAACACCGTGGACTCGTTCTTATCGATGTCATATTTGAAGATGGTGGTCGGATAGACGAACGAAGTGAATCCATAATACACCTCAGGCTCGTCGTAGCGGCAGCTGAAACCGACTTCGCCGAAAGTGGGCAACTCGATCTCGTGGAGCATGGTACCATCCATATTGTAGACGTAAGCGTGGTTGGCGGCATCCTTGTCGTAAGTGACAATCATCTTGCCATTGGCCAGCTGTGCCGAAACCAGCACGTTGTCCGACTCAGGGATGAGATCCTTCCAATTCTTCATTTGTGGAGCCTTGGCAGGAGCACAGACCACACGGCCTTTAGGAGCATCGTAATTGGTGAAGATATAAATCACATCGTCGATGACATCGATGGGCATGTACTGGTAGTCCATATTGTCGGCAATCTGCACAAACTTGCCTTTAGGATCCTGCATATCTCTGATCCACAGCGTGCTGCCGGCGCCTTGACCGCTTTCGAAGAGGAACATGTAATGCTCATCCTCGGTGAGGTCCACCTGATGGAAATAGCGCGGTTGGGCAGGGTTGCTATAGAATAGCTGGTCTTGGTCCTGTGAGGTACCCAGTTTGTGGTAATAGATCTTATGGTTTTCGTTCACATTGCTGAACTCCTTGCCTTCGACCGGTTTGTCGTAGGCAGCATAGAAGAAGCCATCCTTGTACCACGAAGCCCCCGTGAACTTGGCCCATTCGATATGGTCGGGGAGGAGTTCGCGAGTGGCGATGTCCATGACGTAGATTTCCACCCAGTCGGAGCCGCTGCGTTGAATCAGGTAAGCATAGTATTTGCCATCGTTCGACTGTGAGCCACCTCCGAACGACACGGTGCCGTCGTCAGAGAGTTTGTTGGGGTCGAGCAGCACTTCAGGTTCTTGGTCGGGATACTGCATATAGATGACGCTCTGGTTCTGCAAGCCATCGTTCTTGCTATAGATATAGCGGCCGAAGCGCTTGTGCGGAGCGCTGTAACGCTCGTAGTTCATCAATGCAGTGAGACGATCCTTGATCGCCCCGCGGAAGGGGATGTGGCTGAGGTATTCGTCGGTCACCTTACGCTCTGCTTCCACCCAGGCGTTGGTTTCCGCCGAAGTGTCGTTTTCCAGCCAGCGGTACGGGTCGGCCACTTCGGTACCGAAATAATTGTCCACGACGGTTTCATCCTTGAAGGCCTCAGGATAATCCGTCACTTGATAACGCGGCTGAGGTTTTTGAGTTTCCGTGCAAGCCGCCAAAGCGATAACGCTTCCCATGATCAATAGTGCTTTTTTCATTATTTTACAATTTGAAGATTCATTAAGTGAGCGGCAAAAATACGTATTTTTTTCGATGAAAATGTTGCGGAATAAAAAAATTGTTGTATCTTTGCATCAGTTGGTCGCGGACACGGAATGAAAAATGAAATGATTATCAAGACGTAAAGGGACGGCCATTAGGATGTACCCCCCGCGATAACAAAGACTAACCCCTCACTTTGAGGGGTTTTTTTGTTGATCGTTTATATAAAGTTTGAAAAGCTAGGCTTTTCTTACCAATTCGAATCTCTTCAACGTAATAAAGGGTGAACTCTATCTGTTTCTCGTAAACCAACACCGTTGACTCTCGTTGCCTGGTTTTTGAGGTTGAAATAGTTA
>JAILBC010000136.1 GCA_024681295.1 Bacteroidales bacterium
TCGGTGCATTGCGCCGATAAGATCACAGCTACTAAAAGCTCGTAGGGGTTACGGAATTGCAGTTCTGAAGCTGCCAAGGGCATATGCTCCTGGAAATATGCCACGAAGGCATCGTATTTCTGTTGAATCTTTGTGCTTTTCATCGCTTTCGTTTCTGCAAAGATACGGATTATTTCCTACCTTTGCGGCTCAAAACAGAACGAAAAATGCAAAAATTCAAAGCAATGATAAAAGAAGAGCTTTCGGGATGGAAGCCTTTTGACATCATTTGGCTTGTTACGGTATGTGTCATCATCACAGTGATGTCCATTCTGTTCAAATACGACAAAAGCGATGACCGTTTTTACTGGATTCACATCGTGGCATCAACTTGTGGCATCATCAACGTGGTCTTGGGCGGCAAAGGAAAGCTCTCCAACTACCTTTTCGGCTTCATCCACTGTTGTCTAATGATCTACATTACTTTGATTTCAAAGCTCTATGCCGATATGGGTGTAACCATCTTCAATTTCATCATGCAATTCGTCGGGTTCTTTACCTGGTCGAAAAACATGAACAAGGAGACCCATGAAGTAAGGAAAATCCACATGAAAAACAAAGCGCGGCTCATCAGTTTGGCTGTGATTGTAGTGGGCACCGCGCTAGTAGGCTGGCTCATGCAACGCTTTACCAACGATCTTGCGCCCTTTGCCGATGCCTCCAAAGCAGTGATGCAAGTCGTAGCCATGATATTGATGGTCAGGATGTTCAGCGAGCAATGGTGGCTCTGGATCGCCATCAACTGCGTCAGCATCTTCATGTACATCAAGGCAGGGAACTTCCCTATCACGATGATGTACGTCGTCTATCTCGTCAATTCCATTATCATGTGTGTGCGCTGGGAGAAGGAAGCCACCGCTAATGACATGCAACTGAGATGAAAGAAGGTCAACAAAACACAAAGGTCATCGGCGCTTTCGCAGTAGCGTTTTCTGCTATGCTTTGGGGCGTGGACGGCATCTTACTCACACCGCAGCTTTATAACCTCAACACTGCTTTTGTGGTCTTTGTCATCCACCTTTGTCCCTTCTTGTTGATGAATTTGTTCTTCTTCAGGGAATACCGTCACCTGAAGACCATGACGTGTTCCGACTTGCTCTATTTCAGCCTCATCGCCCTTTTTGGTGGCGCCTTGGGCACTTTGGCCATCGTCAAGTCGCTGTTTCTATTGCATTTCAACCATTTGTCCGTTGTTGTCCTTCTCCAAAAGCTACAGCCCGTCTTTGCCGTCATCTTGGCACGCATCATTCTGAAAGAACGGATAAAAAGGCATTTCACCATTTGGGCTGGCATCGCCCTGATAGCAGGCTATTTCCTCACCTTTGGATGGTCGCTCCCCGATTTCAGCACTGAGGGCATCACCACGGTTTATGCCGCATTGTTGTCGCTACTGGCCGCTTTCTCTTTTGGCAGTTCTACAGTATTCTCGAAGAAGATTCTGGGGCGCTATTCTTTTGTCAGTTCCACTTTCTTCCGTTATGGCTTCACCACGCTGATCATGCTCGTCATCGTGTTGTTTGCGGGCCATATCGGTGATTTCACCCAGGTGACCCAACGCAACTGGCTTTTCATTGCCCTCATCGGCCTGACTACGGGATCGGGTGCCATCTTCTTGTATTACTATGGTTTGCGCCATGTAAGGGCCTCGTTGTCGACCTTCCTTGAGCTCATGTATCCCATCACCGCCGTGGTGCTGGACTACTTCGTCAACAAAACCACCTATTCGTCAGTGCAGTGGGTGGCAGCCTTCGTGATGCTGTTCGCGATTGTGATGCTTAATGTTGACAGCGAAAAGAAATAATTTTCTTATCTTTGCGCCAAATTTCACGGAATGATCCAAGCAACAGGCATCCATAAGTCATTCGGCGAACTCGAGGTCCTCAAGGGCGTCGACTTGCACATTGCCAAGAAAGAGATTGTAAGCATCATGGGAGCTTCCGGCGCTGGAAAGACCACCCTGCTCCACATCCTCGGCACTTTGGATCGCGCCGATCAAGGCACCCTGCTCATCGACGGCACCGAGGTCAACCGACTCAACGACAAGGCGCTGGCTGAATTCCGCAACAAACGAATCGGATTCGTGTTCCAGTTCCACCATCTGCTGCCTGAGTTCACTGCCTTGGAGAACATCTGTATTCCAGCTTTCATCGGCGGAACGCCTAAAGAAGAAGCCGTAAAGCACGCCATGCAACTGCTTGAGTACCTGAACCTCACGGCACGAAAGGACCACAAGCCCTCGCAACTCTCCGGCGGCGAGCAACAACGCATCGCCGTGGCACGGGCTTTGATTAACAAACCCGCCGTGGTGCTGGCCGACGAACCCTCGGGCAACCTCGACTCAGCCTCGGCCAAAGAGTTGCACAAGCTGTTCTTTAAGTTACGTGATGAACTGGGCCAGACCTTTGTCATCGTCACCCACAACCCGGAACTGGCAGCCATGTCGGATAGGACTATTACAATAAAAGACGGAATAATTCGTTAACGGAAAACGGAGAACGGAACGGCGAAGCCCTCAACGAAGCGAAGCGAGTTAAAACGGAAAACTATGAAAAGACACATATTATTTGGGATTTTATTAGGCGCGGCAGTGCTGTGCTCAACAGGGGTTCAGGCACAGAACGCTGAGAGTTATGAATCACTGATGAAGAGCGGCAACACCAAGTTCGCCGCCAACGACTATATCAGCGCCAAGACGTATTACGAGATGGCCCTCAAGCAGCGTCCCAACGACGCCGAGGCCAAGAAGAAACTAGACCAGACCCTTGTGAAGATCCAACAGGACAGTGAGCGTCAGGAAATCTTCTACGCCCACCTCGACGCCGGCGACGCATTCCACGCCCAAAACAAATACGAAGAAGCCCTCGCCGAATACGACAAAGCCTTGGCCATCTTCCCTGGCGACAAATACGTGGGTGCCCAAGCCGACGAGATCCGCGCCATCCTCAAAGAGCGCAGCGACAAGCAGGAAGCCTACAACACAGCCATCACACAAGGCAACAGCCTCCTTGAAGAGGAAAACTTCGACGCCGCCATCATGCAGTTCGAAATCGCCAAGGAGATCTTCCCTAACGACAACCTGCCCAAAGAACGCATCACCGAAGCCAAACGCTTGCAATCGCTTTATAACGAGAAGGTGTCACGTTTCAACACCCTCATGGACGAAGCCAACAACCTCGCCCTCCGCAAGAACTTCGACGGTGCCATCCAGAAGCTGAACCAAGCGCTGGAGCTCTTCCCCAACGACGGCCAAGCCATGGCCAAACTGCAGGAATTGCGAGGCTCCAAGGACATCAACGACCGCTACAACGCCGTTATCGCCCAAGCTGACCAACTCTACGAAAACAAATCCTATAAAGAAGCCAAGATCCAGTACCAAAGTGCTTTGAATATCGTGGCTGGTGATGCTTACGCATTGGATATGATTTCACGTCTCGATCCCCTCATCGCCCAACAGGATGCCGAAGAGGCCGCAAGAATAGCCGCTGAAGCCGAGGCCGCTCGACTGGCCGCTGAAGCGGAAGCCGCCCGTTTGGCTGCCGAAGCTGAAGCTGCACGAATTGCCGCCGAGGAGGAAGCCGCACGTCTGGCCGCCGAAGAAGCTGCCCGTATCGCTGCTGAAGAAGAGGCTGCCCGATTGGCTGCTGAAGCTGCCGCTGCCGCCGAAGCGGAACGCCAGGCTCGTATCCAGAATACTCTTGATGCAGCCAGCAGTCTCCTTGCCGAGGGAAAATATGTGGAAGCCAAGTCCAAATACCAGGAAGTGTTCTCTATTGACGAGGGCAATGCCATCGCCACTGCCAAAATCAACGAGATCGATGGCATCCTTGCCCAAATCGCCGCTGACGAAGAGGCCGCTCGTCTCGAACGTGAGAGAATCGAGTCGCTACGCCCACAGTATAACGCCTTCATCAAGGAAGGTGACAAACAGTTTGCCTCCAAGACCTTCGACAAGGCCGTTGAAGCATACGCCAAAGCCGAAGAGCTGAATATCGGCGAGACCTACCCCACCGAGATGATCGCACGAATCAACAAGATCATCGAAGACAATAAGCTGTACGAACTCAACACCGAAGCCTTCACTATGGCCGCCAACACCCCACGCCGCTTTACTTTCAATCCTGTTGACGTGGCGTCGCGCCGTTCCAACTACGTCATCCTGAAAGCCCGCAACCTCACCCCTGGCAAGAGCTTCCCGATGATTGTCTCCTTCGGCAGCGACAGCGGCAAAAACGGCGGTTTCGTGCTCGCTATCTCCGAAAACGAAGAAGAGAAGACCTATATCTTCCGCATCGGCGGTCAATACAAATGGTTCAGCGAAAACAACACCTGGATCGAGCTGATCTCCGAGAACGACGATGTTGAAGTAAGCCTGGTTATGATCTCGAGAAGCAACTGATTACTCCCAACTCCCAACTCCCAACTCCTAATTCCCAACTCCTAACTATGGATAAATCCGATTGTTGTTACCAGTCCTATCTGGCCATCCTAAAAGAAGAACTCGTGCCCGCCATGGGCTGTACCGAACCCATCTGTCTGGCCTACGCCGCCGCCAAGGCGCGCGAGGTACTGGGCTCCATGCCCAAACGGGTGGAGATCAAAGCCAGCGGCAACATCATCAAGAACGTGAAGAGCGTCATCGTGCCCAACACCAAGGGCATGAAAGGATTGAAAGCCTCCGTGGCAGCTGGCATAGTTGCCGGAAACCCCGACAAGGCACTGGAAGTCATCGCCGAAGTCACCCCCGAACAGAAACAACAAATCGTCAAATTCCTCGACGACACCCTGATGACCATCGTACCGCTCAACGTCATCGCCCAACTCGACGTCACCGTCACCCTTTATGATGGCAACCAATCGGCAAGCGTTCGTATTGCAGGACACCATACTAATATAGTAAAAATTGAAAAGAATGAAGAGGTGCTCTTCGATACGGGTTACGAAGCCGATGCCAACGCCAAGCTCACCGACCGCAAATGCCTCTGCATGAAGAAGATATATGACTTCGCCAACACGGTTGACATCGAAGAGCTGAAGCCAATCATTTGTCCACAGATGGAATGCAACAAGGCTATTGCCATGGAAGGCCTCAAAAACAACTGGGGCGCCAACGTAGGCAGCACCATCCTTCGGGTTGGAAACGACATCCGCCAGAAGGCCAAAGCCTGGGCCGCTGCAGGCAGTGATGCCCGTATGAGCGGCTGCGAGATGCCTGTCATCATCAACTCGGGCAGTGGCAACCAGGGCATGACCGTCAGCCTTCCCATCCTGGCTTTCGCAGAGGAGTTCCATATCGATGAGGACCGCACCATCCGTGCCGTGGCCCTCTCCAATCTGGTGGCCATCCACCAGAAGACCGGCATCGGCCGCCTCTCAGCCTACTGCGGTGCTGTCAGTGCAGGCTGTGCCTCGGGATGCGGTATCGCCTACCTGCTGGGACATAGTTTCGAAATCATCGAACACACCTTGGAAAATGCCTTGGGCATGGCCGCCGGTATCGTGTGCGATGGTGCCAAGCCCTCCTGCGCCGGCAAGATCGCCTTGGCCGTGGAAGCCGGCTTGCTCGGTTTCGAGATGAGCAAAAACGGCAACAACCTCCTAGGCGGCGACGGCATCATCGGTAAAGATGTTGAGGAAACCATCGACCACATCGGCTGTCTCGGGCGCTACGGCATGAAGGAGACCGACGTGGAAATCCTCAAGATTATGGTTGAATAACCTTGAAAATATCGTCGAACCAAGTGTGAACTTCGGGGAAGAAACAGAAAACAAGGTATAGTTTGATCGCTTTAATCAAACCCGGAATCGCCTCGTTATAGTCGTCGGGCAATGCATCCTTTTCCTTCAAAACAGCAACGATTCGTAGCATATAGGCACCATAAAGCAATCTGTCCGTAAATGTATTCGTATTGTTGAAATAGCCGATCACCCGGTTCACCACCTCGATCAAGGTGTCCACATCCTCCTCGTCGCTGTCGTAATCGATCTCATACAAGCGTTCCTGAGCCTCGTTACTACAGGCATTGATTGCGTAATCTTGTAAGGTCAAGGCGCCCTCCCCTTCTTCAACCTCTAAGCGGCTCATCTCGCCGTAGGCTTTTTCAATCATGTCGCGCTCCTCCAACACCCAGATGGCTTGCTCGATGGCGTTGCATACGGCAAACTCCGAGTATTTCTCCTTGTCGGCCTTCGCAATGGGATCCAAAGCATAATTCATCGCGAACTTCATGGAATTCATGTCGACACGGCTAAACTGGGTCTTTTGGATATGGAGCTGCATTTCGTAATAATCATCGATCAGCCGACGGTAAAGGGCATGGCTTCTGGCGCAGATAAAAAGCATCAGGTCGGGATTCCTTAAGATTTCGAAATAGGAATCGGAACGTGTGTCCATTTTAAAAAGCTTGGCGGCTTCCTGGATATATACCATCATCCTGATATCCCTATCAGAGGGGACATCCACCTCGAAGGCTCCTTCTCGGGTGGCCAACTCTTCGGCAAAAGCCTTGATGGTCTTTTCAAGATAGACGCACAACGGATCCATCAGGGCATATTCCATGTAACGGTTCCGTTCCACGGTGGTCTGGCTCACAAACTCCATATACTCGGCAGGGGTATAAGCTTTACCATGTACGTATACCGTTCCGTTCTCAGCCAAGCCCATGTTATCAAGGTAATCCTTCGCAGCCTTGCGGGCTCTCTCGACGCTGGTTTTCGACAAAACGTCAAGGAGGTGCTTGTTCTCTTTTTCGATAAAGTACTTCACATAGATTTCAGAAATAAAGATCGTTCCGCTCTCCACACTGGTGAAATACCTTAGGCAACGCATGATCTGCGCCTTCTCAATCTCTGTCAGGTCGATATACACCTGGTAGGCCGTGGACTCAAGCGCAGTATCCTTACTGTAGGAGTCGAACAATGCCGTCTCAGACATACCCGGCTGGAAATAATACAAACGCAGCAGGATTTCGGTGAATACCGAAGCACATTGGGCCGACATGCCCGACACAAAAGTATCATAAACATAGGTCAGGACATCCACAAAATTGGATTTGCTCAGCAAATCTCTCGACACCTGCTTGTAGGATGAGAAATTGCAATAATAAATGAGATACTCTGCGATATACTTATAATCATAGTATTGCAGTCTCGAATCGGCAGTTTCCAGAATATCGGCGTCGATCTTCTTGGCAAATTGGGCCAAGTAATCACTGAAGAACTTCTTCGGGTCGTCGTCCGCTGACATGTGCATCTTGGCACAAGTCATTGGAGATTCCAATTCGCGGTTAGTTGTGATAATGACATAAAGGTTGTCGGGCAGATGGCTGGTGTCGAAGAGGAAACTCCAGTTGAAGGTCTTGGAATCGTCGGCAGCGAAAAACAGGTCTGCGTCATTGATCAAGATATACAGCGGCCGCTTGAACTTAAGGGAATGTAAGTTGAACTTCAGTTTGGAAAGCATGGCCTGAATGTACGATTCGTAGTTGTTGAGCGTTTCCGAGTCGGGACAGGCCGGTTGGTCCTCCAGTTCATAACCATATTGCTCCAAACCGTTTTTGATCAATGTATAAAGATAATGGCCTGGAAAATAACGCATGGTCACGTCCGCCTCAAAGTTGATGATGATCTTGTCGACATCAGGCATACGGTTGATGAGGTGGTTGAAGATGGAGGTCTTCCCTAGTCCGTGAGGAGAGACCGCTGCCACGGCGACATGGTGTTCCTGTGCATAGGTCAGGATATCGATCGCCTGAAAAGCCGTGTACATGCGATCAACAAAACCGGATTCCTTAAGATTCAAGTAGGCCTCTTGCCGGACCTCCATCATATCACTGCCTTCGGGATAATCCGCCTTGATGGCCTCCAAAAGGTCGTTCAAGACCGACTCCTTGAACTGCTCGTACGAATCATAATCGCTGTGGGCGATATCCATCTTGTTGATCTTCTGTTTCAGGGCGTCGATCATGTCCTCATGGTTGTCGCTGGCGCTGGCATCAAAGAGTTTTGGGTCCTTGTAATAGAAGAAACACCGTTCCCGGTTCTCCGCCGATATGGCTCCCAGAATCATCTCCAACTCGGTGACGGATTTGTCCTCGTTTTCCTTGATGAACTGGAACTTCTCCTCCAGGTCAGGGTCCTGCTTGTCGGGAATCCAGCCATAACGGTTGCCAATCAAGCCGATGAAATAGGGTTTGCAATGCTGAATCTCGTCGAGGCACAGGTCGACAACGCTTCCTTTGAGTTGGTCTTCTTGGGTGATGCCCCAACGCAGGTCGATGGCGTTGAAAGCCACACCCAGTTTGTCGCATACGCCTTTCACAACGGGAAACACTTCGAGGTTCAACACGTCACGTTCCTTCTGCATGTCGAGGAAGGTGGAAGAGACAAAGACTCTGATTTTTGGGGATTTGTTTTTCATATCGGTGGTTTTTAGTGATTGACGAACACACGGTCCACCTGTTGGTGTCCGGCGGTATAGGTGACGATGATATAGATGCCGCTGGGCAGACCATCGATCGTAGAATGCGTGGATGCGTTATTTTGAACACGGACAAGTCGGCCCATCATATCGTAAACGCGAATGGTGGTTTCGCCGTACAACTCCTGCTCCTCCTCCACTTCTTCGACATCCCAAGTACCGCAGGTGGCGTTGAGTTCCACGTCGAGATAGGCAAAGCGCGTGTCAAGCCAGTTGCTCATCACATCGAGCAGGCTCTCATCTACAGTGAACTCAGGCCATGCCTCGTGTTCGTGGTCGTAGGCACCACAGTCCACCAAGGCTTGGTATTGTTCACGAACGAGGTCCATGATGTGTTCACGGTTGAGCACCGTCTCGCGCAGGGCGTTATAGCGGTCACGAGTCTTGTTGGAAAAGCCGTTCTCGCTGCAGTCGTCCCTCAACCGGTCGAAGAACCCGTTGCTGAGGATGCCTTCGGCGCTGGCAGTCGGATTGCCGTCGGTATCCAATCCCCAGATGGCATCGAGATCCCATGGCGCATAGAAGAACGTGCTTGTCTTCTTGTATCGGGCTACAAAAAGGTTGCGGCCCATATTGTCCATGGCCTTCAGCACGTTGATGAAGATGAAATAATCCGCGGCATTGTCGGCGTCGAACATGGTACTATACTGCGAATAGAAGGCCACGTCAGAGGCGTTCATCACGAAATTGGTGAAGTTGTACAATGAACTCCAGTCGATCACAGTGTCGCTTTCGTTCGGGTAGACCCATTCGTAGTTATCCCAGGTATCCAATGAATTGTCGTAACCCGGCAAGGTGTCGAATGTCGGGGCCCCGTTGCCGTTCCCTTTGAAAAGCAGTCCCCTGATGTTGCCGTTGTATTTTCTCAGGCCCAGCTGCTTGCGGTCCATGCGTTCGGTAAGGGCATACACCCCCATGAAGGTTTCGTTGACATAGAGGTCGACATACTCCATACGGATGCCCGGCAAGGCTGTGGGCTCATTTTCAAGATAGGGCAGTTGGTACATCTCCATCCAGAGTTCATTGGCCACTTTGTCGCGTAAGCGGAGCGGTTGCGCCCACATGGCTTCGAGGTTCCAGTCATCGTCGCTGCGCAGTCCGAGGAATGTCGTGTCGGCAATCTCAGTACCAGTTTCATCGGTCCACAGCTCCACACGATACGATTTCTTGTCGTACTGTTGCGAGGAAGTGCCTCTGATCTTGAAACCAGCATGCATTTGGATCACTGTGCCGTTGTGGTCGTCGACGGTGATGGTGCCGTGTACGGCAGGCGTATTGACAATAGGGCCATCAGTAACGATGGTCACCGTAGGCATTTCCTGTGCGGTGAGCCCACCTACAAGACCCATAAACAAAGCCCAAAGTATGATTAGTTTTCTCATGTTAACTTTCCGTTTTCAGTTTTCCACTTTCAGTTTTCATCTACCCGAACCACCTCGGTGATGCCCTCGATGGCTCTGATGCGTTCCATTAGTTGTTCAAGTAATTCAATATCAGATATTTGTATTGTTATTCTTCCTTCAAAGAAGCCTTTTTTATTCGTATTGAACAGGGCGTTTACCATATCGACCTGCATATCCTCCGAGATGACCTTGGTGATCTTGCCGAGGAGGCCTTGCTTATTGTTTCCGTTGATGCCGATGGTGGCTTGCGAGACGCCGTTTTCGATGCCGTTCCACCTCACCTTGATGATGCGGTAACCGTAGCGGTCCTGGAGGCTCTTGGCATTGGGGCAGTTCACCCGATGTATGGTGATGTTACCCTCGTTAGTGACAAACCCGAACACTTTATCGCCAGGGATAGGGTTGCAGCATTTGGCCAGCTTATAGTTCACGTTTTTGATATCCTCGCCGATGGAAAGGCTTTCCTCTTCAAAGTTCTCCTTTTTGAAGGTCTCCACCTGCTCCACGGGTTTCTCTGTCCGTTCGCCTTTCTGCTCCAACTCAGTGGCGAGGAAATGCTTGATGTCAGCTAGGTTAATCTGTTCGGTTGCTATTTTGTGATAGAGTTGCAGGGAGTTCTCCGTTTTGAAGGCTTTTACCAGCAGTTCGATGACATCCTCTGTGGTGGGGATTTTCCAGTTTTTCAACCTCCTGTGGAGCATACCCTTGCCCAGCTCCGACTCTTTCAGTTCCTGCTCTTTCAAGAAACGGCGTATCCTGTTCCTCGATTTCTCGGTGGCCACCCAGTTGAGCCAGTCGGCGTTGGGCGACTGTTTTTTGTTGGTGATGATCTCCACGCGATCGCCGTTGGTGAGCACATGACGGATGGGCACCACCTTACCGTTGACACGGGCGCCGTTGCAGGTCTCTCCCACCTTACTATGAATCTCGTAAGCGAAGTCCAGTACCGTGGAACCTTTAGGCAATTGTTTTAGGTCGCCTTCTGGCGTAAAGATGAAGATCTTGTCAGACTGGTAATTCTTTCGGTAAGAGGTATCGAACGACACCAACTCAGGGTTTTCAAGCACTTGTCTGACGTTAACGAGCCAGTCTTCCGAACTCTGTTTGTCACCTTTATAAAGATAATGGGCAGCCTGGCCAGTTTCTGCAATCTCATCCATCCTGGTGGTACGGATTTGGACTTCAAAGAACACCTTCTCATCAAACTTCACGGTAGCGTGAAGCGATTCATAGCCAGAGGCTTTAGGTTTGGTTATCCAGTCGCGCATGCGTTCCGGCACCGGTTCGTAAAGATTGGTGATGTCGGCATAGACGCACCAGCAATAGCTGATTTCGTCTTTTGGTGCACAGTCGATGATTACCCGGGCGGCCAAAAGGTCGTATACTTTTTCGAAAGGCACGTTCTGAGCCTTCATCTTGGCATAAATGGAGGGGATGGACTTGACGCGCCATTTGATCTGATAGGTGAACTTGTATTTCCCGCTCTTGATCTCAGAGTCCAGACGGTTTCTGATAGGCGTCAGGAAACGCTCCGCGATATGCCTACGGCTTTCCTCGCTAGCTTCGATTTTCGACTTGATCTCATGAAACACCTCCGGATTCTCATAGAGCATCAGTTTTTCCTCAAGTTCCGCTTTGATTTTATATAAACCTAAGCGGTGTACAATGGGGATATAAATGTATTTGATCTCATGGAAATACTTCCCCAGACGGTCGGCATCGACATCCTGCTGATTGCGCACATCATATACTCGATGCGCTACTTTCAACAGAACCGTTCGCATATCCTCTACAAGTGACAAAAACAGGTCCCGGAAGTTATCGGAGTTATAGGCCACCTTCTCGGTATGCAGCGCTGAGATCTTGTCAAATCCATCCAGGAGGACGGCTATAGGCTTGCCGAATTTCGCCTCAATCTCTTTGATGTCGACATTCTCCTTGTAGGTGATGCCATGCAGAAACGAGGCGACGACTGACCTATAGCCCAGACCTACCTCCAGAACAGCGATGCGAGCCAGATCGATCAAGTGAAACAGATAGGCCTTTCCTGAGATCATGTACTTGCCATCGTACTTCTCCAAACTATAGTGATAGGCATCATCGACAGCCTTAAGCTTCTGAGGCTCATAAACCTGCGGACGGATGTCCGCCAGCATGTCCTCATAAGCTTTTTGTATAGCCCCCCGTTCTTCTATTGTATAAGCCATCTTCTTCTGACTTCTTTCTTCTGACTACTGTATACTAACATAAAGATGATGGTCGAGCATGGCATCGTAATAAGGTTTCAATTCCTTGAAGGTGCCGTGCTTGATGGCGCATTTGCCTTTGTAGTGGGTAATCCAGGCACAGGTCTCGGCCTGTTCGTAAGTATGGTCGCAAACCTCAACGAGGGTCTCTATCACGTATTCGAAAGTATTGTAATCGTCGTTGTGAAGCACCAGGCTCTTTTCCTCCTCCACCAGCTCCTCCGTCATCACATCGACTTCTTCCTGTTCTTTGTTCATTCCGTTCATAATTAGGGTGTAAAAATACAACTTTTTTTATTTTTGACTGCTTTTTTTGGATTTTTCCTACCTTTGCAGGCCAAACCTCCGTCGAGATGCAGAATCGCTTCATCAAGAATATCATCTTCCTGCTTTTCCTCAACTTACTGGTGAAGCCTTTCTGGTATTTCGGCATCGACCTCGAGGTGCAGAACAGGCTTGGCGACGCTCTTTACGGGCAGTACCTCTCCATCTTCAATTTCTCGTACCTTTTTTATATATTGCTCGATCTGGGCATCACCAACTTCAACAGCCGCAACATTGCCAGCGACAACAAGATGCTCTCGAAACACTTTGCGGGCTTAGCGGAGATCAAGTTGTTGCTCGGATTGTGTTACGCCATCATCATCTTTGCCGTTGGTTACATCAACGGTTTCCGCGAGGGGTATCAACTCAAGATACTGTTTTGGTGTGGGTTGAACCAGATTCTGCTCTCCTTTGTCCTGTTTCTACGATCGAACATGCAGGGACTGTTGCTTTTCAAGGCCGACAGTTTTCTTTCGGTTTTCGACCGTTTGCTTGCCATCTTGTTGATGGCCCTCATCCTATGGACGGGATGGTTCTCTCTTGGGCATTTCAATGTGGTGTGGTTCCTGCAAGTACAGACCCTCGCCTATCTTTGCACCATCGCCTTGGCCCTGTTTCTTGTGTTGAAGCATGTTGATCATTTGAGTTTCCGAATTAATTTCAAGTTCCTGAAAGAGATACTGGCCCAAAGTCTTCCCTTTGCCCTGCTGGTCCTGCTGATGAGCATCTACAGCCGTATTGAGCCTTTTCTGTTGGAACGGCTTCTCGATGACCAGGGAGTACAAGCAGGCATCTATGGCCGTGCCTACCGGTTGTTTGATGCAGGCAACAACATCTCCAACCTTTTTGCCATCATGCTTTTGCCCATGTTCACCGCCTCATTGAAAAACAAGACGGAGCTCAACAACCTGGTCAAGACCTCGTTTAACGTCATGGTGGCCATGACCGGCATCGTCATGGTGATGTGTGTTTTCTACAGTCAAGAAATCATGCAGCTGGTCACCCGCACCGCGGAGGGAGAGACCGAAGCCGCCTACCTCCTGCGCGTCGGCCAATACGCAAAGGTTTTCCCCATCTTGATGGGTAGCTTTTTCTGCCTCTCCACGACATACGTCTTCGGCACGCTGCTCACCGCCAACGGCAGTCTCAAGCAACTCAACCTGGTGGCGGCCTCCGGCGTGGTCATCAACATCCTGCTGAATCTCATCGTCATCCCAAGATTCCAATCAGTGGGTGCCGCCTGTACCAGCCTCTGTGTACAGACCGTCACCGCCTTGGCCCAATACCTCCTCTGTGAAAAGATTTTCAAACTAAGGTTAGGCTGGCGCTATTGGATCCATCTGATGGCTTTCATGGGAAGCGTCATGCTCTGCACTTGGCTCACCAAGATGCTTGATGTGAGTTGGTTCTTGGCCTTTGGCATTGGCTTTGTTGCCAACGTGGGACTGATTTTTGCCACCAAGCTGCTTAGGCTGAAAGAGATTGTCACTCTCGTGCTTCCTGCCGAAAAAAGATGACCAAAAAAAACGAATTTTCATTGTCCTTTCAATGTTTTTTTCTAATTTTGGCCTCTTATTCGAAAACAAAAACAACATGGATGACAAACAAAAGGATGCCTACAGCTCAAAGAGTCTGTTCAAACTCTTGGCTGCATATCGGAAAAGCGTCCTCATCATATTGATTGCGGCAGCCCTGCTGGCGGTTTTGTTCAGCTCCCCGCTTTTCATCACGCCACTGTATAAATCCACAGCAATCCTTTACCCCACTTCTAGCAACTCCATCTCGAAAATACTGATTAGTACTACTTACCAGTCGAACAAGGACATTCTGGAGTTTGGAGAGAGCGAACAGACCGAGCAGATGCTTCAAGTACTCAACTCGAACCGCATCCGCGACAAAGTCATTGAGCGTTACCACCTCATGGAGCATTACGGCATCAAGCCCGACTCAAGATACCCGTACACCAAACTCAACAAACTGTACGACAGCCGTATCCGGTTCCGTCGGACAGAGTACAATGCTGTTAAGATCATTGTCATGGATTCTGATCCTGCTTTGGCCGCACAAATCGCCAACGACATTGCCGAGTTGTACGACAGCACGATGAACGCCATGCAGAAGGAAGTCGCCGTGAAGGCTTTCCAACTGGTTGAGGCGGAATACAATAGCCTGTGTTCGGAAATGGCGGCCCTTGAGGACTCGCTCAACACACTCCGTGCACTCGGCGTGTTTGACTATGAGTCACAGGTGGAGATGCTCAGCCAGCAGCTGGCGGTTGAACTAGGCAAAGGCAACAAACAAGGCGTAAAAAACATCCAGGATTACCTCGACGTGCTCGCCCAATACGGCGGTGCCTATTACGCCATCAGCGAAAAGTTGGACCACGACCGTTTGCAACTCTCGTTGGTGAAAACCAAATACGAGGAGGCCAAAGTCGATGCCACCGAGGATGTCCCGCACAAATTCCTGGTGACTTCCGCTTTCCAGGCAGAACACAAAACCTACCCCATCCGATGGATCATCGTCACCATCACCGTATTGGCTACCTTTGTCCTGCTGCTCTTGGTATTGGCACTGATGGAACGCTACGGAGGCTTTTTTCGGGAAGAGGCCGCCGGTGCCGAGGAAAAAACCCAGGAAACCTAAAGAAACCAAAGAAAAACCAACTCAAACCATAACACCCATACCAACACCGATAATCAATAATAACAATATGGATAACAATTACAACAACCTTTCACTCGTCCAGTTGATCTACAAATGGAAGTGGCACATCATCATCATCACGGTAGTTGCGGCCATCTGCGGCGCGATCTTCTCAAGCGCGACCTTCATCACTCCGCTCTATAAATCGGAAGCCATCGCCTACCCAGCCAACATCAGCCCTTACTCCGATGAAAGCGAGACCGAGCAGATGCTCCAAATCATCAACTCGCAGTCCATCGCCGACTCCATCATCGAGAAGTACGACCTCTGGACCGATTACAAGATCGACCGCAACTATCAGTTTGCAAAGACCTATATGATGCTTGAGTATCACGACAAGATCAAGATCAGCAAGACCCCGTACGAAGCCGTGTCAATCGTTGTCAACGACAAAGACCCACAGGTGGCTTGCAACATTGCAAAGGACATCCTCTATTTCTACGATCAGAAGGTAGGTAAGCTCCACCGTGACAAAGCTGGTGAGGTTGTCAACATGTATGCCCAACAGCTCGAACTGAAGCAGCAGGATATCGAGAACCTGAAACAACAATTGGCCGACCTGGGAACCAACTATGGCATGGCCAACTACGCAGGACAAAGCCGCGAAATCACGCGCGGATATCTCAACGGTTCATCGAAAGCAACCGAATTGATGCGTAATCTCGAGCAATACGGTCCTGAGGCCATTGACTTGGAAAACAAGATCATCGCTGAAGCCACGACTTTTGTCAATGTCAAATTGGACTACGAACAATCACTGCGGTTCTACAACTCCGATCTTACCTACTCCAATATCGTAACTGAACCTTACCCAGCCGACAAGAAGTCGTATCCTGTGAGATGGGTGGTGGTGGCACTCTGCGGCCTTGGCGCCTTCCTGCTCACCCTCCTTGTCCTGTTCGTCATCGAAAACAGAAAGAAATTCGTTCCTGCCCAGTCATGAGCAAAAAAGCTAAAATAGCGTGGCTCTACCTAGTCTCGGCGCTCTTTGTCGCCGTGGCGCTGTACCTGCTGGTTAACAAGAACAATTACCTGTTCTTTGCCGTGCCGGCGGTGCTGGGTATCCTGCTATTGTATATCTTCTCCCTTGATAAGGTGATGTTGCTTATTAGCTTCACCGTTCCCCTTTCCGTGACCTTGCAAGAGTTCGAGCAATTGGCTGTTTCGTTGCCTGCTGAACCTTTGCTGGCTGGCATGCTGATTTTGTTTGTTGCCAAGTTGCTCTATGAAGGGAACTACGACCGGAGAATCGCGCGACATCCCATCGCCATTGTCATCTACTGCATGTTCATATGGATGATTGTCACCACCATCACCAGCGAGATGCCTTTGGTTTCCATCAAGTTCATCGTATCGAGGCTTTGGTTCGTCGTCCCATCGTTCTTCTTCTGCGCCTTACTGTTCAAAAAACCCAAGAACATCGATTGGTTCATCTGGCTTTATATCGCCAGCCTTTGCATCGTGGTCGTCTACACCACCATCATTCACGCGCAGCATGGATTTGACAACGACTCAGCCCACTGGGTGATGTCGCCTTTCTACAACGACCACACTGCATACGGCGCTGCCTTGGCCATCTACTTGATTTTGGCCATCACCTACGTCTTCATCCCTGGCATCACCACCCGCCGGAAGATCATCATCCTGGGTGTCGTAGCGCTTCTCAGCCTTGCCATGGTACTGTCGAGCTGCCGTGCAGCCTGGGTCAGCCTGGCCGCTTCGCTTGCGGTACTTGCCTGTGTATTACTGAAAATCAAGTTCAGATGGATCTTCACCACACTGGTGATTCTCACGGGTCTGTTCTTCACCTTCCAGCACCAGATTATCGATTCATTGGAGCATAACAACCAAGATGCGTCGGGCGACATCGTGGAGAACATCCAGTCCATCACCAACATTTCCACCGACGCTTCCAACCTGGAACGCTTCAACCGCTGGCATTCCGCTTTCCGTCTGTTCGCTGATCGTCCGGTGTTTGGTTGGGGCCCAGGGACCTACCAGTTTGTGTATGCACCTTACCAGATGTCAAAGGAAAAGACCATCATCAGCACCAACGCAGGCGATGGAGGCAACGCCCACAGTGAATACATCGGGCCTTTGTCCGAACAAGGCTTCATGGGCACCATTTTGATGCTGGCCTTTGTGATTACCGTGGTTTACACTGGACTGAAGGCCTACCACAAGGCAAAAAACAAGAAAGCCAAAGTGCTCGTTCTTGGAACCACCCTGGCTTTCTTCAGTTACTTTGTCCACGGTTTCTTGAACAACTTCTTGGATACCGATAAGTTGGCTGTTCCCGTATGGAGTTGCGCAGCGCTTATCGCCGTCATCGACCTGTATTACTCAGATCAGGATGACTTCACGGAAGTTACTCAAAATCAACCAGCTCAACCTCAAAAATTAGATTAGAAAAAGCTGGAATCGGACCTACTTGACGGGAACCGTAGGCCAAATCGTAAGGAATGTAGAGGATTCCCTTCTCTCCTTTTGACATCAGGGCGATGCCCTCGTCCCATCCCTTAATCACTTGACCAACACCCAGCGGGAAGGCAATGGGTTCACCCCGTTCCACTGAAGAGTCGAACACCGTACCGTCAAGCAGTTTGCCCGTATAGTGCACCTTGACGTTCTGCTTGTAACCCGGCTTAGGGCCTTTGCCTTTCTTGGTGCAGACATAGATCAAGCCACTCTCGCGAGGCTCGGCCTTGACACCGTTGGCAGCCAGCCAAGCGGAGAATTCGGCTTTCGACTGTTGTTCCATGACGGCTTGTTCTTCTTGCATTTTCTGCTGCTGCTTCTGCATCTCTTGGACGTAAGCTTCTTCGCTCATAGCATCGTCGATCACCACTTCCCAACGCAAGTAGTCACCTGGCTTGATATAGCTGGGCAATTCTTCTGCGTGGAACTGTTTCCTGAAAGCGGAATCGGCACTGATCATAAACGACATGGAGTCGCCGACGTGCATCATGGAGAAAGCTTCGTAGATGTCGCCGCTGAACAACGACTCGTGTACCTGATCGACGGCTCGCTCGGAAAGATAGTCTGTAGAAAAAAGCAACGAATCATGGATGTAATAGGCTAGTCTCGGATGGATGACGTCGCCCGGTTGTAGTTTGTTACCAGTGCCTTCGACAATCGTCTTGTAATACAGTCCCGTACCTGTCGCTTTATAACCAGGGAAACGACTGCATGACGTTGCAGAGATGAGTAGGCACAAAGCCACTAAAATCAAACTCTTTTTCATTGTACCTTGTTTTTATTGATGATTAGATGTATTATTCCACTTTTTTAACTTTCAGCAAATAGATCAAAGTAGCCCTGCTAGGCACACTTTTTTGGTCACCAAGGATGCCGTACCCCAAATGCGAAGGAACGATGGCCCAGGCGCAGTCGCCCTCACGAAGCAGTCTCACCGCTTCATCAAGTCCTGAGGGCACCTCGCTCTTGCTCACCACAAAGTGCATCGGGCCTTCGGTCTCCGAGGTATACACCACGTCGCCCGTCAGGTCATACAAAACATAGTCCAAGGTCACCATCTTACCTGGTTCCACGGGCTTTCCCTTGCCTTCTTCTATAACTTGGTAACGAAGTCCCGTACCTGTGGAAACCATCTCCAACTGGTGACGACGCACATAGTTGTCAATCTCCTCCTCCTCTTCATTGACCAGATAACGGTTGGCTTTTTCAAGGCTTTCCTTTACCTGAGTATCAGAAGAAGGATCTTGCTTGGAATTGGGATTCTGCTGCTGTTCCTGACAGGAGCACCATACCAAAGCCAAAAGCAAAACGATGAGATTTCTTACCAGTTTCATGGATTTATTCCTTGTTGAGTAGTTCCTTAAATTCCGGCAGCACACGATGCAAAAGATCCAGCGCTGCCTCCATGGAACAATATAACGTACCGCCGGCTGCATTCGTATGTCCGCCGCCGTTGAAGTATTTCTGGGCCACTTCGTGCACTGAGAAATCGCCTTTGGATCGGAAAGAGAAACGGACCATGCCCTGACGTTCGGTCACCAGCACCGACATCCGTGTCTTATTCATGGATAGTGGATAGTTCACAACGCCTTCGGTATCGCCCACCTGATAGTCGAAACGGGCCAGTTCCTCTTTGTCGAGCGAGATGATGGCTGTGCTGTATTCATCTAGGATTTCCATTTTGTTGTTGATGGCGTAACCCAAGAGACGCAGGCGGTTTTCAGAGAAGGTATCATAGACCATTTGATGGATTTTGGTATAAGAGGGCACCTTCTCAATTAATTTGGCACAGATGGAGAAGGTGTCAGCTCGGAAAATGGAATGGGCAAACGACCCCGTATCGGTTACAATGCCAACGAGCAGGTTGGTGGCGATGGATTCGTCGAGGTACTGTCCTCCATAGTGTAATATGGTTTCAGCGACCAGTTCAGCAGTGCTGGATACTTCGGTTTCCGAAAGAGCCCCGACAAATAGGCTCAAATCGGTATCACGATGATGGTCGATCAAGATTTTTGGGGTCTGTAATTGCTCCAGTTTTTTCTTGATGTTGCCTGCACGACTGAATTGGTTAAAATCAAGGATAAAAAGGGTGTCCGAAGATTCCAGGATTCTGTCGCAGAGGTCCGCTTCTTTGTCGTAAATATGGATAGAGGAAGCGCCAGGGAGCCAGGCCAAAAAGCCCGGAAAGTCATTAGGAACCATCACTTCGACTTGATGTCCGAGTTTTTGGAGAAACTGTGAAAGTGCAACTGAGGATCCGATAGCGTCGCCATCAGGGTTGACATGGGCGAGCACTGTAGTTTTTCGAGGGTTGTGGACAACCTGATCCAAGACATTGAAAAACGGTTCTGTGGGCATATTCAACGAAAATAATCGGCAAAGTTACTGATTATTCTCAAAAAGTGGTCACCTTTTTAAATAGAAGGCCAAAAAAGTTCATTTAGGGATATAATTCTCAAAGGTCCCATCGTCGTAAAGTATGAAGAGGGATTTGACACTTGGTTTATCAGAAACTGGAATAGACTGAAGGGGGAATTCCGTCGAAGGGCTGACTTCAGCAACAGGAATGAAAGAAGCGGGGGGATTGTTGTTAGGATCGACAATCGGGGTTGGGGTATCCAGTTTTGTTTCTGTAGGGGTGAAGTTTCCCTTGAATGGTTCAGAGGTGGTCATTGGACCTTTCCCGAAAATGATCCAATCGAGGTTATACTCAGGGAAGGTTTCTTTTATCTTTTTCACAAAGTCAAGGCTAGGTTGGTTTCGACCTGAGAGGATATGAGATATTCCTGAAGGTTGTATTCCGAGTAGCTCAGCGAAGTCGGAGGCCTTTAGGTTTTTGGCTCTCATGATATGAGCGATTCTGTCTTTCATAGTGTCCCGATTTTTTTGATTTTCAATTCAAATGATTTTACAAAAGTAAAAAATTAATTCTTACAAAAAACAAAAATTTGAATGTTACATAAGTAAATTTCAAGAAAATTGTTAAAATATTAATGTAATTACTAAAGTGATTTTATCTAAATAACTAATTATTAGAATTTTAGTTATATTTCAGTAGAATACCTGAAATATTATGAAAAATCAGTTAAACTTTAAGATTTCTATTTAAATAATATATCTTAACTATCTGGTTTTCAATCTTTAATATAATATTTTAGTAAATAATCCAGAATAGTAACTCATGTAATTGTTTTAACATCTGTAATTATCTATTTACATGAGTAAATACGATTTGTAGTTCATTGATTTTTAGTTGTTTGCGTATTTTACTTTACGATTGTAAATATTTAGAAAAGAGCAAAGGTTGATTTGTAAAAAACGCAAATCAGCGACGTTTGAGGGTTGGTTTGAGGTTTCCCAGGGTCTAAAAATTGGTGCTTGGAGACGGTCTGAAATGGGCCTTAAAACCCCCTCTCCTATTTTCGGAGATCGGGTGAGGTCACGCCATTCAGGGTCTGCTTTTATTAATATAAATAGGTGTCTTGATTCCGCGGGGCTTCTCGATTGTATAAAACGACAAATCATTTTTTTTGAAAAATTATTTCATTGATTATCAGACGCTTGATTTTTTTTTGAAAAAAAAGTTAAAAAAATACTTGCGCGTAATGTTTTTTGATGTATTTTTGCAGTCCCAAACAAAGAGAGTGGTAGTGAAGTTGAGTTTGGATGTTCTTTGAAAACTTGAGGCCAGCATAAGTCCGAGACGGTAGCCGAGAGGCTGTACCGTTTCGAGAGTAAGGTAAAGAATCATAGCGGAGCCCTTAATCAGGAAATAATTAAGTACAACAATAATACAATGAAGAGTTTGATCCTGGCTCAGGATGAACGCTAGCGGCAGGCCTAATACATGCAAGTCGTACGGGATGAGCCCTTCGGGGCTTTGAGAGTGGCGCACGGGTGCGTAACGCGTATGCAACCA
>JAILBC010000160.1 GCA_024681295.1 Bacteroidales bacterium
CAGAATCATCGACTTCAAGCGTGATAAGGACGGCGTTCCGGGCATCGTGAAGACTATTGAGTACGACCCGAACCGCACCGCTCGCATCGCCCTGATTTTCTACAAGGACGGCGAGAAGCGTTACATCATCGCCCCTGCCGGTCTGAAAGTCGGTCAGGAGATCATCAGCGGCAAGGGTGTCCAGCCCAACGTTGGCAACACCTTGTTCCTGAGCGAAGTCCCCTTCGGTACGATTATTCACAACATCGAGCTTCGTCCTGGTCAGGGCGCCAAGATGGCAAGAAGCGCCGGCAGCTACGCACAGTTGATGTCGCGTGAAGGCAAGTACGCCATCCTCCGCATGCCCTCCGGTGAGACTCGTATGATTCTCCAGGCTTGCAAAGCCACTATCGGTTCGGTTTCCAACGGAGACCACAACCTCGAGAAGTCGGGCAAGGCTGGCCGTAGCCGTTGGCTGGGCCGTCGTCCCCACAACCGTGGTGTTGTCATGAACCCTGTCGATCACCCGATGGGTGGTGGCGAAGGTCGTGCCTCCGGCGGTCACCCGCGTTCACGCAAGGGTTTGCCGGCAAAGGGCTACAAGACCCGTTCACCCAAGTCTGCCTCAAGCAAGTACATTATCGAAAGAAGAAAGAAGTAATCATCAGGAAAATCGCATAATACTATGAGTAGATCATTAAAAAAAGGACCGTACATCCACTACAAACTCTATCAGAGAGTGATGGAAAACGTTGAAAGCGGCAAGAAGACCGTGATCAAGACTTGGTCAAGAGCATCCATGATTTCTCCTGATTTCGTCGGACAGACCATCGCCGTGCACAATGGCAACAAGTTCATCCCGGTCTACGTGACTGAGAACATGGTTGGCCACAAACTTGGCGAGTTCGCTCCGACCCGTATCTTCAGAGGTCATGCCGGTAACAAAGATAAAGGTAATAAGTAATAGGAGGACGTAAACAATGGGATCTAGAAAACACAACAGAGCCGAAGCCATTAAGGAGGCTCGCAAGACCGTAGCCATCGCTCATCTCAACGATGTGCCTACTTCACCATTCAAGATGCGTCTCGTGGCTGACATGATCAGAGGCATGAAGGTTGAGATCGCCCTGCACTCCCTGCAGTATTCCACAAAGGACGCCGCCAAGCCGGTGTACAAGTTGCTCCGTTCGGCCATCGCCAACTGGGAAGCCAAGAACGAGGGAAAACGCGTTGAGGACAGCAACCTCTATGTGAAGGAAATCTGGGTCGACGAAGGCCGCACCCTGAAGCGCATCCAGGCTGCTCCCCACGGACGTGCATTCCACATCCGCAAGCGCTCGAATCACGTCACTATTATTGTGGACAGCAGAATTGCCAAGGAAGAATAAGTTGAATAATTAGATAAGTAAAAATGGGACAAAAAACTAATCCTATAGGTCTTAGATTGGGAATCATCAAAGGATGGGATTCCAATTGGTATGGCGGAAAAGACTTTTCAGCCAAAATCGTCGAGGACGACAAGATCCGCAAGTATCTGAACGCCCGACTCGGCAAGGCTGGCATCTCAAAGATCGCCATCGAACGTTCCTTGAAGTATGTCACCGTCACCATTTTCACCGCTCGCCCGGGTATGATCATCGGCAAAGGCGGCGAAGAGGTCGACAAGCTGAAGAAAGAGCTGGTGAAGCTGACTGGCAAGGAGATTCAAATCAACATCAACGAGATTAAGAGACCTGAACTCGACGCTTTCATCGTGGCCAGCTCGATCGCCAAACAGATCGAAGGCCGTGTCTCGTACCGCCGCGCCATCAAGACGGCTTCGACCGGTACCATGAGAATCGGCGCCGAGGGCATCAAGATTTTGATCTCGGGTCGCGTCGGCGGTGCTGAAATCGCCCGTTCCGAATCTTTCAAGGAGGGACGTATTCCGCTGCACACCCTGCGTGCCGACATCGACTACTCCTTAGTTGAAGCACACACCTCCTACGGCCGTCTCGGCATCAAGGTGTGGATCTGCAAAGGTGAAATCTATGGCAAGCCCGAACTGGTTCCGACGAGCGTCAACAGCGCAGCCAACAAGCGCCCCGCCGCTGCTGGCAAACCCGCCGGTGCACCTCGCCGTGGCAATGGAAAACGTAAATAATTTGTGAACTTTAAAAGTTAAGTAACGATGTTACAACCGAAAAGACAGAAATTCAGAAGACCCCAAAAAGGTAAGATGAAAGGCAACGCTTTCCGTGGCCACGAACTAGCTTTTGGATCTTTTGGAATCAAGACACTGGAAGAGGCTCTGATCACCGCTCGCCAGATCGAGGCAGCCCGTCAGGCCGTCACACGTTATATGAAACGTGAAGGACAGATTTGGATCCGCATCTACCCCGACAAACCCATCACCAAGAAACCTTTGGACGTCCGTATGGGTAAAGGTAAGGGTGACCCGGAATACTTTGTTGCTCGCGTTACCCCCGGCCACATGCTGTTTGAGGCTGACGGCGTCCCGATGGCAATCGCCAAGGAAGCTCTCCGTCTCGCAGCCCAGAAGCTGCCCGTAACGACGAAGTTTGTGGTAAGAAGAGATTACGTTGAATAATTCAAGAAGGATAAGCTATGAAGAAAGAATCATTAAGAGAGTTGAGCGTCGCCGACCTGAACGAGCGTCTGGAAATGGCCCGCACACAGCTGGTCAAGATGAACCTGAACCACGCTGCTTCTCCGCTGGAGAACCCGAACCTGATTCGCGCCACGCGCAAGAACATCGCCCGTATCCTGACTGAGTTGAGGAGACGCGAGATCGAACAGAAACAATAACTTTAACGGCGAATAGACAAAATGGAAACAAGAAATTTGAGAAAAGAGAGAATCGGCGTGGTTGTCAGCAACAAGATGGACAAATCCATCGTCGTGGAGATCGAACGCCGTGAAAAGCACCCGATCTACGGTAAGTTTATCAAGAAGACTGACCGTTTTATGGCTCACGACGAGAAGAATGAATGCAACATCGGTGACACCGTGCGCATCATGGAAACCCGTCCTATGAGCAAGAGAAAATGTTGGAGATTAGTAGAAATTATCGAAAGGGCTAAGTAATATGATACAACAGGAAACCAGACTCGCAGTTGCTGACAATAGCGGTGCAAAAGAAGTCCTCTGCATCAGAGTGTTAGGCGGAACCAAGAAGCGTTACGCCCATACCGGCGACATCATCGTCGTCACCGTGAAAAGCGCCATCCCAAGCGGTAACATCAAGAAAGGTACCGTTTCAAAGGCAGTCGTAGTCCGCACCAAGAAGGAAACCCGCCGTCCCGACGGTTCCTACATCCGTTTTGACGACAACGCTTGCGTTCTTCTGAACAACGCCGGCGAACTCGTTGGAACCCGTATCTTTGGTCCCGTTGCCAGAGAGTTGCGTGAAAAGCAATTTATGAAAATAGTTTCACTTGCTCCAGAAGTGTTGTAATTTAAAATTCGAACAGCTATGAAATTACATGTTAAGAAAGGCGACACTGTCCTGGTACTCTCAGGCAATGACAAAGGCAAGCAAGGCAAAGTGATGAGCGTCGACGTCAAGTCACAACGCGCCATCGTCGAAGGCGTGCGCATCGTGTCGAAGCACACCCGTCCGAACGCCGAGCATCCTCAAGGTGGCATCATCAAACAAGAAGCCCCCATCCACATCTCCAACCTCATGGTGGTCGACAACAGCGGCAAACCTACGAGAGTCGGACGTAAGAAAGATGAAAAGACTGGCAAGTCAGTCCGTTATTCAAAGAAAACCGGAGAAATAATTAAGTAAGATGAATTATCAACCCAGATTAAGAACTCAGTACAAGAGTGAAATCGTGCCTGCATTGATGGAAGAATTCCACTATAAGAGCGTGATGCAGGTTCC
>JAILBC010000163.1 GCA_024681295.1 Bacteroidales bacterium
CAGTGCAACTGGATGTACTGGCGCTATTTCATGTGGAACTTCGCGGGTCGTCAAAACGATATCGAGAGCCAAGGTGAGTTGGAGCATGGCAACTGGATCAGCGGCATCAACGCCATCGACGAAGCCCGTCTTGGCGATCAAAGCAATATCCCCGACAGTCTGAAGAACCCTGGCAGGACCACCTATTATTTCCTGCCACTTATCCTTGGGCTCTGCGGACTCATTTGGATGCTCCGCAAGGACGCCAAGTGGAGTTGGGTCATCTTCCTGCTTTTCTTCCTGACAGGTCTCGCTATCATCATCTATCTGAACCAAACGCCATACCAGCCTCGTGAGCGTGACTATTCGTACGCCGGCTCATTCTACGCCTTTGCCATCTGGATTGGCTTGGGTGTTTTGGCCCTCATCGACTGGATTGAGCGTCTCACCAAGAGCAAGAATCTGGTGACCACTGCCCTTGTCACTTTGGTATGCCTCCTTGCCGTGCCCTGCCTCATGGCTGCACAGGGTTGGGACGAGCATAACCGTGGCGGGAAGACCTCGGCTCACGACTGGGCAAAGATGTATCTGGCACAACTACCGCCCAACGCAGTGATCTTCACTCGAGGCGACAACGACACCTTCCCTTTGTGGTACATCCAAGAGGTAGAAGGCTTCCGCACTGACGTGCGTGTGGTCAACTACATGCTTTCCTCAGGTTATTGGTATGCTCACCAGATGGGTCGCAAGGTATATGATTCAGAGCGTCTGCCTTTAACTCTGTCACCCAAGGAGTACGACAACGGCGTCAACGAGTCGCTCCGCGTCATTGAGGAAGAGGGGGTGAAAGGACAATACTTTGAGTTGAAGGATGTGATAGACTTCGTCCATAACCCGAAGGCAGTGAAGTACTACACCAACGGTAGTTCCACGCACTATCTGCCTGTCCGCACCCTGAAATTGACGGTCGACAAAGAAGCCTGTGTGCGCAACGGCATCGTGCCTGAGAGCATGAAGGACCAAATTGTCGACGAGATTCGCTGGGAGATCAAGGACAACTATATTTACAAGAACGCCTTGTTGCTGCTCGATTTCATGGCCTCCAACAATTGGGAGCGTCCTGTGTACTTCACCTCGTTCAGCGACATGTCGAGTGTATTGGGCATCCAAGAATACCTACACATGGAGGGTCTCTCCTACCGTTTCATCCCTGTGAAGGCCGACGATTATTATAAAGGTGTTGGCGGCGTTTACCGTGAAGGAAGTTACGACCTCATGGTCAACAAGGCCAAGTGGGGCAGCATGAACGAAGACGGTGTGGTGCCAGACCGTGAAAGCGTACGCAATTCTGAATTTGCCCGTCAGAGCTACGTCCGTCTTGCCCAGAGCCTTGTCAACCACGCTGAGTACGACTCCGCCATCATCGTCATGGACAAATATCAGGAATTCTTCCCTAACGAGAAGTTCCCATACGGTTTGCGTCTCTACCAGTTCCCCGAATTGTATTATGTTTGTGGTGCCATGGAGAAAGGCGATGAATTTATGGCGAAGATGGTGAAGAACTGCTGCGAAAAGGTGGACTATTATGGGAATATGGAACCTAGGTTTGTTGAGTATTACGTTGAAGACATAGACGAGCAGGTCAGCATTTTGCGACAGATGCAGTTGACGGCGCGTCAATACGACCGTACTGAGATGCAGTCTCTCCTTGACCCCATCATGAACGAATACCTGCAAAAGTACTATATGGAATAGTCATGGTCTTGAACTACATCACCTGGAACGTCGACCCAGTAGCTTTCTCGTTGGGTTCCTTGCAAGTGCGTTGGTATGGCATCTGCTGGGCCTTGGGATTTCTTTTCGGATACCTTTTAATGAATAAGGTATACAAAAAAGAAAGGATGCCCGAGGGTGAGTTAGACAGCTTGCTCATTTACATGCTGGTCTCCACAGTCATTGGAGCTAGGCTGGGGCATTGCCTCTTTTATGAGCCAGAGTATTATCTCTCGCATCCTATCGAAATCTTGAAGATTTGGGAGGGCGGATTGGCCAGCCACGGCGGTGCCATCGGCATCCTCATTGGGTTGTGGCTTTATGTGAAGCGTTTCAATCGGAAGACCAACAAGAAAAAAGGAGAGACCACCCACATCACCTACCTCTGGATGCTTGATCGCATTGTCATTCCCGTATGCCTTGTGGGCGCTTTCATCCGTCTGGGCAACGTGTTCAACTCCGAGATTTACGGCACCCCTACCACCCTACCTTGGGGTTTCGTCTTTGTACGCGGCAATGAGCAGTTTTTCGGTGCCAATGGCGAACTGTTACCTTGCCATCCCACGGGGCTTTACGAGGCCTTCTTCTGCATCGTGACAATGTTCCTGTTGCTGTGGATGTTCTTCGAGCGTGACCTAGGCGACAAGCGCCCCGGCTTGATGTTCGGCACCTTCTTGGTCATCATCTTCGGATCACGAATTGCCATTGAGTTCTTGAAGAACGTTCAAGTGGACTTCGAAAAAAACATGATGTTCGACATGGGCCAGTGGCTCAGCGTACCCTTTGTCGCAGTTGGTCTCGTGATGATTGTATGGTCATTGCGAGGGAAGACATCTCGCCCTTGACGGAGCGCAGACCCTCGCTGAGGATGCCCGCGAAACTGTCGCATTCGCCATCGGTTATCTTGGCAATACCGCGGCTGATGAGGGAGCGGTCGTCAAAGGGAGTTGGAGAGAGTGAGGGATGGGTTGAATAGGTTGGATGGGTTGAATGGGCGAGTTGTTGATCTGGCTGGGATTCTGTGGGGATTAGGATTGGAAGAGTAATGGGCTGTAGTTCGGCCAGCAAGGGCATTTCATTCCTTTTATCGCATTTTTCAGGCTGGACTGACGAAGACTTGACGGCTTTTTTCGGGATGATGAAATGCGCTTGGCTCTCCGCCAGGAGAATGGTTTCATGCGACACTATCAGTTTGGCCTCGACGGGTTTCAGTTCGGCAAGCAACTCTTGTTCGGGCAAGGTGTTGCGATGCCAGAAGATGCCGAACAGGAGTGCCACAGTGGCTGCTGCAGCGATGAGTTTAGCATACAGAGGGATCACCACGGGTTTCTTCAGAGCTGCCTTATGCTCATACACCACATCGGGTGGTGTGAGTTTGGGGTATTCTTCATTGTTGAGGTCGGTATTCATGGTTCAGTGTCGATTAGGTTGTCCATACTTTTTATGACGTTGCGGAGGGTAGTGCGGGCGCGGAAGATATTGACTTTGACTTGCGCTTCGGTTTGCCCGGTGATGTCCCCAATCTCTTGATAACTGTAACCCTCGTAGTCGCGTAGCAGCACAGCGGAGCGTTGGGCTTCGGGGAGGGTGGCCACGGCTTTATGGAGAATTGCATTGACATCGGGATAGGTATTGGCTTTTTCGGCGGGGACTTGGAAGAGGGCCTCCTCGGTAATCTCTTGATGGCGTTTGCGTGAGAGGTCGACGATGAGGTGGTAGGCGGTGGTGAAAAGGTAAGACTTGGCCTTTTCGAATTCCACTTGACGGCGGCGTTCCCACACTCGGGCGAAGCAGTCCTGCATAACGTCCTCAGCCTCCATGCGGTTGCGCAGGGAGGCCAGGACAAAGCGGAACAGTCCGTCAGCGTACTGATCGACGCAGGTGTTGTATTGGGAACGTGTCACAAGGTAGGTTTTCTATTAGAACAGCAGGCTAAAGCCCACGTTGAAGGTATGCGACGTAGGTCCGCATGTTTCTTCGAACAAGGGTAACAAATTGAAACTGGCATAGAAGCCCATGTCGTTACCGCCAGCGCGTAGGGTGGCATCGAGTTTCAAAGGATTCACATAATAATCGCTGTGTACCTTTTCTTTGTGTTTATCCTCGAATTTGATCTTCGACCAGGTATCGATTCGGAGACCTCCGGTGACACCAGCAGCGATGAAGAGGCCGCGAGTGGGTCTCACCTCAATCATCAGAGGAGCCTGTACATAAAGCACCCCGAGTTTACTCTTCCTCACGGGACCTTCCACGTTCTCATCGACCCAGTCACCTTCGATATGTTGGGCGCCTTTGACGAGGCGAACGGGGTGGTTGAGGCTATAGTTGTTCCAGCCCAGACCGATACCAGTATAGAGGCCTGCTATGTGGTTGCGATTGAAAGCGATGCCTACGTCGGCGATGTTGAAGTTGAAGTTCCAGCTCTTCAGGGGTTTCAGTTGAAGGAAGGCGTACTCACCTTCGAAGTCGGCTGACGAGCCAGGTCCAAAGAGCATGTTCAGTCCTGCATCGACGCCGCACCAGTGTGGGTCGAAGAGAAGGGTTCTGGGTTGGGGCACATTGGGTTTCACTCCCGGGAAATGATCGCCAGGCTTATCCTTAGGTTGAGGTCCGAAATGTTTTTGGTTCCATCCTTCGTGATGGTTGCGGTCTTGGCGGTCACGGGGAGCCCGGCCTTCCATGCGGCGTTCGAAGTCTTCACCCCACTCTTCCATGTGACGGCCCCATTCTTCCATGCTCTTGCCCCAGCGTTCCATGTCGCGTTCGAATTGGTCCCAGTCGACCGAGTCGGCGAGTTGTTCCAGGTTACGACCCAGTTCGGCCATCAGTTCCGACAGACCATCCAGGCGGGATACCACGTGTGTTTCTCTATCCATATTATTGATCACATCACCTGAGCCCATTTTTTCGACTTGCAGTTGGTCGCAATGGCCTTGCAGGATCACGTCGCCCGAACCGGAATGCTGAACTAGCACCCAGTCGTAATCCAGATTCAGTAGCACGTCACCCGAACCGGAAGAACGCACCACGAGGTTATCGGCTCTCAGCGTTCCTTGTGTAAGGACATCGCCTGACGAATAAGACTCCAAGTAGCCGAGCACTTCGACGGTCACCTCAAAGTCGCTGTTACCGTACAAATAGAGCACACTATCCTGGGTATTCCATTTGGCCTTTGCTTCGTCGGAATAGACCGAGAATTGGGGGCCTTGACGGAGAAGGACGTCACCTCTGGTATTGACTACTACTGTGTTGATTTGTGCTGATGCAATGCTCACTGTGAAAAGAGCAATTGCAAAAAGGAATAGTTTTTTCATGGGTTTTATTATTTGTTGTTTGTTTACGTACATAAGACGAACAAACAGCAAAAAAGTTACAAGCTAGTATTATTATTTCGCAAATAAAACCTTGCGTTCAGCGGTAAGATTCACGCCTTCAGTCAGTTCCAGCTTTACAAAAATTGATTTCGGATCAGCTTTTAGCAAAAATTCATGAAGGCCTTCCACGTAGTATTTTCGGTTCTCGTTGGCGCTCATCTCCACTTTCACTTTTTGTTCAAATAGCGGATGGTCTTCGAGGTCGTATACTGTGACGGTCAACGTGCCATCGATGTTTCGAAGCAGGTCGGAGGTGACAAAAACCTGATGGTCTTTACGGTCAAGGCTTAAAAGCACCGGTGCATAGAGGGTCTTGAGCCATTCGTGAAACACTTTGGGGTTCCCGTAGTAGTCGATTGATGACCAGGAAGTCACTGGCCAGGCATCGTTGAGTTGCCAGTAGAGCGTTCCCATATTGTAAGGTTTGGCGGTGCGGTGCGCCTCGATGGCGATCTCCATACCGATGGCTTGCGAGAGCTGGCTCTGATAGACATACTCCTTGAAGTCTTCGCTTGGGGAGCAATAACGATGGATGAAATCATCTATTAATTGGGTGCCACGAGCATGCTTTTGATGTGCGGCAATCACTTCGGCATCTTTGCTCAACGATTCGCCTTGGGCAATCTTTTCCAATGTGGAATAGTCGGGATAGCTCTGATAGCCATATTCGCTATTGAATCGACCCACCTTCTCGCGGTAGACCTCGTAGGGCTGTTCGCCCCACCATACGCCCCAGTAGTGCACGTCACCTTGGGTCAGACTCTCAGGCCTCCCCCAACCTTTCGAAGGTGAGCTCGGCCAATAGGGACGCGTGCCATCGTAAGTGTCGACCACCATGGGAAGGATGGTCTCGAAAAGACGGTCATAGCCTGCTTTGATGGCTTGGTCATCTTCCTCCGACCAGCCCAAAGACTTTTGCCAGCCCCAGTTATAGTAACCTTCAGAGATCTCATTGCCGCCGCACCATAGGGCTAACGAGGGGTGGGAAGCCAGACGTTTCACCTGTTCCAAGGCTTCTATCTTGGCGTTTTCGAGGAAGGCCTCGTCGTATGGATACATTGTACCAGCGTACATAAAGTCCTCCCAAACTAGAATGCCTAGAGAATCACAGATATTGAAGAAATCCTCCGAAGGATAGATACCCCCGCCCCACACACGCAGCATATTGAAATGAGCGTCCTGGGCCATTTTGAGAAGATTATACGTGTTGTCGGGATTGATCCAAGTTTCGATCATTTCCTCAGGAACGTAGTTGGCTCCCTTGGCATACATCGGGATGCCGTTCACCTTAAAATAAAAAGAAAAGCCTTTCTCATCGGGTTCCTGAACAAGCTGCACGGTCTTGATACCTGTTATTATCTTTTGGGAATCCAAAACTTTATCATAAGATTTAAGCACAACTTCAAAATCATAGAGCGACTGCTCGCCCATCTCGTTGGGCCACCAAAGTTCGGGGTTATCGAGGGTAAAGCTGAAGATTTTATGTTGGTTGCCTTGTGCCGTTTGGAAAGGGAAACTATGGTAGGGTTTGCCGTCTTTTAAGAGTTCGACAGTCAAGTCTCCGCCGTTGGTACTTTCCACATCGAGATGCAGCGTCAGTTTGGCTTGTTCTTTAGTGGCCTCGTTGGTGACGATATAGGCATTTTCGAGTCGGGCTGTTGACCAAGCGATCAACTTGACTGGTTTCCAGATGCCCACGTTTTTGTATTTTGGGGCCCAGTCCCAGCCGTGCTGGTAGGGTGCTTTGCGTGAGACGGCGTATTTTTCGGGAAGACGGGGTTGGTGTGCTTCGTAGAGGGCTCTTTGGAGGCTGTCGTAGCGAGGAAATTCAAGCGACAAGAGATTGTCGGCGGGTTTCAGCAGAGGTTTCACATCCAATTTCCAAGTACGGAACTGGTTATCGGCATCGAAGAGTTTTTTTCCGTTTAGGGTCACCGATGCATAAGTATCGATGCCTTCAAAAACGAGTTCCACTCTTTCTTTCTCAAGAAGTTCCTTACTGACGTTGAAATGGGTCAAATAGGTCCAATGGGCGTTGGAAATCCACAACAGATCGTTTTCCACCGTACCAAGATAGGGATGTGGGATGAGTCCTGCATCATAGAGGTTTTGTTGGACCACCGAGGGTACGGTGACGGGGAGATTGATATCCAATGTGTCGCCTGTGAGGGTCCAGTTTTGTGACAGGGGTTGTTCAAGAACGTTTTGGCGAGAGGAACAGGCCGACAAGAGAAACAAACCAAGAAGAAAAAGAAAATATCGTTTCATGCTACAGAGCTAGCATCCCTACGGGATGCGGATGATTAAGGGATTCAGATTTACAGAGCTAGCGTCCCTGCGGGATGCATTATGGATTAATCAGTTTTTCCATCTCATAGATGATGTCGTAATTCGACTCGGTCCAGACCATGGAGGCACCAGTGGCGTCTTTTTGGTTTGGATAGAGTTTCTCGTTGAAGCGAGGCACCCAATGGCCTAAGGAGGCGTGTACGTTGACCACACCCGTCTGGTTGACAATGTCCATCACATTGGAAAGGTTGATGCCGCCACCAGGCATGATGGCGATGCGGTCACCAAAACGCAGCTGCATCTCGGCAATCATCGGGATGCCCTCCTCAGCAGTTGGTTTGCCGCCCGAAGTCAGCACTTTATCGAAGCCTAAACTGATGATCTGCTCCATTGCCTCAAGAGGCTTCACACATGCATCGATGGCTCTATGGAAAGTGAACTTCAGTCCTTCGCCCACCTCCATCAAAGCTTTCAAAGCATCAATATCAGGCATGCCCTCGTTATTCAAGGCACCGATCACCACCCCTTCGAAGCCCAGCTTCTTGCAAAGCATGATGTCGGTTTTCATCAAGTCGATTTCCTCTTCATCATAGATGTAGTTTCCTGGTCGCGGACGGATGAGCACGCGCATGGGGATGAAGGAGACGTCGATGGCTTTGGCGAGGGTACCGAACGAAGGGGTGAGACCGCCTACCTCGAGGGCTTCGCAGAGTTCCACACATTGGGCGCAGCCTTCCATGGCGTTGCGCAGAGACTTGATGCCGTTGGCACAGATTTCGAGACGGATCATAACAATAAGATTTTGCGCAAAAATACGAAAAAAACGTATCTTTGCAGCCCAAAAACAATCAACGTGATCTATCCCGAACGCTTCGAGCAGAAAATTGGTTTTTCCCATGTGAGGGGAGCTGTCAAAGGGCACTGTATCAGTGCCATGGGACTGGAACGGGCCGAGCGGATGGACTTCAGCACCAACCGCGAAACCATCGAACGACAGCTCGACCAGACCGTGGAGTTCATGCAACTGCTCCAGAATGGGGTGCCCTTCCCCGTGAGAGACTACCATGACCTTCGCGAGGCGTTCCACCACATCAGGATTCCAGGGACGAGCATCAGTTTGGAGGACCTCTTTGCCATGAAGCCATCGCTGAATGCTTTGAGCTACATCCTGAAGTTCGGTCATAGTGAAGCAAAAGCAGATTATCCCGAAATCTGTGCCCTCACCGATGGCATTTTCGTTGATGCGATTGTTTTTACCGAAGCCAACCGTCTTGTGGACGACAAAGGCGAGATGCCCGACAATGCCTCTCCTGAGTTGGCCGAGATACGACGCGACATCCACCGTAAGACCGGAGGCATCGAACGTCGTATCCGACAGATCATGAGCGATGCCAAGACCTCTGGGTGGGTCGACCCGAAAGCCGAACTCACCATCCGCGACGGAAGAATGGTAATTCCCGTCCATGCCAGCGACAAGCGTGCCATCAAAGGCTTCGTCCACGACGAGTCAGCGACGGGACAAACGGTATACATCGAGCCTTCCGAGATTGTGGAGACCTCCAATGAAATCAAGGAACTGGAATACGCCGAACGTCGCGAGGTGCAACGCATCCTCACCCAGTTCACCGACAAGATAAGGCCTTCCCTACCCGACCTGCTCAAAGCCTGGGATTTGCTTGGACAGCTCGATTTCATCCGTGCCAAGGCTCTCTACAGCCAGAGCATCGGGGCTATCAAACCCGTCATCAAAGAAGAGCCTTTCTTTCGTTGGATTCAAGCCCGACATCCCGTGCTGGAGCAAAAGCTGAAGTCCGAAGGCAAGAGCATCGTGCCCTTGGACCTCAACCTCGATCAAGAGGACCGCATCCTGGTCATTTCCGGTCCAAACGCTGGCGGCAAATCCGTCTGCCTCAAGACTACAGGTCTTATCCAATACATGTTGCAATGCGGACTCTGCGTGCCCATGCACGTTGATTCAGAATGCGGACTATTCAAGAGTCTGTTTATCGACATTGGCGACGAGCAGAGCATTCTCGACGACCTTTCCACCTACAGTTCGCATCTACGCAACATGAAGGTGTTGTTGGAGAACGCCGATAAACATTCCTTATTCCTCATCGATGAGTTTGGAACAGGAACGGAGCCCCAACTAGGTGGTGCCATCGCCGAGGCCATCCTCCTAGAGCTCAACCAAAAACAGGTGTTTGGTATCGTCACCACGCACTACGCCAACCTGAAGTTGCTGGCCGACCATCACGAGGGCATCGTCAATGGTGCCATGCTGTTCGACACCAAGTTCATACAGCCCATGTACATCATGGTCACTGGCAAACCCGGCAGTTCCTTCGCTTTCGAGATTGCTAGAAAAATAGGATTCCCAAAGGAAATCTTGGACAACGCCACACACATCACTGGAGAGCAACATTTGAGGTTTGAGCAGCAGTTGCAACAGCTTGAGGTCGACAAGAAAGCCATCAGGAAAAAAGAGCGCGAACTACAGGTAGCCGACACCCTGTTGACCGAGGTGGTGGAGAAATACAAGAAACTGCTCAGCGAGCTGGAAGGCAAGAAGAAACAATACTTGCGCGATGCCGCCGCCGAGGCGCAGGAGCTTATCGACAAGGCCAACAGCAGCATTGAGCGTACCATCCGCGAGATCAAAGAAGCCCAAGCCGAGAAAGAACGCACCAAGGAGATCCGGCAGGAACTGAAGAAGACCAAGGAGGAGATTGCCGAGACTGCCAAGAAGGTGGCCGAGCCCAAGAAGCCCAAACCCGAGACCGACGCCACGTTGAAAGTGGGTGACACGGTTTGCATCGACGAGATGGAGATTGTGGGCGAGATTGTGTCCATAAGCGACACGGATGCCACGATTATGTTCGACACAGTGAAACTCCGTACCAGCCCCGATAAGCTGCGCAAGGTAAGCCGTGCCGAGGGTCGCAAGGTACAGCGCAAGTGGCAATCAGGCCTTGCCGATGACCTCAGCGAGAAGGCTGAGCATTTTGACTTGACCTTAGACGTAAGGGGGAAACGTGCTGAGGAGGCTTTGGACATAGTGGCCAAATACCTCGATGAGGCGAAGCTATTGAGCATCAAGGAGGTAAGTATCCTTCACGGCAAGGGCAATGGCATTTTGCGCAGGCTCATTAGGGAATATTTGAGCCGCGACCATGATGTGGCACGATACGCCGATGCCTCGCTCGAAACGGGTGGGGCTGGGATTACCAGAATAACATTAAAATAAACCTTTTATTTCTTTCGGAACAGGGAAAGAATGAACAAGAACAGCACAGCGCCGAGGGTGCCGACAAGGAGTTGGCCCCAGAAGGAGCCGCCGCCGCTCAGTCCAAGGAGACCGAACACCCAGCTACCCAGGAAACCGCCGACCACACCAACGATGATGCACAGTAACAAGCCCATGCCTTTTTTCATGATTTTGCCAGCAAGCCATCCGGCAAGTGCTCCGATGAGCAATGACACAAGAATTCCAGTCATAGTTTAATCCTCCTCCTCGTTTCTGTCTCTAACGAAAAGCAAAAAAACAAAAAGAATGCAGGCGAAGCCCAAACCAGCCGCAATTTCGAGAAGCATCGTCTTCACGCCGCCACCAAAGCTGAACGTACTGACCACCCAACTGCCTAGTCCACCGCCAAGAAGGCCGCAGATCAGGCAGAGCGTCGGGTGAATCGTAAAGCGCTCCCTGTTCATGAGATTACAATAGATTCTTCCAGCAAAAGCTCCAAGAATCAATGCTGCAACAATACCAATAATTTTTAACATAGCTATATTAAAATTGTTTAATGATTATAATCCGTTGGTTTTTAAATAGTTTTCAAGTTCTGTGTTTTGTTGTTCAATGAAATCAAGAATCTCGTCGCGACCCATTTTTGTCTCCGACGAAGTTATAAAGATTGGAGGTAGTTCCTCCCAGTCTTCCAAAAGTCTATTTTTATAAGCATCAACATTTCTGTCGAGCTCTGCTTTACTAATTTTATCCGCTTTTGTAAACACAATACAGAAGGGAACTTGGTTTTCGCCGAGCCATTCCATGAAGCCGATATCGCTATTTTGCGGCTCGATGCGGGAGTCGACCAGTACGAAGGTATAGAGTAGGTTACGTCGGCGTGTGATGTAATTGGCCAGCATGACACGCCATTCCTCGCGCGCTTTTTTGGAACGTTGGGCATAGCCATAGCCTGGCAGGTCAACGAGGTACCAACTGTTGTTGACCATAAAGTGGTTGATGGCGATGGTCTTGCCTGGCGTGGCCGAAGTCTTGGCCAGTCCCTTGCGTTGCACCAGTGCGTTGATCAATGACGATTTGCCCACGTTGGAACGGCCGATGAAAGCATACTCAGGCATATTGTCCTTGGGCAGCTTTTCGAAGCGGCTGTTGCTAGAAATGAAACGTGCGTCCTTAATGATCATGGCTTAGTTGTAATGCAAGGGTTTTTCGTCGGGGTTGAAGTTGGTATAGCGTTCGTATTTATTGCTGAAGATATCGTTGATGGTGACCAAGATGCCAGTCTCTTCCACGTTGCCGAAGGGTGCGTTGAGTGCTGTTCCGAAGGAGCGCATGGTGCTGGAGAGATTCATATAGGCGTTGACCAGCGGGGGCACGGCGGCGCCACGTTCGCGGACGTTTTTCACGAGGATACGGTAATTTTCGGTATAGTCCTTACCCTTGAAGATGGCTTTGAGTTGTGACTCGTCCGTCACGATGGGCAGCGCCAACTCAGGCCAAGGTTCGAGCAGATGGTCGGGATCCGGAAAGTTAGTCTTCATGAAATAGAGGATCAAATCGCGCGACACACGTTCCAATTGGGGGTACATGGTGACTTTGCCGAAGAAGTATTTCGCTTGAGGGATGGTCTTGCAAAGGGAGCCCAGTCCGTCCCACAGGTTGTCGAGCGAGTACATGCCTTTGGAGAGCGACTTGGAGGGCTGGTAGTCGGGTTGCACGAAGGAGCGTCCCAACTCGATGGTATAGGGCAGGTATTCGTGGACAAACTTCTCCGAATACCGGAAGAGTTCACCTGTTGGGGTATCGACATGTCCATCGTCCGTCGATTTCAACTTGTCGCACAGCATATAACGGTATCCACCGACGATAGCTTTGTCGTAGGGGTTCCACACGATGAGCTGCTCGAAATAGTTGTCCGGGTTGGTGTCAAAAATGTCGAGGTCGCAGTCAAGTCCTGTGCCGCCGCCCGAGTCGCGGAAGCTGATCTCACGCAGGCGTCCAATCTCGCGCAAAACGTTGGGCGCATTGAAGGCATTCAGCACATAAATTTCGTTTTTGCCGTTATTTGTCTGCCTGACGAAGCGCTCGGGGGTTAGCTCCTCGAGGATTTGATTTACCGGTATGGGATCGATGATCTTTTTCATGGCATTTACGGAATCAGATACTCCCGGTCGGGCTCGAAGGTGAGCTCCGTCCCTGGGGTCAGGTTATACGAGAAGCAGCGCAGTTTTTCAGCCCACTGCGCATCGGTAAAGCGGTTGTCGAAAGTCTGCCAAGGGATCGGTTTGCCGAACACGATGGTGAGGGTCTTGTTCCGTTGTTTGAAGAATTCGCTGGGCAGGAAAGCCATCTCTATATTCGTCTTGATTTTCAAGAACTTGCGTAATCGAGCGAGGTTATAGAAGAAGTTGGAGTTCCGTCCGTCGATATGGGTAGGAATGATATCGCGATGGTATTCGCGCGATTTGGCGATGAACGTCTTTTTCCATTCGAGATCCTGTATCTTGCCACCTTTCACTTTGCGCGAGCAGAGGCCGAAGGGGAAGTAGCAGATGGCGCGGTCGCCCTCGAAAGTCTCGTTGAAGAGGCGGAGGTTTTCCTGTTTGTTGGCGACGCCCTTGCCTGCTTTGTTGACCGGGATAAAGATCGGTTGGAGGTTTTTGATGAACATCAGGAAGTCGTTGACCGGGGTGACGGGGTCGGTGCAATAGGAGCCCACGGTGCCGATAAGGGCGATGCCATCGAGACCGCCTAAGGGATGGTTGGAGGCCACCAAGATGCGTTCCGAGGCAGTGAGGTTCTCCGGGCCTTCCACCACGATGTTCAAATTGAAGTCCTTGATAACGGCCTGCACGAACTCTACTCCCTGAAGATGGCCATAGGTACTCAAGATGCGGTTGATGTCGTCTACGTGAAGCAGTTTCTCAATACGGCGGACAAGCCACGGATGCTTCAGCAGCTTCGGGGCCTTGGCTGCCAGTATCTTTTTGAGATCGATCAGATTACCGTACTTGTCCTCCATAGACTTTATACCATCAAAATAACTTACAAAAATAAACAATTTCAGTCAAAAACAAACGTCCCCATACCGATTTTTTTATTGTTGATAACTATCTTATTGATTTACAACAAATTAACAGTTATCAACACCCTGTTGATAACTATGTGCAAAACTTATCGACCCGGAAAAGACAAAAAAGTGGGTAAAAATGGTGTAAAGTGGTAAAAAATGCATAATTTTGCTCGTTGAAAATCCAAAACAATGAGTAATCCTACCGGAACATTCTACTGCAAGCTTGATGCGAAGGGTCGACTGATGCTTCCAGCCGACTTCAGAGCAGAGTTGGGCGACCAGGTGGAAGAGGACTTCATCCTCCGTCCGGGACTGCACGGTGCCTATCTGGAGCTGTACACCATCAGCGACTGGAACAGGCGTAAGGAGATCCTAATGAAGGTCAACCCCTTCGACCGCCACCGGCTCGACATCGTGCGCAAGTATCTCGACGGGGTGAGGCGCGTGAAGCTCGACGCCAACGGACGTCTCCAAATCCCCAAGGATCTACTGGAGCGTAGTGGCATGACCAAAGACATCGTCATCGATTCCATATTCGCCAATATGGAAATTTGGGACAGAGCAGCCTACTACGAGCGCGTCAATGCCATTACACCCGACGAACTTTCAGACAGTATGCAGACAATCTTCTCAGGAGAACAATTTGGAATCTAACCTTCAATTATTCAAACCATGTATCACAACCCGGTGTTATTAGACGAATGTCTTGAAGGCTTGAACATCAAGCCTGACGGCGTGTACGCCGACGTCACCTTCGGTGGCGGAGGACATTCGCGTGCCATCATGGAAAGGCTCGACACCGGACATCTTTATGCGTTCGACCAGGACGAAGACGCCCAAGCCAACGTCATCGACGACGAGCGGTTCACCTTCATCCCGCAGAACTTCAGCTACTTCAAGAATTTCATCCAACTCTACCATCAGGGCAAGATCGACGGCATCCTCGCCGACCTCGGCGTGTCGTCGCACCAGTTCGACACTCCGGAGAAAGGCTTCTCCACCCGTTTTGAAGGAAGGCTCGACATGCGCATGAACCGGCAGAACCCTCTCGACGCTGCTACCGTCGTCAACACCTACGATCAGAATGATCTCATGCGCATCCTCAGTCTCTATGGCGAGGTGCAGAACGCCCGTCAGTTGGCCTCCGACATCGCCATGGCCCGTGAGTCGGCCCCCATCGAGACCACCACGCAACTCAAAGAAGCCGTGCAAGGTCGTCTGCCTCGTGGTCACGAGAACAAAGTCCTGGCCCAGATTTTCCAGGCTCTCCGCATCGAGGTCAACCACGAGATGGAAGCCCTCACCGCTTTCCTCAGCCAGTGCGCCGACGTGCTCAACCCCGGCGGTCGCCTTGTTGTCCTCTCCTACCACTCACTCGAAGACCGTCTGGTGAAGAACTTCACCCGCACCGGTAACGCCGAAGGCATCGAAGAAAAAGACTTCTTCGGCAACCCGATGACACCTTATATTATTATAAACAGAAAACCCATCGTGCCCTCAGAAGAAGAGATCGCAGCCAACAGCCGGGCACGGAGTGCGAAACTCAGGATCGCAGAAAGGAGATAAGATGAGAAGAGAACGTAAAAAGACCGCCAAAAAAGGCACTGTCATGAACATCCTGGGAGGCAGCTTCCTCACCCGTGAAGACTTCTCCAAGATCTTCCCATTCTTGGTCTATCTCACCGTGCTGCTGATGCTCATCATCACCAACGCCTACATCGCTGAGAACACCAGCCGCACCGTCAAAAACAACACCCTTCGTCTCCGTGACCTCCGAGTGGAGTACACCTACGCCAAGTCAGCCTTCACCAAGGAGTCGACCCAAACCATCATGATCGACAAACTGGCCAAGGACGGCATCAAAGAATCTTTAGAAACCAGAACCATTAGAACGGAAAACTGAAAACGGAAAACTGAAAGTTATGAAACGCGACCCGAAAACGAGCAGCATGATCAGGACCTTCCTGGTGTACCTTGGGGTACTGGCAGTGGGCATCCTCATCTTGGTGAAAGCCGTGCTGGTGCAGACCAAGGAGGGTGATGAACTGCGTGCCTTGGCCGAGCAGGTGGAGACACGATTCGACACCTTGCAGGCCTCAAGGGGCGACATCCTCGCCTGCGACGGCAGCCTGCTGGCCACCGACGTCCCCATCTTCGAGGTGGGCATTGACCCCTCGGTCATCGACAGCGTGGTCTTCTTCAGCGGAATCGACCAACTGAGCCAACAGCTGGCCGGCATGTTCCCCAAACGCAACGCCGCCGCCTGGAAGAAAGGCCTCATTGAGGCAAGACACAACGGCAGACACTATTACCTCGTCGACCTCAACGTCACCTTGGGGCAATACCGCGAGATGGAGACCTTCGCCATCCTCAACAAAGGCAACCTCAAAGGAGGTCTCACCAAGTCGCAGCCCAAGTTCAAGCGCATCCATCCTTACGGTTCTCTGGCTGGCCGTACCGTAGGCTACGTCAACGACGGCAAACTCGTAGGACTTGAGAGTGCCTGCGACTCCATCCTCCGTGGGAAGGACGGACACCACAAGCAACGTCACCTGCACCACGGCGTGTGGATTCCCATCGAAGACGAGAACAACATCGAAGCCGTCAACGGCAACGACATTGTCTCCACCATCGACATCGGCATCCAGGACATCGCAGAACGTGCGCTGCGCGACGCCATCATCAACAACAAGGCCGAGCAAGGCTGCGCCATCGTCATGGAAGTGAAGACCGGCGAGGTAAAGGCCATCACCAACTTACAGCGCGACAAAGTCACCAACAAATGCCAAGAGCTGTACAACTTCGCCCTCGGCGTGGGCATCGAACCCGGGTCAACCTTCAAGCTGGCCTCCATGCTTGTTTTGCTCGACACCTACCCCGAACTTGACATCAACAAGCGCAACGTCAACATCGGTAAGGCTCACACCCCACTCACCTTCTCCAACAAGAAGATGTACGACGACCACCCCGTCAACCAAGATGGCCTGGTGACCATCCGTGAAGTGTTCGAGCAGTCATCTAACAAAGGTACCGCCAAGCTCATCACCGACTACTTCGGCAACAACCCCGAACGCTATGTCAACGGTCTCTACAACTTGGGGATCAACACTCCCTTGGGCACTGGCATGGCTGGCGAAGCCAAACCCTTCATCAAACATCCTGTGTTCGACAAGAAATACTGGTCAAAGACCTCCCTCCCATGGATGTCGATTGGTTATGAGCTACGTCTGCCGCCCCTGCAAATCCTCACCCTTTACAACGCCGTCGCAAACGAAGGCCGGATGATGAAGCCCATGTTCGTGAAAGAGATCCGCAAGGAAGGTGTCACCATCCAGACCATTGAGCCCGTGGTCCTCAACGAGCACATCGCTTCACAGAAGACCATCGACTCCGTTCAAAGCATGATGATCGGTGTGGTGGAACGCGGCACTGCCAAGGCGCTGAAGGGCACCGAATACGGCGTCGCCGGAAAGACTGGTACCGCGCAGCTCTACAATGTAGAGAAGAAAGCTTACAAATGGCTTAACGCCGAAGGCAGATGGGAACGCGACTACAACGTCACCTTCGTGGGCTTCTTCCCTGCCGAACAGCCAGTCTACAGCTGCATCGTGGTCATCAGCAAGGCCAAGGGGCAGTTCTACTCCGCCGGTAAGGTGGCCGCACCAGCCTGGAAAGAAATTGCCGACCGCGTGTATGCCACCAAGGTCAAAGGCACTATAGAAACCACGCCCCCCTCCCCCATCGAGAACATTGAATACCATCCCATCACCGACCCCTTGCAGTACGACCCGCTGCTGGTACCCGATGTCAAGGGAATGAACATCACTGACGCCGTCTACCTGCTCGAGAACATGGGCTGGAACACCAGCTTTGAGGGTTACGGCCAAGTCGTCAAACAGTCCGTTCCCGCTGGCGACTCGCTACGGGCAGGAGGCATCATCACATTAACACTGGCACAGAAATGAAACTCAAGGACATCATAGTAAACTGCAATCTACTGGACCTCACGGGTAACAAGGATCTCGACATCGACAAGGTGTCGTTCGATTCGCGTGAGGCAGCACCCGGCACCCTCTTCTTCGCCGTCAAGGGCACCCAAACCGACGGCCACGAGTATATCGAGAACGCTCTGGACAAAGGCGCCAGCGCCGTCGTGTGCGAGAAGATGCCCAAAGCGCTGCGCGAAGGCGCGACCTATATCCGTGTCGATGACAGCAGTTATGTGTTAGGCGTAGCGGCAGCCAACTTCTACGGCAACCCGTCGAAGTCGCTGAAGCTGACTGGCGTGACCGGCACCAATGGCAAGACCACTATCGCCACGCTGCTTTACCGCTTGTTCAGCGATGCAGGTTACACTTGCGGCCTCCTCTCCACCATCGAAAACATCGTGGACCACGAGGTCGTCCCGTCCACCCACACCACCCCTGACCCCGTGGAGCTCAACGCACTGCTCCGCCGGATGGTGGACTGCGGCTGTGAATACGCCTTCATGGAGGTCAGCTCACACGCTGTCGACCAGCACCGCATCGCGGGGTTGCATTTTGCTGGAGGCATCTTCACCAACCTCACCCACGACCATCTCGACTATCACAAGACCATGGCCAACTACCGGAACGCCAAGAAGAAGTTCTTCGACGACCTGCCAGCCAACGCTTTCGCGCTGACCAACCTTGACGACAAGAACGGCGCTGTGATGCTGCAAAACACCAAGGCCCACAAGCTGAGCTACGCCTTGAAGCACGACGCCGACTATAAAGGCATTGTGCTCGAAAGTCATTTCGACGGCATGCTCATGAAGGTGAACGGCGTGGAGCTTTACACCCGACTGGTCGGCAGTTTCAACGCCAGCAACATCCTTGCCATCTACGGTGCGGCCCTTGCCTTGGGATTCGACAAAGACGAGCTCCTGGTGGAAATCAGCAAGATGAACGGTGCCAACGGACGGTTCGACATGGTACATAGTGACAGCGGCATCGTCGGCATCGTCGACTACGCCCATACGCCCGACGCCCTGGAGAACGTGCTAAAGACCATCAACGAAGTTAAAACGGAAAATGGAAAATGGAAAACGGAAAGTTCTCCGTTCTCAGTTCTCAGTTCTCCGTTTGTCATCACTGTGGTTGGTTGCGGAGGAAACCGCGACGCCACCAAGCGTCCCGAGATGGCCGCTGTGGCCGTGAAACTCAGCGACCGTGTCATCCTCACCAGCGACAATCCCCGCAACGAAGACCCCGAGGAGATCATCCGTCAGATGAAAGCCGGCATCGAGTCTAGCGACATGTCCAGAGTGCTCTCCATCACCGACCGCCGCGAGGCCATCCGCACCGCCGTGGCACTGGCCAAGAAAGGCGATATCATTCTGTTGGCAGGCAAAGGCCACGAGGACTACCAGATTATCAAAGGCGAGAAACGCCATTTCGACGACAAAGAAGAACTTACAAAAGCATTGAAGGAGAAATAAGCCATGTTATACTATCTTTTCCAGTATTTAAACCAAATCAATTTCCCTGGGGCAGGCGTTTTCACCTACGTCACCTTCCGTGCCGCAATCGCCATCATCATGGCCCTCATCGTATCCGTGTGGTTTGGCAACTGGTTCATCAAGATGCTCAAGCGTAAGAAAGTCGTCGAGACTCAGCGCGACGAAAAGACCGACCCTTATAACACCGCCAAGAAAGGTGTGCCCACCATGGGCGGCGTCATCATCATTGTCTCCATCCTCGTCCCCGTGCTACTCGTTTGCAAGCTACACAGCGTCTACACCGTCCTGATGATCGTCACCACCCTGTTGTTGGGCATCATCGGGTTTGCAGATGATTACGTCAAGACCTTCAGGAAAAAGAAAGACGGCCTCAAGCCCGCAGTCAAGCTCGGCGGACAGATTCTGTTGGGCCTCATCGTGGGATTGACTTTGCGTTTCAGCCCTGCCGTTCATATCAACGAGACCGTGCAGGTGAAGATTGAGAACAACAAAGAAGTCGTGGTGAAGAGTCCCGATGTGAAGTCGACCCGCACCACCATCCCCTTCGTCAAGAACCATAACCTCAACTATGCCAACCTGTTCAAATGGGCCGGACCCAAATGGATGCACTATCTGGCATGGATTTTCTTCGTGCTACTCACCGTTTTCATCGTGGCTGCCGTGAGCAACGGTTCCAATCTCAACGATGGCATGGACGGCATGGCCTCAGGTAACTCAGCCATCATTGGAATAACGCTAGTCATCCTAGCCTATATCTCCAGTAACGCCGTCACGGCGGGCCACTTCAACCTGATGTTCATACCCGGAAGTGAAGAGCTGGTGGTGTTCCTGGCCGCTTTTGTGGGCGCCCTCATCGGCTTCCTGTGGTTCAACTCCTTCCCTGCGCAGATCTTCATGGGCGACACCGGCAGTCTCACCATCGGCGGCATCATCGCTGTGTCGGCCATCATCATGCACAAAGAGTTGCTGCTGCCCTTGCTCTGCGGGGTGTTCCTCTTCGAGATCCTTTCCGACCTCGACGTGAAACGCTTCGTCAAGACAGGCAAGAAGCACCGCATCTGGAAGAAAGGTCCCCTTCATGACCACTTCAGAACGAGCTACAGCGACTTCAAGAAGGCCTGGCCCAACAGCACCGTCACCTTCAAAGGTCGCGGCGAGGGCTACAATATCGTACACCACGAGGTGAAGATCACCATCCGATTTTGGATCATCACCATTTTGTTGGCGGCGTTTACGCTGATTACCTTTAAGATAAGATAAAAGATAAAAGTTATATACAAATGAGATATTTATTTGCAAAAGCCGAAACCCTTACTCCGCAACGTCCCTCCAATATGGCTTCGGGCATCGCCTCGAAGATTGTGGAGATCAGGAACGAGAACATCAAACGCTGCATGGGCGACACCATCGCGCACCGTCAGCAATACATCGACACCGTTGACGGCGTCATCTACTACGACGATGCCAAGGCCGAGAACGTCAACGCCACCTGGTTCACCTTCGAGAACATCGTCAACCCGGTGATTTGGATTGTGGGCGGCTCGTGCCACAACAATTATAGCGAGTTGATTGACACGGCACGGAAGAAAGTGAAGACCATCATCAGCATCGGCAACGAGCAGGAAGGCATTGAACTGACTTTCCGCAACGTAGTGAAGGAGATTTACCATGCCGACTCCATTGAGAAGGCAGTCAGCATGGCCTCCATCCTCGCCGAGGAGAACGACCTTGTACTCTTCTCGCCTGCCTGCAAAGACAGCGAGATGAACTATGAAGAAAGAGGAAAACGCTTTGTGGAAGAGGTGAGCAAACTATGAGTTGGATCAACAAGATATTGAAAGGCGACCGTGTGATCTGGGTGGTGATGTTCATTTTGGGCATTATCTCGTTGATTGCCGTGTACAGCGCCACCAGTTCGGAGGCCCATGTGCGTGTCGGAGCCTACAACGAGCAAGTGCTGATCAAGCATGCTGCCACATTGTTAGCCGGTTTCGTCATGATGTTCGCGGCATCGAGAATCAACTACCGTCGTTACTCCCGTGCCATCGAACTAGTGCTGCTGTTGTGCTTTGTCCTGCTGATCTTCACTTATTTCTTTGGAAGCCGCATCAACGGTGCTTCCAGAAGCATCATGGGATTCCAGACCAGCGAGTTGGCCAAGATCGTGCTGATTACCTATCTAGCCAAATACATCGTGGTGTGGAACCAGAAAGAGTACACTTTCAAGAAGCTCCTCCTTCCCATCTTCCTTCCTATCCTCCTCATCGTGGCCCCCATCTTCCCTGAGAACCTCTCCACGGCAGCCATGCTCTTTGTAGTGTGCATCGTGATGTTGTTCATCGGGCAGATCAAGTTCAAATACATCATGGCGCTGATTGGCATCGTGATTTTGGGCATGGGCCTATACATCCTCACGGACGACATCGTGGCCACCCGTCGTCAGCACAAGTACGAAAAGGTGGTCCGCCTTGCCGAGGAGAACCCCAACGACATCAAGTTGCAGGAGAAAGCCGCCAAGAAGCCCAGGGTGAGCCGCGTGAAGACTTGGATTGGTCGTATCGAGGCCATGAAAGAAGAGAAGGCCGCGAAGAAGGCGCTTGACGAAAGAGGCGAGAAGGTGCCGTTGCAGATCGACGACCGTAACGCCCAGAAGACATACGCCAAGATTGCCGTCGCCCGTGGAGGTCTCTTTGGAAAAGGATCGGGTAAGAGCACCCAGCGCAACTTCCTGCCCCAGCCCTTCTCCGACTGTATCTACGCCATCATCATCGAGGAATACGGACTTGTTGGAGGCATCTTCGTGATGCTGCTCTATATTATCCTGCTCACACGGTCCATCAGGATCATGAAGAAACGTCCACTGACCTTCGGAGCCCTGATGTCGTTCGGCATCGCCTTCATCCTCATCATGCAGGCCATGATCAACATGGGTGTTTCCACTGGTCTGCTACCAGTGACGGGACAACAGCTCCCCTTCATCAGCAAAGGCGGCTCGTCGATGCTCATGACGGGATTCGCGGTCGGGATGATCTTGAGCGTTACTAGAAGTTTGGAGGAAACGGAAAACGGAGAACGGAAAACGGAAAGTAATGAGTTAGAAACGAGGAGTGAGGAGTTGAATAATGAACCTTTGGAAACTGAACAATTAGAAACTGCATTATGAGATTTGTCATTAGTGGAGGCGGAACAGGCGGGCATATCTTTCCCGCGATAGCGATAGCGGACGCATTGAAGCGCAGGTGTCCGGAGGCCGAGATCCTTTTCATCGGCGCCAAAGGTCGTATGGAGATGGAACGCGTGCCCAAGGCTGGCTATCCCATTGAGGGGTTGTGGATCAGCGGGTTCACCAAGAGCCTCAGCTCAGCCATCCTGCCCGTCAAGATTTTCGCCAGCATGAACAAGGCTGCGAGGATCCTGCGTCGTTTCAAGCCCGACGCAGTGATTGGCGTAGGTGGATTTGCCAGCGGTCCCACCCTGAAAGCCGCCAATGTGCTCCGCATCCCGACCATCATACAAGAGCAGAATTCATATCCCGGCAAGACCAACCGAAACGTAGGCAAGAAGGCCAAGGCCATCTGTGTGGCTTATCACGGCCTGGAGCAGTGGTTTCCCAAGGAGAAGATCCACTTCACTGGCAACCCACTGCGCGGCAACATCAACGGCCAATGCGACCGTCAGGAGGCCGCCGCCTACTTCGGGGTCGACGCCAACAAACCCGTGGTATTGCTGGTGGGTGGCAGTCAGGGCGCCTTGGGCATCAACAAAGGCATCAGCGCCCAGCTGTCGGCCTTCCAAGGCACCGACATGCAGCTCATCTGGCAGACTGGCAAGACCTACATCACCCAAGCCCAGGAAGAGGTGAAAGCCCTAGGGCTGGAGGCGCAGGTGAAGCCTACCGTATTCATCGACCGAATGGACTACGCCTATTCGGTGGCCGACGTGGTCATCTCACGTGCTGGAGCCATGAGCATCTCAGAGCTCGCTTTGGTGAAGAAGCCCGTCATCTTTGTGCCGCTACCCACCGCCGCCGAGGACCATCAGACCAAGAACGCCATGCAGTTGGTAGAAGCCGACGCCGCTATCATGGTACGCAACAGTGAGACCGAGCAGAAATTGATACCCGTCCTTCAGCAACTTCTTGCCGACAAAGCGAAGCAAGAAGAAATGAAGGCCAACATCGGCAAGTTCGCCCGTCCGAACGCCGCTGATGACATCGTAGATATCATATTAAAAGTGAAGAGTGAAGAGTGAAAAGTGAAGAGTGAGAAGCACATATATTTCTTAGGCATAGGCGGCATCGGCATGAGCGCCCTGGCGAGGTATTACCATCACCAAGGTGCCGTGGTGTCGGGCTATGACCGCACCCCTTCCCCACTCACCAAACAGCTCGAAGATGAGGGCATGGCAATCCATTATGAAGACAATCCCGACCTATTGCCTGCCCTCATCGACAAGGTGATCTACACCCCAGCCGTGCCCGCAGATCTGAAGGAGATTGCCGAACTCAAGCGCCGCCGCCTCAGCCTGACCAAACGCGCTGTCGCCTTGGGCGAGATCTCCAAGGCTCACTTCACCATCGCGGTGGCCGGCACCCACGGCAAGACCACCACCACGGCCATGACCGCCCATATCCTGAATGCCTGCGGACGCGACACCACCGCTTTCATCGGCGGCATCGCCAACAACTTCAACAGCAACCTGTTGCTGGGCAGTGGTCCTGACAGCACCTTGGTGGTCGAAGCCGATGAGTTCGACCGCTCGTTCTTGCAACTTACCCCCAACATCAGCGTCGTCAACGCCATCGATGCCGACCATCTCGACATCTACGGCGACCGTCAGCATCTGGTGGACAGTTTCAACAGCTTCGCGCAGCTCACCCAGGGTCCCGTCATCGTCAAGGAAGGCCTAGACGTGAAGGCCCAAAACATCATCCGTTTCGGATTTGGGGCGCAGTGCGACTACAAGGCTGAGATTTTGAAGTCCGAGGAAGGCATCACCGACTTCTCCGTCACTGCCCAAGGCGTCACCACACTGGTCACTCTGCCTTTGGCCGGCAACCACAACGTGATGAACGCCACTGCGGCCTTTGCTGCCGCCAGGCAGATTGGGCTGGAGCCCGAAACAATTGCCCGGGCACTGGCCACATTCCAAGGTGTGAAACGCCGTTTCGATGTACAAATTAGAACCAAAAATTACATTTATATAGATGATTATGCACATCATCCTGAAGAAATAAAATCTTGTTTGTCGGCCATTAGAGCGTCTTTCCCGTGCAGACAGATCACGCTCGTCTTCCAGCCGCATCTTTTCACTCGTACACGCGATTTCATGGAAGAGTTTGCCGTAAGCCTGGCGATGGCCGACAACTTGATTTTACTCGACATCTACCCAGCCCGTGAGAAGCCCATTGAGGGCATCACCTCGCAGGCCTTGTTGGATAAAGTGAACTTGAAGAACAAGAGCCTTTGCCCAAAAGAGCATTTGCTGGAGGTCATCGCCGAGCGCAAGCCCGAATTGTTGGTGACCATGGGTGCAGGCAATATAGATCGATTCGTTGAACCCTTAAAAACAATGATAAGCCAATGGTAAAGAAGATATTAAGCATTGTGTTGTGGGTCGTCACCGGGGCTGCGATCATCGTGCTCTTCGCCTTTGCGCGTAAGGGCTATCTGGAGAATCCTTTGAAGGGGATCCATCTCACCGTGGAGCGCAACCAAGCCATAGGCTTTGTCGAGAACGACAGCATCATCGCTAAGGCACGTGCCATCTGTGGCATGGAGCGTCAGGCCAACATCTCCGAGATTGACATGATGAAACTCCGCCGCATGCTCAACGACAATCCGTGGATTGACAAGTCGAGCGTTTACGTCGACCTGAACGACACTTTGCGCATCACGGCCACCGAATATGAGCCGGCCCTTCGCGTATATAACTTGGAAGGTCGTTCGGTTTATCTTACCCACGAGGGTGTCATCATCCCCTCCAGTCCCCGTTACACGCCGCATCTGATCATTGCCAGTGGCAATTACGGTTTCGCCACACCTCGAAATAATGGCAACATCGCTGACAGTTTATATCTGAACTCCGGTCTCGCCGAGGCCTTGGCCATCGCCGAGTCCATCAGCAAAGACCAGTTCCTCAAGGAGCACATCGGACAGATCTACCGTAACACGGACAACGAATACGAAGTCATCGTCAACAACCTCCCCATCCAAGTCATCGTAGGCGACACTTGCGCAGTCGATAATAAGCTGCATCGCCTCAAGGTACTGTTGGAGAAATACCAAGGCACTACCGAACTGGAGGGTTACAAAACGATGAGCCTGAAATATAAAAATCAAATCGTGTGTACAAAAAAATAAAAATCATGAGTGAAGGAAAAATCATTGTCGGATTAGACATCGGCACCACCAAGATCGCATGCATCGTGGGCAGAAAAGGTGCCAACGGAAGAATTGAGATCCTGGGATACGGCAAGGCCGCATCGACAGGAGTAAGCAGAGGTATTGTCACCAACATCGACGAGACCGTCAACGCCATCAAGACAGCGGTCGACGAGGCTGCGGCCCAGTCGAACGTCGACATCAAGTCGGTCGACGTGGGCATCGCGGGCCAGCACATCAAGAGTTTGCAGCACCGCGGTGTGCTGATGCGCGACAACCGCGACACGGAGATCACCGATGAGGAGCTGGAGAAACTGCGTCAGGACACGTTCAAGATCAACATGGTGCCAGGAGAACAGATCATCGACGTCATCCCCCAGGAGTATTTCGTCGACGGTGAAATTGGAACAACTCCCAAGGGCATGCTCGGCAGCAAGTTGGAAGCCAACTTCCACGTCATCATCGGCCAGACTGCAGCGGCCATGAACATCAAGAAATGCATTGAGCGCGCCGGGTTGGAGATGAACCACATGATCCTCGAGCCCATCGCCTCGGCGGAGGCCGTGCTCGACGAGGAAGAGATGGAAGCCGGCGTGGCACTGGTCGACATCGGCGGCGGCACCACTGACATCGCCATCTTCCACGAGAGCAAGATTTACCATTCCGCCGTCATCCCCTTCGGCGGCAACATCATCACCGAGGACATCAGCAAGGGTTGCGCCATCATCCGTCGCTATGCTGAAGATGTGAAGGTGAAGTTCGGCTCGGCGGTCGCCAGCGAGAACCGCGACGACGAACTGGTGTCGATCCCCGGTATCCGTGGCAGAGCCTCGAAGGAAATCTCGTTCAGGAACTTGGCCAACATCATCCAGGCCCGTATGGAGGAGATCTTCGATTTGGTCAACTACGAAATCCAAAAGGTCCATTCGCAGCATAAGCTCATCGCCGGCATCGTGCTCACAGGAGGCGGCGCCATGATGAAGCACATCCAGCAGCTGGCGGCTTTCAAGACTGGACTCGACGTGCGCATTGGCTACCCCAATGAGCACCTCACCGAAGGCACCGCCAAGGAGATGGCCAGTCCCATGTTCGCCACTGGCATCGGCCTCGTGATCGAAGGCATCGCCCGTGCCGAATATGAAGAGAAGATGGACCGTATGAAACATCCTAAGAAACCGGTCATCAACATCAAGCCCGTGGATGACAACGTTGAGGAAGAGGTAGTTGATCAAGAAGACGGAAGTCAGAAGCCAGAAGAAAAGAAAAGACCCAAAAGGGAGAGAAGACACGGTTTCGACATCACCAAGATTATCACCAAGATCTTCTCTGAAGAAAATGAAGTAGATGAATAATTAAAAAAAATCAATAAGACTATGGAAAGCATTACTAATGAACTATTCAGACCCGAGTATGATAAACCCGCCAACTACATCAAGGTGATCGGCGTAGGCGGAGGCGGTGGCAATGCTGTCAACCACATGCTCGAGGAAGGCATTCAGGGTGTTGACTTTGTGTTGTGCAACACCGACTATCAAGCGCTGATGCGCAGCACCGTCCCCACCAAGGTGCACCTTGGCAAGCGCCAGCTCGGCGCCGGCAACGATCCCGCCGTGGGACGTGAGGCCGCTTTGAGCAGCGAGGAGGAAATCGACAAGCTCCTCGACGAAACCACTCAGATGGTGTTTGTGACCGCCGGTATGGGCGGTGGCACCGGCACCGGTGCTGCTCCCGTGGTGGCCCGTATCGCCAAAGAAAAGGGCATCCTCACCGTCGGCATCGTCACCATCCCCTTCGAGTGCGAGGGACGCCGTCGCAAGCAGCAGGCCCAAGCCGGCATCGAGGAACTCAAACAACACGTCGACACGCTGATTGTCATCAGCAGTGACAAGCTTCGCGACACCTACGGCAACATGAAGCTCACCGACGCCTTCAAGAAGGCTGACGACGTACTCGCCACTGCCGCCAAGGGTATCGCCGAGATCATCACCGTCACTGGTTACGTCAACGTCGACTTTGAAGATGTCAAGACCGTCATGCGTAACAGCGGCAAAGCCATCATGGGCACCGGCCGCGCCAGTGGTGAAAACCGCGCCGAGGAAGCCATCCAACTGGCCATCAACTCACCGTTGCTTAATGACAACAACATCGAAGGTGCCAAGAACATCCTCATCTACATCACCTCTGGTTCTGACGAGGTGTCGCTCGACGAGGTGGTGGAGATCACCGAGTATGCCCAGAGCATCTGCGGCAGCGGTGCCGACGTGATCTGGGGCAACGGCGTCGACGAGACGCTGGGCAAAGACATCAGCGTGACCCTCATCGCCACCGGCTTCGACAGCAAGTGTACCACCCAGGTCACTGCTGAACCCACGGCCAAACCCGCCGCCCAGCCAGAGCCTGTCGTCTGCCAGCCAGCCGTATCGGTAGATAACAGTAACCGCACCATTCACCGCCTCGACGAGGAAGAGACCCAGCCCGAACGCGAAGCCGTGGCCACCCCGACCATTGAGTTCAACTTCATCGCCAACGACCCCGATGTCGTTGAAGAAGAGACTCCGCACACCGTGGTCCACTCGCTGAACGAGAACACTGAGGCCAGACCTGCAGAGGCACCCGTTTTCCGTCCCGAACAGACCGAAAGTGCACCCTCCGTGCGTGTATTCGAGAACCCCTTCGCCGCTGGCAACAACGACGATGAAGGATTCGAGATCTCCAATAGCGCCGAGACCCATACCGTTCAGGCCGTAGCCACGGAAGTAGAGACCCTGGTGCAGGAAGAGCCTCGTGAAAAGCCCTACGACCCGAAAGAAGAGCTGAAGCGTAATCGTCTCAGAGCTCTGAGCCTCAACTTCAAGACCCAGAAAGGCCTCGAAGAGCTGGAACGCGAGCCCGCCTACATGCGTCGTAACAGAGACTACGAAGAGCTCGAGATTGAAGAGGAAGTCTCCGAGTACTCCGCCTCCAGCCAAGGCATCAGCACCGAGAACTCCTACCTCCACCAACGCGTCGACTAAACAAAAACCATGCGTCGGCTACTATTTACGGTTTTATTGCTTATAGCTGGGTTCGTTGCCAAGGCCCAGCTATACAGCAACGATTTTGAGAACCAGTACACCTGGTATCCGCCATGGATGAATCTGAAAATCGTAGCCGACAGCACCGCCCTCACTGGTTCATACGTCTGCTCCTGCGACTCCACCCAGGAGTACGGGTTGGGGTACGTTTTCAAGGCTGGAGAAGTCTATCCGCGCCAAAACATCAACATCAAGTATGAGTTTCTGTTTAGGTCGGAAAAGGCCTCGCCACAGGCTGTGGTCACCTTCAGCATCGACGACGAGACGGGCAACCAATACTGGAACGCCTATTCTCTGGCCAGTTTTGTCAACGACACCGCCTTATGGTCACGCGTGAGCCTCGACTTGAACTTCCCTGCCGACTATATCGGCAACGGGAAGATCAGCACCTGTATTTGGAATCGGGAGAAAGAGAACCTTTGGTTTGATGACGCTTCAATAGAGATTACTCCGTGGGAGATGAAGAGTTACCTCGGAGTGAGGAGTGAGGAGTTAGGAGTGAGGAGTAAAAAATATGGGATGCTAACGGAATATATCTTTGACGGCGATACCCTATCGGAATACCATCCTTTCACAGAAACGGAAAGTGGAGAGTGTAAAGTGGAAAACGGTATCCTTTCAACCGTATTAACTATCGACAGCACTCAACTATCCACTCTCCACTATAAGCTTTCAACTACCTTCCATCGGGAAGGAAAACTACTCCGTCAGGCCCTCGTCGTTCCTTTCAGCGACAGCACTTTGACCATCTATAGGAGAAACATGGCCGTCGACACCTCGCTGTTTCAGCCCGAGTATTATTTGGACCGCGAAGGCTTCAAAGTAGGCGAAGGCGACCACACGGTAATCTCCTACCATCAGACGGGTATCTCCTCCACCCAGTTCGACGCCGTCAACAAGGTGGCCTACTTCAACCTCGACTACTGGCGTGATCACCCGATGATCCATTATCCTTTGAGCGATACCGTGATGGATTACTTTGAGGACATTTCCTGTAGTCAGATTTATGAAAGCACGCAGTGGGAGCACTTTATCACGCTCTATGAAGGCAATGACGTTCCCAACCTACCCCGTATCATGAAAATTCCCTATGGCTACGAGTCAGGCATCATCTTCACGGAGCATGCCGACTGGACCGACATCCGCACCCATCGCGCAGTGCTTTTCGGGAGCGAGAAAGTCACCAAAGCCAAAGATGCCATAGGAGGTTTTGTGTATTACGGCATCCCCGTCACCAAGAGCGTCTTCTACAACAACCCCGACCAGGTAACCAACGAGGCTGTTAGCCGTGGAGCTTTCAAAGGACTTCACAGCACCATCAGGACTGACAAGGAGTTCAAGAAGTTATTAAAACAGTTATATAAATTAGATTTCGATATTTGCTTACATACACCTGAGCAATACACTACCACACAAGGCAATCTCAAGGAAGCTTTGGACTACATGCAACGCCATTTCAAATCGACCACTTGGATTGATCATGGCTACAACAACGGCTTGAGCAACAATCGCGAGGATATGGTTTGTGACGGACTGGATCGTCAGTCGGAATACTACGCCGCCTCCCAGTGGCAAAGCCACGGCATCAAATACCTGTGGAACGCCTACTACGAGGAGAACCGTATGCCACAATGGTGCTTCGACAACAACCTGACGCAGCCCTATCCGGGCTTTGGCGATGCCTTGCCCAATCGGCAAATCACTGTTTTAACGGAAAACTCTCCGTTCTACACTTGGTGTACTCCCTCGACTTTGGAAGCCGTCACTGATACCGAATGGGATTTCTACTATAGCGACCAACGATTACAACGCCTTGTCGACAACCACGACGTCCATATCACCCACATCTACCCTGCTTGGGTCTGGCCTGGACGTACATTCTGGACCTACGATGCCGACAGCACCATCGTGGCCTTGCCCGGCATGAACCGCGCCTTCGAGCGCATCGCCAAGCTCCGCGACGAGCATAAAATGCTGCCCATGACCATCAAGACATACCTTGACTACTATACCGGATTGCTACATATCGACTACGAAATCATCGACGAGGAGCACATCCGTCTGACCAACAACAGCCCAGATGAGGTCAAAGGCTTCACGCTGCTCTGTCCTTCCCCGATCCGATTCGAGGATAATCGTTATTACGAATATCGCAAATCAGGGAACGATTACTATATCTGGTTCGACTTTAAGCCCTATGATAAAGTAGACATAAAACTTGTTACTCCTCACTCCTAACTCCTCACTCCTCCCTATGAAACGTCTTTCCATCTTCGTCTCCGGCAACGGCACCAACCTCCAGCGCATCGCTGAGTTTTTCAAGAACAGCAAAGAAGTTGAGATTGTCAACGTGGTCTGCAACAACCCCAAGGCATACGCCATCGAGCGCGCCAAGAACCTAGGTATTCCCGTGAGGATGGTCACCAAAGCAGAATTCAACAGTCCTGAGTTCACAAAGGAGATGGTTGACTTAGACCTCGATTTGATCGTGCTAGCCGGCTTTTTATGGAAGATTCCAGCGAGTCTGATTCAGGTTTATCCGCATCATATCATCAACATCCACCCGGCGCTGCTGCCCAAATACGGTGGCAAGGGCTTCTACGGCGAACACGTCCACGAAGCCGTGGTGGCCGCCAAGGAACCTTTCTCAGGCATCACCATCCATTACGTTGACGAGATTTACGACAACGGGGAGACCATACTCCAAGCCTACGTCACCTTAAGCGAGGGCGAAACCCCCGACACGCTGGCGGCAAAGATTCATAAGTTGGAACAGGCTTACTTCCCAGTTACCATTCAACAGTTGTTATTCTGGAGCTAACGTCCACTACGTCATTGCGAGCGAAACGAAGTGCAATGACGCAAAGCGGGCCTTGCTTATTCTGTAGGAAGAGCCTTAAACCCGTTGCCCATGATCTCTGAGCTCTCGATGACGTTGACGAAAGCATTCGGGTCGAGGAAACGAAGGTTAGCCTTCAGTTTCACCAAATCGCTACGGTTCAAAGTCACGTAAATCATCTTGCGCTCAGCGCCTTGATAGAGGCCACTGCCGGCGAACACGGTGCCGCTACGGTCGAGATCCTTGAGGATGAAGTCGCGCACTTCGTCGATTTTATCCGTGACGATGAAGGCTGTCTTGTAACTCTTCACGCCTTCCACCACAAGATCGATGATCTTGCTCTCGATGAAGATCAGGATGATGGAATAGATAGGCAGGCGGATATCCTCGAAGGCCACGAGGGTGGTCAGTGAGATGATGCTATCGACGATGAGCACCAGGGTACCCAAACTGATCTTGGTGTATTTGTGGGCAATCATGGCGATGATATCTGAGCCTCCCGAGGTAGCACCCGAGCGGAAGATGATGCCGATGGCCAGACCGTAGATCAAGCCTGACACCACGGTATTCAGGAAGAAGTCGGGCATGAAGAAACGCTGAACCTCGCCGTCCATGAAGAAGAGCGAGGACTGAAGCTCAGCATCGAAGAAGGGACCGTCGTGGATGACCGGTGCATAGCCCCACCAAGTCTCAACAATGAAGGTAAACACCGGGATCAGGATGACCGAGATCACCGTCTTGATTCCGAACTTGGGGCCTAGGATGATCGTACCAATAATCAGAAGTGGGATATCCATGCAGATGCCAGCCAGGGAGATCTTCCATCCCCACATGGCGTTAAACACGTTAGCCAGACCATACACACCGCCAGGAGCCATGTGATAAGGATTCACAAACATCACGTCGCCCACGGCGAACAGGGCCGAACCCAATACCAGGTAAAGGTAAGCCAGGATCTGCTGTTTCAGTTTCTCGTTCTTCATAAGATTGATTTTTTGAAGTGGCAAAAGTACGATTTTTTCCTATATTTGCAAAGAAATAACAAAAGGACATGGCTCGTTGTCACCACTTTCTTTTTGCCTTGATGCTTTGGCTGTTCAGTTTGCCTTTGATAGCCCAGGAAGGGCCCATCTTCGTCAACGAAGGCGAGACGGTGGTATATCATCTCAGCCGTGATACACAGGGACAGAAAGGCACCGTTTCGGACGCTTTGCAGAACGTGCCCGGCGTGAAGGTCGACACTGAAGGACACATCAGCCTGCGTGGGGTAAGTGAAGTGGAGATCTTCATCAACGGGAAACCATCGCATTTCGATGAGGAGAGCCAGAAGAACTACCTGCAGCAGGTTTCGGCAGCGACCATCGACCGCATCGAGGTGATGACCAATCCCTCGGCTCGCTACACCACGGCCATCGACACAGGCGTCATCAACCTCATTACCGCCGCCGAGGCAACCTCCGAGCGACATCTCAGCGTCGGCCTCCAAACCAACACCCACCCCGAGCTCTCACCTTGGGTCTCCTACATTTGGAGCAACCAGAAATTCTCCTTCACCGCCAACCTCAAAGGCACATACTCCAACACCACAAAACACACCGACCGTTACAGCTATTCCTTTGTGGATCATGACGATTCAAGGGTCATGGACACCGCGACAGCCATCCGCTCGCAAAGCGATGACACGGCTCGTTACTACACCATGGAGGTTTTTCTCAAGGGCGAATACCATCCCAATGAGAACAACGACTTCATGGTCTATTTCAACATCATCCCAAATATTCAGAAAACTTCTTCATTATCAGATACTTACAGAAAAGAGTATATTCACGAAGTCGGTGAATACCAGTACAGCATCTACAACAATAACACGCAAACCATGTCGTATGGTGGTGCAGGGATGAGTTGGAACCATCGGTTTCAGCAACCAGGCCATACTTTAGGCCTTCAGGTCAACTCGGAATACGACTTCGGGGGCAGCATGGCCAAGGAGATCCGCACTTTCAAGGACCAGCCTTTCTTGAACCGTAACATCCGTCAGACCAACGATTTTGTCGATATCGGCCACGAGGTCAAGTTGGAGTACACCTACCCTTACCACAAAAACGGGGAGCTTTACGTCAGCTTGAGCAACAACTTCAGGCCCGACAACAACATTGGGTTATATGACACCCTTGGCACTGATGGCTACGTCACCGACTGGATGCGTTCCGAGAACCGCAAGTTCAGCCGCGACTATGTATCGGGTGTGGTCATGGTGCAGCACCATTTCGGGCGGCTGACTGTGAAGCCTGGGCTCAGTTACGAGACTGTCTTTTTAAAGGCGCGTTATTTTGACACGCCCGAGTACGACACCTTAATGAGTTTCAACCACTGGCTACCCTCACTGCACCTCTCCTACCGCACCGAGTCGCAGCACAACTTCGGTCTCGGCTACACCCGCAAGACCGACTATCCTTGGATGCGTTATTTCACGAGACGCATCAATTACGAGGAGGAAAGCTTCGTGACGGGCAATCCATTATTGAAACCTACCCTGATCGACGCCTTCGAACTGTCCTGGTCGAAATACTGGGAAAATCTTGGTTCAGTGAACATCAAGGGTTATTACAACAACTCCATCCACGCCATCAATCAAGTGAGCGATGTGGCCTACAATGACTTTTTCGGGCGCGTAGTGCCTTACACCAAGCCCGTCAACTTGAACAAATACTTCGAGGCCGGCGGCGAGTTCAACCTTACCTATCGTCCCAACGCTACTTTCAACGTGCGTTTGGATGCCAATGTATTCGACTCGTACATTGAGACTTTGTACGACAAGACCCAGGACAGCGTGATCCGCAGTGAGTTGTGGTCCTACAACCTCCAGCTCAGCACTTGGGCGAAGCTGTGGAACAAGCTCGAAGTCCACGCCACAGCCTATTACAACTCGCCCACGCAGACCCTCTTCGCCACCAGGCAGACCGCCTACGGCATTGACTGCGGCCTCCGCGCTGATTTCCTCGACAAGCGTTTGTCAGTGCTGCTGAACGCTTACGATATCTTCAACTGGAACAAGGAGGACAACTATACCTTTAACCCTTATTACATCTCCTACAGTTCCTACAAGGCAAACAGTAGATACGTGAGTTTGGAGGTGGTTTACAGGGTTTGGTAAGATTCTCGTTTCGCTCGCAATGACGTGCTTACAGAAGTTTCTTCTTGAGGGTTTCGATCATATCGACCGTCATCTTGTCGAGGTCGTACTTGGGATTCCAGCCCCACTCGGCACGAGCGCAGCTGTCGTCCATCTTGTTCGGCCAGCTGTCGGCGATGGCTTGACGGATGGGATCGAACTTGTACTCCATCTCAAAGTTCGGATAGTATTTCTTGATGGCATTGTAGATGATCTCCGGATCAAAGCTCATGGCCGTCACGTTGAACGAGTTGCGGTGAACCAATTTGGTGGGGTCGGCCTCCATGATGTCGACCATGGCATCCAAAGCGTCGGGCATGTACATCATGTCCATGTAGGTGCCTTTGCTGATGGGGCAATAGAACTTCTCGCCCTTCACGGCAGCGTAATAGATCTCCACGGCGTAGTCGGTGGTGCCACCACCGGGCAGCGTCAGGTTGCTGATGAGGCCCGGGAAGCGGACGCTGCGTGTATCCACACCAAAGCGGGTGAAGTAGTAGTCGCTCAGCAACTCACCCGTCACTTTGGTCACACCGTAGATGGTGTTAGGACGTTGGATGGTGTCCTGAGGTGTGTTGTCGTGCGGGGTGCTAGCACCGAAGGCGCCGATGGACGAAGGCGTGAAGACGGCGCAGTTGAAGATGCGGGCCGTCTCCAGACAGTTCACCAACGAGCCGATGCCGACGTTCCAACCCAGCATGGGGTTCTTCTCGGCGGTAGCCGAGAGAATAGCGGCAAGGTTATAGATGGTGTCGATATTGTAGCGTTTCACCACGTCGACGATCTGCATGATCTGCGTCGAGTCGATTCTCTCAAAAGGACCGGTCTCGGCAATTTCACCGGTCAAAGGGCGAAGATCCGAAGCCACCACGTTTTCGTTTCCGTAGGTAGCACGGAGCTTCTTTACCAATTCGGTTCCGATCTGTCCACCGGAACCAACGATCAATATCTTTTTCATTATGGTAAGTGTTTGTATGATTCTTCTGTTTAGGCTTGCAAAATTAAAAAATTTTCGTATTATTGCATTCAGATAACATCATTATTCACTTAATAAAACTACAAAAATGAAAGCAAAATTCTTATTCGTACTTGCTGCGGTAGCCCTTGCGTTTACTGCCTGCAGAAAAGAAAAGCCAACGCCTAAAAACGAACTGACTTGGAATGGAGAAACCCGCGAGGTAGTTGGTTCGGTGAGTGTTGAGCAACAGGGCACAGCGTATTATATCACTTGCCATACACCCATGGAAAATGAAGAAGGCCATCCCGACTATACCTTCGAATGTGAGACAAGCAAAAACGGCCTCAACCACACTTATGACCTTGCAGGAGGCCATAACGCTGATCCATCCTACCTAATCTTTGCCAACAAGTTTTGCAGCCCAGACAAACACTGGTTCTACAACAGTTCCTACACCAACTTCGCAGACGAATGGGGTGGCCACATCAATGGAACCAACTTTGAGAACACTTCCATCTTCAAGAGCGGCACCATGACCATCACCCTTGATGACGAAGCCCTTGCTTTGTCGCTTGACGGCGTCTTGAAAGACGATGACACCTTTACCGTAGATCTTTACGTTCCGAGAGAAAATTTCATCAACAGATAACCATCTGTTGCGACCACACATTAAAACGGCTGGCCTGACGAGACCAGCCGTTTTTGATTTTAGAGGGTATTTCCTACCCTTTTATTCTAAATTATTTCAAAACTCCCAGTTCCTTGCCAATCTTAACGAAGGCGGCGATGCACTTGTCTAAGTGCTCGCGCTCGTGAGCAGCGCTCACCTGAACACGGATACGAGCTTGTCCCTTCGGCACCACAGGATAGTAGAATCCCGTGACGAAGATGCCTTCTTCCTGCAACTTGGCAGCGAACTTCTGCGACAGCGGAGCGTCGTAGAGCATCACGGCACAGATGGCGGATTGTGAAGGTTTGCAGTCGAAGCCAGCCTCAGTCATCTTCTTGATGAAGTAGTCGGTGTTGGCGTGCAGTTTGTCCTGGAGGGCGTTGGTCTCGCTCATCATCTCGAACATGCGGATACCAGCGGCCACGAGGCCAGGAGCCATCGAGTTGGAGAAAAGGTACGGACGGGAACGCTGACGGAGCATGTCAATGATCTCCTTGCGACCGGTGGTGAAGCCACCCATGGCGCCGCCAAAGGCCTTGCCGAGGGTGCCGGTGAGGATCTCGATCTTGCCACGGAGGTTGAAGTGCTCGGTCACGCCACGGCCGGTCTTACCAACCACGCCAGCGGAGTGGCTCTCGTCGACCATGACCATGGCGTTGTATTTCTGGGCCAGCTCATAAATCTTGTCGAGGGGGCACACGTTGCCATCCATCGAGAACACGCCGTCGGTGACGACGAGACGGAAGCGGCACTTCTGGGCATCTTGAAGTTGCTTTTCGAGGTCGGCCATATCGGCGTTGGCATAGCGGAAGCGCTGGGCCTTGCAAAGGCGCACGCCGTCGATGATGGAGGCGTGGTTCAAAGCGTCAGAAATGATGGCATCCTGATCGGTGAGCAGGGGCTCGAACACACCGCCGTTGGCGTCGAAGCAGGCAGCGTAGAGGATGGTATCCTCGGTGCCAAAGAACTCAGCGATCTTGGCTTCCAACTTTTTGTGGAGATCCTGGCAACCGCAGATGAAACGCACGGAAGCCATGCCGTAGCCACGGTTGTCCATGCCTTCCTTGGCGGCCTGGATCAGTTCCGGGTTGTCGGCGAGGCCGAGATAGTTGTTCGCGCAGAAGTTGAGGCAAACCTTGCCGCCAACCATGATTTCGGCGCCCTGGGCGCTCTCGATGATGCGTTCATGTTTGTAGAGGCCATCGGCTTCGATCTGAGCCAATTCCTTCTTCAGATATTCTTGAAAGTCAGTGTACATGGTATAAATGTTTTTAAAAGTTCACTTTGGCCGCAAATTTACAAAAAACAATAAAACACGGACAAATATGTCCGTGTTTTATTATGAAAAAAATCTATTCAAATTTTAGAGTCCAGCAGCGGCTTTGATGCGAGCATATACGATGTAGTAAATGACGATGCCAGCGATGCCACAGATAAGACCAGCGATGGCCATACCTTTTTTCTTGTTCTTGAGGAACAGGGCGACGACTGCAAGGACAATACCGATGGCGCAGAGCCAGAAGCTAAGGACGTTCAGCAGCGGAATCCATGAGAACACGAGACCGACTAATGCGATAACGAAACCAGCGACGCCAAGGCCGTTCTTTTGAAGTTGATTATCTCCCATTGTAATAAACCCTAGATTCGTGTCGGGCACAACTTTTAATAATTAAAAAAGCAATTTAGACCACAAAAATAGAAAAATACACCAAGCACTCATCATGTTTCCTTATTTTTTTTTGCATTTTTCGTATTTTTGCAGCCCAGAAACAACAAAGTCCATCAAAAATGAACAGCACCTTATATATCTATAACAGCCTTTCGCGCTGCAAACAACCGTTTAAACCCTTGAATGCCCCGCATGTCGGCATGTACGTGTGCGGTCCCACCGTGTACGGCGATCCGCATCTGGGCCACACCCGCCCGGCCATCACCTTCGACCTGGTATTCCGCTATCTGAAGCACCTCGGCTACAAGGTGCGTTATGTGCGCAACATCACCGATGTTGGCCATTTGGAGCATGATGCCGACGAGGGCGAGGACAAGATTGCCAAAAAAGCAAGACTCGAAAACCTCGAGCCCATGGAAGTGGCACAATACTATACTAACCGCTACCACGCGGCCATGGACAAGCTCAACGTGCTTCGTCCGTCGATTGAACCACACGCCTCGGGTCACATCATCGAACAAATCGCCATGGTGCAGAAAATCCTCGACAACGGCTTCGCATATGTGGAAAATGGAAGCGTTTACTTCGATATCGAGAAATACAACAAGGAGCATCCCTACGGCATCCTTTCGGGACGCAACTTTGAGGAGATGCTCAACACCACCCGTGAACTGAGCGGTCAGGAAGAGAAGCACAATCCTGTGGACTTCGCCTTGTGGAAGAAAGCCGAGCCGAAACACATCATGCGCTGGCCCTCACCATGGAGCGACGGCTTCCCGGGATGGCACATGGAATGCTCCGCCATGGGCTGCAAGTACCTCGGTGAGACCTTCGACATCCACGGTGGCGGCATGGACCTCATGTTCCCTCACCACGAGTCGGAGATCGCCCAGAGCATGGCCGCCAACGGTAAACAGCCCGTGGTCTATTGGATGCACAACAACATGATCACCATCGGCGGACAGAAGATGGGTAAGTCGTTGGGCAATTTCATCACTTTGGAAGAGTTCTTCAACGGCCACCACATCAACGCCAAGGGCGAGGAGATGCTGGCTCAGCCGTATACTCCTATGACCATCCGCTTCTTCATCCTTCAGGCCCACTACCGCAGCACTTTGGACTTCAGTAATGAAGCCCTGCAGGCTGCCGAAAAGGGTTACAACCGCTTGATGGAAGGCGTGAAGACCGCCGCTGGATTAAAAGCCACCGAAGGTGCGGCCAACCTTGATATCCAGAAGATCGTGGATGCCTGCTACGATGCCATGAACGATGACTTCA
>JAILBC010000009.1 GCA_024681295.1 Bacteroidales bacterium
CACATTGCCGAAGAACACAGTGTCGAAGCCCTTGATTGCATAACCTCGCTTCTGGATCTCGCGACACACGCCGAAAATATAGCGAGCCCAAGCCTCGTTGGGCTTGTCTTCCTCATTCAGGCCGAATTCACAGTATCCATCGTAATCGATGGAGTAGGCGCGAACCTTATTCAAATCATTAATCTTGATAGCAGCGTAGATGCCTTTGTCGATGGCACCCGGAAACACGAAGCCCCCGTTGTAATCGGTGTGTTCGCCGATAAGGTTGACACGGCCTGGGGAGGTGTAAACAACGCCCTCGTTGCCAAAACGCTCGGCAAAGGTTTTCTTGAGTTCAGTGATGTTCATGGCGATAATAAATTAAGGGCGCAAGTTACAAAAAAAAAACGATTAAATTTGCGGTGAAAATTCGGAAAAAATGAAACATCTATTTTTTTTCATCTTCCTCTTGTTTGCAGTCTCTTGCGTCCGCCAACCAGAGATTTACGGTCCAGTCCCGACCCGATCGCAACTGGAATGGCAACAAATGGAGACCTATGCCTTCATCCACTTCGGGTTGAACACCTTCAACGATATGGAATGGGGCTACGGCGACACGCCGGCCGAGACCTTCAATCCGATGGATTTGGATTGCGAACAGTGGGTTTTAACATTGAAAGCCTGCGGCATGAAAGGAGTTATCCTCACCGCCAAGCACCACGACGGTTTTTGCCTATGGCCCACAGAGACTACGGATTATTCCATCAAGAATTCACCATATAAGGATGGTCAAGGCGATGTGGTAGGAGAGCTCTGCGAGGCCTGCCGCAAACACGACCTAAAGTTTGGGGTATACCTCTCACCTTGGGACCGGCATCAAGCCTCCTACGGCAACGAGGATTATGTGAAGCTGTATCACCAGCAAATACAGGAACTGGTGGATCATTACGGGCCTTTCTTCGAGTTCTGGTTCGATGGTGCCAACGGAGGCGACGGATGGTATGGTGGTGCTTGTGAAACACGTTCCATAAAAGCGGAGGAATATTATCAATATGATAAAGCCCGCGACATCATTTGGTCAAAATACCCCAATACGATGATCTTCGGCGGCACCGTACCTACCTTAAGATGGATTGGAAACGAAGAAGGTAAGGCCAAATCCACCCAATGGTGCAATTACACTTTCGATTTCCAAGACCTGAACAACACCAAGTTGCTCAGCACCGGTATTCCTGATGGTGACGCTTGGCTCCCAGCAGAAGTAGATGTATCCATTCGCCCCGGCTGGTTCTACCACGAAAACGAACAACCCAAATCGTTGGAACAACTTCTCGATATCTATTACCAAAGCGTAGGTCGCAACGCCAGTTTGCTACTGAACTTCCCCGTCGACAAAACTGGGCGCATCCCTGACGCCGACTCCATCAGGGCCATTGAATGGTACCAAACGCTTCAAAACACCTTTGCCAACGACTTGTTGAAGGGCCTCAGACCCTCTACCAACAGCGCATTGGAAAACCATCAGGAACTAATTTACACCTTCGAGAAACCCACTACACTTCAATGCCTGATTTTGCAAGAAGACATCACCCAGGGCCAACGGGTGGAGCGATTCAGCATCAATTATTATCGTAATGGCAAGTGGCTTCCCATCGAGACCGACGAGGAGATGACCACCATCGGCTACAAACGGATTATCCAGTTCAAGCCCGCCACCATGGAAAGGCTTCGCATCAGATTCATCAAAGCCAAAGGTCCGGTAACCCTAAGTAAAGTTTCAGGGTATTAATAAAAAAGGTCGGCCCGAGAGCCGACCTTTTTCATGACCAATCGTTACAATTACTTCACGATCATCTTGACGGCCATGCGGCCCTTGCTGTTCTGCAGGGTGACCACATATACGCCAGTGGCCAGACTGTGGGAGAGTCTGACGTTGCCAGCACTGAGAGTCTTGGCCATCACTGGCTGACCCAGCAGGTTGAACACAGTCATCTCCACCTTGCCGTTGGTCTGGTTGTCCACGAAGATCTCATTGTCGTAGTTCCAGAAGTTGACGTCGGTCAACGCAGTCTCTTCAACAGCGTCGTAGGCAGTGCCGAGGATGAGGATGTCGTCGACTTCCCAAGCGGCGGCGCCGTCATCGAGGTTGCTGGTGTAGAGGAAGGCGATGTAGCAGTTGCCTTTGCCCTGGAGGCCGTCGAGCGAGATTTCACCCGACTCGGTCCAAGTGTAGTTGCCCTCTGACTTCACATAGTCGAGCTCCGTCCAGGTGGCGGCTGAAGGATTCTGGCCGTCGTAGTTGCTGGAGAAGAAGAGCTGCATGTCGGGACCCGTGAACTTCATGGCGTTGCGGAAGGTCAGCACGACATCTCTATAATAGGTGAGGTCGAAAGCAGGCGAGATGCACCATTGCTCGTTGTCGGTGTCGTCGTTGTAACCGTTGGCGTAGGCGTACTTGTTGCCGCCGTAGGTGCCAATGCTCCAAGGCTTATTGCCTTCGATGGTGACGAAGGTCCAGCCGTTCATTTCACCTTCCCAATCCTGCTGGAGGATGACGGCCTGGCCGGTCATGACCACGTAGTTGACAGTGGCGATGTTACTGTCGTCGTAGCCTTCCAGCATGGCGATGGCCTTGAGGGTCACGTCGGAGTCGATATGGATGGGCTCTTCGTAAACTATCGACTCATCGTTAGGATCGGTGCCGTCGGTGGTGTAGTAGATGACAGCGCCTTCGGTGGCACAGGTGATCTCCACGTCGAATTCCTCGAAGTAGGTGCCGGAAGCCACGCTGAACACCGGGGTAGCCACGGTCTGAGTGGCGGTACCGCCCTGCACGAAGAAGTCGAGGTAGAAGTTGTAGTCACCGCTGTTGATGTTGTTGGTGTGGTAGGCGCCGAACTTGTAGTTGGCGTTCATCACGATGCAGCGGTTGTTGGTCTCCACATTGGTGATCAAGAAGCCCGTGTAGTTGGGCACCATGGCATTCTCGCCGGAGGTGGCGTAGCTGATGGACCAGTCGGTGCTTGTATTACCAGCGAAGTTGGTGCTGCTGCTGTAGCCCAGCATGTCGCCAGCGGCGTTGGTCAGGGTGATGATGGTGTCGTTGACGGTGACATTCCACACGAAGGTGGTGATGTCGGCAACAATCTCATCGGGAAGGGTCTCGATACCGTCCTCGTTGACTGAGGTAAAGAGCACACCATCGGGCTTGCCTGATACACCAGCGGTCATGGCATAGTAGCCGTCGCCCACGGTCGCGTCGTAACGCGCCGCGATGACGAGCTGGTCGCCATCGTGCAGGTCGGCCAACGAACCGATACGGTTCCAGTCGCCGCCCTGGATGGGCTCGGTGACGGTGCCGGTCAAGGTCACTGTGGCGGTAGCATAGTCTTCAAGAGTGATGATGCCTTCATAAGACCCCACTTCTTCACCATTGAGTCTCACATAAATCGTTGTGGGCTCAAGGGTTCCAACCACGGCAATGCCAAGGTATGGGTAGTAATCCACATCATCGAGAGACAGCTCAAAGCTGGTGTTGTCGCATGTGATGGTCACGCCGCCTACTTCGCCGCCTGGCGCTGGAGGCAGGTTGCCACCCGAAAGGATGAAGGTTTGAGATGCCGATGGACCTCCTTCCACAACATGGGTGAATCCAGTCAATGAGGTGGGTGTCACAGTGAGATACGGATCGGAGGTGTAGCCCATGAGCAGGATGTCGTCGACTTCCCAAGCGGCGGCCTCATTCTCCGTGGAGGTATACTTGAAGCCGATGTAGCAGTCGGTTCCGGTGAATCCGGTGAACTCGATGGCGCCAGACTCGGCCCATGCGAAGGAACCATTGGATTTGTTGAACTCAAGTTCAGTCCAGTTGGCATTGCCAGGATTCTCACCGTCATAGTCGTTGGAGAAGTAGAGCTCCAAGTCCGGACCAGTGTAGTTCATGGCATTACGGAAGTTCAGAGTCACGTCGCTGTACTGTTCAAGGCTGAAAGCGGGGGAGATGCACCACTGTTCGTTGACGCCGCCGTTGTAGCCGTTGCCGTAAGCATAGTGGTTGCCTTGGTATTGGCCAATGGTCCACGGCTTGTTGCCTTCCACGTTGACGAAGGTCCAGCCGTTCATCTCGCCTTCCCAGTCTTGGAAGAAGATGGTGGCGGCACCGAGGATGATGGTGTATTCGGCCTCGGCGATGTTACTGTCGTTGAATCCTTCCTTCACGGCGTAAGCCTTGATGATGGTGTTCTCGGCGACTTCGATGGGCTCGCTGTAGACCATGCTGTTCGGTGTGGGATCGCTGCCATCCAAGGTATAGTAGATGGTGGCATCGGCCGTGCTGCAGGTGATGGTGACGGTCTGCTCTTCGAAGTAGGTGCCGCCGACAGGATCGAAGGTCGGGGTGGCACAGGTAGGAGTGACGGGAGTACCCGAGGTGGTGAACATATCCACGAAGAAGTTGTAGTTCTCACCACTCATGTTCTGGGTGTGGTACGCACCGTAGTTGTGGTTGCTGTTCAGAGCGAAGGCTCTGTTGGTGACATTGGCGTTGATCACGTTGAAGGCGGTGTATTCGGGCACCATGGCGGTGGCTTCGGAAGTGCCTTCGGTGATGGTCCAGTTGATGTTGTCACCACCTGTGGCGAAGTTGGTGCTGCTGGTGTAGCCGAGCACGTCGCCGTTGGCGTTGGTGAAGGTGTAGTTGGTGCCATCGGTGGTCACGGTCCAGTAGTAGGTGTCCTCAGCATCGGTGATCTCACTCGGCAGGGTCTCGGTGTCGGTGCCGGCCACGCTGGTGAAGAGCACGCCTTCGGGCTTGCCGCTGGCCTGGGCGGTCATGGCATAGTACTCATTGGCATTTTCGTTGTAACGTGCGGTAAAGATCACCTTGGAGCCGTTGCCAAGTTGCGAAAGTTCGGTCACACGGACGTAGTCAGAAGTAGGCTGAGGCGCTGCTGTAACGCTACCGGTCAAAGCCATGTAAATGGTGTCGAGCAGTTCGTTGCAAATCATGATGCTCTCATCATAAGTGCCAATTTCAAGACCAGCTTTCAGTCTTACCTTGATGGTGTAGGTGAAGTTGCCTGAATAAGAGTTGATATTGACTTCGCTCTGCGGATAGAAATTATCTCCAGGGAACGAGGAGAGTTCATAGCTCTCAGGGGCAAGGATGGTGGTGGCTCCAGTGAGGCTTCTGGCGGTGATTACGAACGACTTGGGCGTTGACGGGCCTTCCTCGTACACATAGTTGAAACCAGCTAGCGAGGCGGGAGTGACAGTGATGCCGGCAGGGTGGGTGAACTCCACGTCTTCGGCGCTGTTCACGCGCAGTTGCGGGTTGTTGTAGCAGCCAATGATGCCGGTGACGGTGACGAAGTCGCCTTCTTCAAGACCTTCGACAGCGGGCATCTTGTAGATGTTGAGGGTGTTTCCGTCTTGCGTGACGGGTGTGTTGTTAGCCGTGTTGATGGTGCCGATGGTGGCATCGACAATCTGCACACGCGTCGACTGCAGGGTGTTGGCGCCGCTTTGGTAGTCGGCAAGAATCTCAGCGATAGTCTTCACAGCTACAGGCAGTTCGTTGCCGTTGGAGAGAACGACAAACTCGTTGGCATTGCCACCGTTGACGCCGGTCAACTCGACAAGGCCGTTGTAGACGGTCTTCTTACCATAGCAAAGCACCATGTCGCCCAAAGCAAGGTTGCTGGGCACCGTGTTGCTGTTCAGGAAGAGGTCAATGCCTGCGGACTCATCTTGGATGTAGACGTTGCGACCATCGATGAAGGTCACCACACCTTCCACCAGGGCGTATTCGTTGTTGGCCAAGGTTCTTGCTTCGGCGATGCTCATCGGTTCGATGATGGTGTAGATGGCGCTGGCCACATCGCTGTTGTTCATGCCATCCTTCACGGCAATGGCCTTCACGGTAGTGGTCTCGGAGACCTCGAAAGCCTCAGAGAAGACCAAGCTATTCGGGGTGGGATCGCTGCCATCGGTGGTATAGTAGATGGTGGCGCCTTCGGTGGCACAGGCGATGCTCACGGTTTGAGCGGTGATGAAGGAGCCTGCAGCAGGAGTGAAGGTCGGGTTAGCCACATGAGCCAACTCGGTGAAGGTAGCGTTGACGGTAACAGCAGCAGCGGGCATGGTGAACTGCATGGTGGTCTGGTCGATGGCGACGGGGTTGGCGCCTGTGACGCTATAGGTCAGGGTGGCCAGCTCGTAACCTGCTACCGGTACGGCGGTCACGGTGATCACCGTGCCGGCTTCTGCCACGGTGTCACTCACGGTGACGGTGCCGTTGGTGACAGCAGCCACATTCACTGGATAGAAAGTGTGGACAGGAGCGGGACCGAGAACGAAGATCTCAATCTGAGTGTTGGCAATGTTGTTGTTGACGCTAGTGTACGTACGCCAGGTTTGGTTGTTGTAAACACCGAGATAACGATCGAAGGCGACATTCTTGAATCCATGGTAGTTCGGCTTTGTTGCATCGGTGATGCCCAATTCCCAAACGTTGTTGGAGCTTGAGCCCACTCTCAGGCCGTTATTAGCGTCGGTGGTATACAGATAAGCCGTGCTGTCGTTGATCGGGCTGATCTGGTAACCTCCGTCGACCGCTTTGATCTTCCATTGCCATGCTTCGGGGATGTTACCTACGATGGCGTTGTTCTCGATAGAGACGGAGTCAGCAGTTGGAAGAGCAGAAGTGCCGTTGGCACTGTGCAGGACAGAGCCGCCGTGCACGTCGACAATCATATAGGTGCCTTCGTCAGTGACATCGGAATGATAGTAAAGCTTGTTGAAGACCAGCGAAGGGATCTCGATGGTGTAGGTGGCAGTGGCAATGTCACTGTTCATCATTCCATCTTTCACGGCAATGGCTTTCAACGTGGTGGTTTCACCGATGACGATAGGTTGCAAGTACTGTGTGCCGTTGATGCCTGTAGCGGCGACGATCGGGTCGGTGCCATCCATGGTGTAATAGATGGTGGCGCCCTCAGTGGTGCAGGCAATGGTCACTGTTTGAGCTGCGGCATAGGTGCCTTCTTCAGGAGTGAAGGTCGGGGTGTCCACATGAGGCACCTCGTCGAAGATGGCTTGGACGGTGACATCGCTGGCTGGCATGAGGAACCATTTCGTTGCTTTAATATCGATTGGGCTGGCACCCGTGTAGCTATAGGTCAGTGAGGAAAGCACAAATCCTGGCAGCGGTGCTACCGTTATATGGATGGTGTCGTTCTCGAGGGCTTGGTCATGGTCAGCCGAAATGACACCGCCCTCATTGAAATTGACCTCCACATTGTAATAAGTCGGCGCCGGGGGAGCCGGAACGTCGCCAGCCTTGTAAAGATAGGCCTGAAGCTGATTAGAAGTGGCGGCATAGCATGAAAAAATGGAATTGCCGCTATTGTATTTCAGGCTATTGCGGGTGTTGGCACCTTGTGCGATGATGGTAGCTTTGCCGTCAGTGGCAATCTCGATGGTCCACTGTCCGTTGGTGTCGTTCTGAGCTTGCGTTCTCAGCCAGTTGCTGGAGGAACTGGCCGCATAGAGGTAACCGCTATCAGCAGCGGAATAGAAGGTCCAATTGCCGTTATCCTGACCAAGGGTAAGTTCGTATACAGCATCAAGGCCAGGTAGGTTGGCCGGGGTGACGGTGATGGTGTCGTTTGAAGATGCCACCTCAATAGCGCTTCTGTTGTTAGTGGTCTGCTTGCCCAAAGCTTTATAGGTATCATTATTCACACCAACGATGATGTATTTGTCACCTGAGATCAGGGCGTTGGCGTTGGTGATCAGGGTGTACGAGGTTTCTTCCGCCGGAGGCACGATGTTGATGATGTATTCTGCCGTGGCCATCTCACTGTCGTTCATGCCTTGCATCACGGCGATGGCTTTCAGCGTGGTCGTTTCACTGATGGTGATGGCCTCAGTGAACATCGTGCTATTGGGACTGGGAGTGGTGCCATCAGTGGTGTAATAGATGTCAGCTCCTTGAGTGGCACATTCTATCGCCACATATTGTGTTTCGTAGTAAGTTCCTCCTTCAGGAGTGAAGGTCGGGGTGGCCACGGTCTCAGTGGGAGTGGGGTTGGTCACTTCTTCGAAGTCATCGGCGCTACGAGGGGCGATCTCCTTGGTTTGGTTGTAGACCAAGAACATGCCCTTGACGGTATATTGTTTGCCTGATTCGAGCGAAGAAATGGGGTTGGGGCTGACATTTAAGGTGTTGTAAGGGGTAATGGTGTTATTGTTACCATCAGTGAACACAGTGCCATCGTAGGTCAGGGTGCCAAGATTGACAATGGTTGAATAGTTCATGGGGGCAAGACTGTCAATACCGATTGATAGTTCGGGAATGGTTTGTCCTGGGGTGACAGTGAGGTTAGAGGCTTTGACACCAGTAAGCTCGGCAGCACCCTGATAGGTTGTGACGTTGCAGGTATAGGTTCCACTCAATTGGTCGCCAACGCTGAAACCATGGGAGGACTGATAGATGATCAAACCGTATTGTCCATCTGAGACATAGGCATTGCTGCTTTTAACAGCCGTCACATACCAATTGTTGAAAGTGATGCTAGCTGGGGTGGCAGCGCTGAGGCTGGAGGCGAATTCCCAGATGGCAGGGATGGTAGTGAGGGAGGTCAACTGCTGGATGGTATAGGTGGCGGTGGCCACGGAACTGTTGTTCATGCCTTGCTTCACGGCGATGGCCTTCAGCGTGGTCGTTTCACTGATGGTGATGGCCTCAGTAAACGGCGTGCTATTGGGAGTGGGAGTGCTGCCATCGGTGGTGTAGTAGATGGAAGCACCCTGAGTGGCACATTCTATCGCCACATATTGTGTTTCAGAGTAGGTTCCTCCTGCTGGTGTGAAGGTTGGGGTGGCCACGGTTTGAGTGGTGCTGCCACCAGTTGACCATGTAATGTCAATCTCTTCAAGATACATGGCTCCACTGGCTGAACGCATTCCGATGTAGGCATAGCTGCCGTCAATGGAGAGCGAGGTGCTCGTACCACATACGATAGTACCAAGCAAGGTGCCTTGTGTGGAACTGTTGTACAACTCGGTAGGGCTCGAATAGGCCGAGTTGCTACCATAAATGTTAAGCGTTCTGTTAGAAGTGGTATTTGAGTTCCAAGTGACACTTACACTGGTCACCGTTCCACCCGATGAGGTAGTGATGATTCCTGAGTTGTTGTTGTTGCTTCTCAACTGGATGGAACCGTTTCCGCCAGCGCTCTGACCGGCATATACAGCATCGGAGTTGCTGGTAACGCCAGACCAAGAAGCATAACTTGTTCCAGTGACGCCTGTCGATGCTCTAGTGAGCGTATCGGTGACAGTCGTTCTGTCTTGTCCTCTCATCCCTAAAGGAAGGGCGAGGAACGACAGCAGCATCAGTACTGCTGTAAGCAAAGTAAACTTTCGTTTCATAGGATAAGATTTAATGATTTGATATTGAATTATTTACTATTTATCGATCCCATTTTGTCAGATTTACAAAAATAATCAATTCACTCATTAAAGGGAAACGAAAACACTTCAATTTATCAACATCCAGTGTTAATAAGGTGTTCACAACGCACAAAAAAACAGGGGCGTCGGATGACGTCCCTGTTTTTGAATCTACTTTAAGTAGTGGATTACTTCACAACGAACTTCAGAGTTTCGTTGCCAGCGCTGATGAAGTAGACGCCAGCGTTGAGTTCGCTGATGTTGATGCTGTTGGCACCGATATGGCCTTCAACATTCATCACAGCCTGACCCATGATGTTGTAGATCACGATGCCAGCGCTCTGGTTGAGGGTGACATTGAGTTGGTCAACAGCAGGGTTGGGGAAGAGGGTCATGTGGGTGTTGCTCACTTCCGGAACGCCGACACCAGCACCGGGGAAGAGTTCATCCAAATTGAAGGTGAGACCCAGATAGAGGTTGTTATCGGCATCGGTTTCGTCGCCTTGTACGAAAGTACCGCCTTCACCATCGGCTTGAGCAGCAACGATGAGGGTGTGGTCGATGACAGCAGCCTGCAGGTAGACGAACTCGGTGAGTTCAAACATAAAGTCGGTAGTCAGTTGGATCTGGGGAGCCCAGGTGAGGCCACCGTCGCCAGAATAGGAGGCGAAGAGTTTGAAGTAGTAGTTGTCAGCAGTGGTACCGTCAGTGTGGTGTTCATCCAGAGCACTCCAAACTGCTACTAGGTCGCTATCGCTGCCAGGGACTTTGCAGAGGGTAGGCATGGCCACGCAACCGCAGTTATAGGGGCCGTGCAAGCTACGGTCTTCGATGTTGAATTCCTGGACATTGTACGGATCGGGCTCAGGTTGGCCATCTTCGCCAAGAGCGGCGAGGTAACCCATGTATTCAGGCCACATCTCGTGAGAGGCATCGCTCCACAGCCACCAAGAGGCGTAGATGTCCTCAAAGATATAAGCGGAGTCCATGATGAAAGGATTGCCTGGGGTAGGAGGCATGGGGTTGGTGGGGTCAACGCCATTGGCGGGAGCAGTTTCGCCGCGGTAAGGCATGTTTTCGCTCCAGAAAGCGACGCCGCCAAGGGCGGGATAGTAGCTTCCGGAAGCAGGTTCGCCAGTGCTGCCGTTGAATTCGTAGGCAACGCAGAGCTCACCGTCAACACCCCATTGGGCAGAGGCCCAGCGAGGATACATGAACCAGTCTTCGAAAGTGGTGTTGATGCCAGGGTGATGCCAGAACACTTTTCTCTCCCAGGTCTCGCCGTCATCGTAGCTGTAGATCACCATGCAGTCGCTCCAGGCGTTGGCAATGACAAGAGCCAGGCAGTTGTCATCGGTGGTCTCCATCCAGTAGGCCACGTTGCTGCCAAAGTCGCTACCGTATTCCTCGGTCAGGTAGGGGAGGACGACGTTTTCCTTGTCCCAGTTCTCACCGTCGCTTGAACGGAAGTAGTACAGTCTGTTGTCGCTGTAGCCAGTGGCAATAATGTGGATGATGTCACGGTTGGGGCCGGAGGTCATCACGACAGGCCAGCAGGGGTCGACGGTGGGGTCGAGACGCAGAGCGCAGGAAACACTGTTTACAGGAATGTTGTCCTTGTCCTCGATGATGTAGAAACCGCATTGGGTGGCAGTGTGGGCAGCCACGACAATGCCGTTGTCTCTATAACGGGCGATGGAACCGAAACCGGTTTTTTCGTCTTCGATACGGCCTCCGCAGGGAGTCCAATCGTCGGTGTTGCTGTCGTAGGTGCCAATGGCAGTACCACGATCAGCAAAATCGGAAGTGCTGGAATAAGTGAAAGCAAAGCTGACTTTACCATCAGGCCATATAATGGTACGGTTGATGATAGAGGCGTTGGTCTGCCAGTCATAGGTCGTGTAGTCGAGTTCGCCTTGACCGAAGTCCCAACGGAGCATGTTGGATTCGCTTTGCACATACTGTAAGTCCTCCATGCCTCTGGTGGACTTCATAGTGGCAACATTTTTCTTAGCGTCGTTTTTCGACACTTGTCTCACTTGAGAAAAACCTGCGAAGACCACGGTCAACGCAAGAATCAAAGTAAATACTTTTTTCATAGAGATTAAATTTGGTTAATAAGTGCATTTGGTTGCAAAGATAAGCAAAAATCACGAGGCGGCGACCCCTTGGACTAAGTATTTATCAACAACACCTGTTCATAAACTTGTTGACAAATATCGTTTTTTATTTGTATCTTTGCGACAAACTGAATACACCATGAAAAGAATCTTCAAAAAGACTTGGATCGGCGTCGTGGCGCTGGCCACCCTCATCGTGGGCGCCTGCTGCTCCAACAAGAACACCGGAGACCAGAAAATGTCGAAGAAAGAACTGAAAGAACGCATCGCTCAACTAAAAGCCATCGTTGAGGATCGGGAAATGTCGTGCGTCTACGGCTCACCCGAGATCATTGCCGAGTATGGCAGGGAGACAAGAAGGCTTCGCGCTGAGCTTGACTCACTGCAAAATGAGCTCGACAATTACGGCAAATGCAAATAAGCCTGCCATTAGTTTAAAGTATGAGGATCTATCTCGTCGGGTATATGGGCGCGGGCAAGTCCACTACCTCAAAACGCCTGGCTCACCAGCTGGGGTGGGAGGCTTATGACACCGACCGGCTGTTCGAGGCACGATACAAGATCTCCATCAACGACTTCTTCCATAAGTACGACGCGGACCTCTATCGCAAACTGGAGACGCAGATCCTTCACGAGACCCTGTCACTCGACAACGCTGTCATCGCCACCGGTGGCGGCACACCTTGTTTTAATGACAACATGGAGTGGATGAACCAAAATGGGTTCACCGTCTTCCTTAAGATCAGCCCCGAGTCGGCTATCGTCCGACTCTCCCAATCCAAAGTGAAACGGCCTTTGATCTACGACCGTCCCCCCGAAGAGGTGGCAGAGTTCATCACGAAAAACTACGCCGAACGCCTGCCGTTCTACGAACAGGCACAACTCACCTTCAAAGGGGAGAACTGCGATGTGGAAACACTCGCTACCTTAATTCCAAAAGAGTAATATTCTCCACATGCTGCGTATGTGGGAACATGTCGACCGGCTGTACGGCCTTGATGTCATATGCCGCTGACAGCGATTGCAAATCACGTGCTTGAGTAGCAGGATTACAACTGATATACACTATTTTAGGTGCTCTTATTTGAAGTAATTGTTCAACTACCTTCTCGGCCATGCCGGCGCGGGGTGGGTCGGTCACAATGAAGTCGGGACGACCGTTGGCCGCGATGAACTCGTCCGTGAAAATCTTGGCCATGTCGCCAGCAAAGAAGGTGCAATTGTCGATGCCGTTGATCTCGGCGTTTACCTTGGCGTCGGCAATGGCTTCCTCCACATATTCGATGCCTACTACACGCTTCACGAAACGTGAGAAATATTGGGCAATGGTACCCGTGCCCGTGTAAAGGTCGTACATCAACTCGTCGCCCTTTACCTCAGCCAAGTCGAAAGCAGCTTTATACAGCCTTTCTGCCTGATACACATTGGTCTGGAAGAACGACACGGGGCCAATCCGGAACTTCAGATCAGGGAAGCCAGGTCGGGGAGAGGCCATGGTCTCCATCAGGAAAGGATCACCTTTCAAACACTCAAACGGCAGGTCATTGATGACGTCATTGAACTTGCTGTTGATCACCAGCAAAAGGGAAACGATCTGTGGAAAACGCTGCTCCAGGGCGGGCACCAACTCGTTGCGAATCACCGCACTTTCTTCGTTGATCACCAGAATGACCATGAACTCTCCTTTCGAATTGCATCGGATCACCAAGTTACGCATTAAGCCTTCGTGATGGCGGACGTTATAATAGCTAAGCTTGTGTTCCAAGCTGAACTGCCTGACAAACAGACGGATGTCGTTGGACGGATTGGCCTGAAGGTGGCACTTCTCAATGTCCACTACACGGTCGAACAGCTGGGGTAGATGGAAGCCTAGACCCTTGCAGTCGTCCTCACCATAGGTCCCTGCCGGAGCGCCATCGATGAGCCACTTGCGGTTGGAGAAAGCATACTCCAACTTGTTGCGGTAGAAATACTGCTTTTCACAGCCAAGAATAGGTTTGATCTCGGGGTATTCCACCTTACCGATGCGGTCGAAATTGTCTTTTACCTGTTTCTGTTTGTAGTAGATCTGCCACTGGTAGTCCATCTGCTGCCACTTACAGCCGCCACATAGACCGAAGTGCTCACATACAGGCGTCACCCGTTTCTCGGAGGGTTTCTTGATGTTCAGGATGCGGCCCTCGAAGTAGTTCTTTTTCTTCTTGAAGACTTCGATGTCCACCACATCGCCAGGCACTCCAAAAGGAATGAAGATGACACGCCCTTCGGGTTTGGCCACCGACATGCCTTCGCTGCCGGCATCGACGATCTCAATGTCTTGCAAATATTCGGGTTGTTTTTTGTTTTTCATGGGGCAAAGGTAACATTTTTTACCGATGGAGCACCCCGATGGGGTGCAAATTGTTTGTTTTCGTTTTTCTCTACCGATGGAGCACCCCATAGGGGTGCCATATCGGTAGAAAACGTTACGGAAACGTTTCCGCACCCCATCGGGGTGCTCCATCAGTTATTTTCTTGTTGAAGCAAAGGCTTTCCCAATATTATTTGTGATATCGGAAGCTATCATTGATTCTTGTCCGATGGCTTCCACGGCGATATCACCTGCCAGACCGTGGAGATAGACACCCAACACGGCGGCTTCCTCTGGAGTGTAACGCTGTGCGAGGAGGGAAAGAATCATGCCAGTGAGCACATCGCCGCTGCCAGCGGTGGCCATACCGGGATTGCCTGTACTGTTGAAGAAAACCGTCCCATTGGGCATCGCCACAGCGGTGTGTGCACCTTTCAGCACGATGATGATGCCATACTGCACTGCTTTCTCACGAAGTAAGGCCAGCCGTTCAAACGAGTCGGAGGTCCTGCCGAACATCCGCTCAAACTCCTTGGGATGGGGGGTGAGGATGGTCTTGGGCGGCAGGAACGACAGCCAGGTTTTGTTTTCGCCCAAGATGTTGAGCGCATCGGCATCCATCACTAGCGGGACATGGGCATCTTGAATCAAGTGACGCACCATGCGTTGGGCATCGTCGTCCTTGCCCAATCCGGGGCCAACACCAATGGCATTGAAGGTATCCAACTTGTCCTCGGTATGGATCATCGCCTCGGGCAATGACGCTTGAAGCGGTGTCCAGGCCGACTGAGGCAGTTTCACCGAGAGCAGTCCAACACCAGTCCTCAGACATGATTTTGCACCGAGTATAGCCGCTCCAGTCTTGCCTTCCGAGCCCGCCACCAACAGGGCATGACCGTAGGTTCCTTTATGCGAATACTTCGGTCTCTTGTGGATTATCGGTTTTATCATCTCTCTATCAACCAAGAAGTTATTTGTTTCTACTTCAAGTAAATATTGAGGATGAAGTTGGATGTCTAAAACTACCAGTTGACCGACGTAAGGATCATTTTCAGGCATCATGAAGGCCAGTTTTGGCATCTGGAAAGTGAGGGTATAATCGGGCTTAAAGATGGCTGCCGCGGGACTAGGACCGTCTGCAAACAAGCCGGATGCGATATCAATGGAGACACGAATGGCATTTTGCTGGTTTAGGTACTCAATGAGTTCAGCAGCAAGCCCTTCAATCGGACGATTCAGGCCCGATCCGAAAAGCGCGTCTACGATGATATCATTTTCACCAATAGGAGGGAAGTCGCCTTTTGATTTGATTTCGTTAATGACGTATGCTTTGGCGTCAATACCGACCTCGGTGAGGCGTCGAGCGACCACCAATCCATCACCGCCGTTGTTACCCGAACCGCAAAAGATCTTGACCTTGTTATCCTTATTAATATGCTGGAGAAGCCACTCAAACACCTGTCCGGCGGCACGTTCCATCAAGCCTTCCGAGCTAATAGGCTCGTTCTCAATGGTGTACTGGTCGGCTTCCCGAATCTTTTCAATGCTTAGAATTTTCATAAGCCAGATTTTTTGCAAAGATAAAAAACCCTATCTTTGCGCCGACAAAAATAATCGAAATGAAACGACTTTTACTGATTACCCTCTTGGGTTTACTCGCCTATGGCGCCTACGCACAAGAATACTCCTACGCCAGAGAACGGGTCTATCTCGAAGGCGATTACAACCGGACTGAAGGATTCACGCCTTCTATAGCATTGGCCTTTGATTGTCGATTCGATAGCGGCAGGGGCGTGAATCTGGGCTATCAAGCCGGTCCCGGAAAACACAGTTTCAACTTGGCTTACCAAATCGGCACTGATGCATTTACCGATTGGGACTATGCCTACATCGAAAACCGCTATCTCTACCGTCGCTTCACGGGCTACGATCTTCAGGAGTTCAACGCCATGCTCACCTTGGGCTATCGCAACCTTCACTGGAACTTCCAGTTGGGTCTCTGCAACCGCTATATCGCCGAAGTACCGCTTAGAAAGAACGGAGGAGAAGGCGTTATCTTCGAGCCGATGAACGTAGTGTTTAACATCCAAGGAAACCTGTTTCCCGAAGACCCAGCCCTCAATCACCATGGCTGGAACATCGGCGGCGGCATCTCCAACTATCGTGAGTTCATCATCGAACGCGTCACCTTATTCTACTACACCATCCACGGCTATTACGACATCACCAACGAGTGGCGCCTGATCGGCGAAGCTGGATTGCATCCTGCAGGCGTGCTCAACCTCTCGTCGCAATACAACGGCTACTTCATTAACATCGGTTGCATCTATCAAAAACATTGATCGTCATGAAAAAACACACCTATACTATATTATTGGCCCTTGGCCTGATGATGGTTTCATCTTGTAACCGCCTCGACATCGCTGGAATGGTGATCAACCGCAGCGATACCGAGGAACGTGTGGCCGAATGGCTCGACTGGGACGCGCAAAACGAGCCCATCGTCATCAACAACGTGCCCGACAACTACACCTTCTATTCCTGCTCGGACATCCATCTCAATGACGACAAGACGCGCTTCGCAGATTACATCACCAAAGAGCGCAACGACCTCCATGCCGCTTTCTCCATCGTCGCTGGCGACATCGCCAACGAAAGCGGGGAGAGGCCCTTTATCCTAGCCGACTCGGCCATGATGTTCGACCGCACCATCCATCTGAAAAATGACCCGTGCTTCCCAATCATAGGCAACCACGACGTTTACTTCGATTGCGCCGACTATTACAAGCAATACTTCCATACCTCTACTTATACCGTCACGGTGATCACCCACAGCGGCTACAAGGACCTCTTCATCTTCCTGGATTCAGGCAACGGCACTCACGGCAGAAGGCAACTCGACTGGCTGGAAGAGCAACTCAGCCACCGAACGGACTACCGCTACTGCTTCGTCATCAGCCACAACTGGCTGTTCCGTACCACCTACAACTACACCACCACACCAGCTGCCAATCTGCCCGAGGAAGAGCAATACGCCTTCATGGACCTGATGAGTCACAACGCTGTGGATATGGTCATTATGGGGCATTTCCACTATCGCGACAGCAAGACCTTCGCTGGGGTGAAATACGTGATGACCGACAACCTCAACGAGAGCAAGGAAGCGCCTTCCTATCTGGTGGTGAGCTGCGCCGACAAGATCACTTACGAATATCGTCTCCTGTACGATGAATGATCGGGTCACCCTATCGCACGACAACACGCATATCCTCAACTCTGCCTTCATCCGGAGCCGGACAGATATCCGTAACTTCTTGATTGCCATAAGGGAACAATGCGATCCGGGAATGGCCGTTGCTGCCCGTGACCTCGAATCACAGGTCCGTGAGTGGCGCGTCCATAACTTTTTCTATTATTTGCACGTGTTCCGCAGCCGCACCAAGGATGTGGACCTAGAACTACGCCAGACCTGGTACCGCGAGCTGTTCTGCCTGGTATTCGACTTCTTCTATTTTTGGGATCGGTAAAACTCGTTCACCAAGCTGCGATACCCCAACCGCTTGAGGGTCTCATAATCGACCCGATAGTTGGCCTTGGTATGCTTGCCTGTGCTCAGGAAACGGATCTGCTGCTGCAAATACTTGTCAATCTCCCTTAAACCGTCGGTTTGGTTGATGACCGGAAAATACCACCGTGACCATGTAAGGGCCTCTGGGTCGTTGTCTTCAAAAAACTTCCGGTTATAATGACGGATCATCACCGTCATGGCTCTTTCCGCTCCGACACCCTTACGCTTGCGCCAGCGCATCAAGGCACGTGCCCGACGGCTGATCTTGCCTTTCATCTTCCTTATGGTCGATGCACTGATGCCGACTTCATTGCCATGGCACCTGAAGCCCAGAAACTCGAAAGGCTCTTCAGGAGTGTAAATCCGCTCCTTATCGGGATTGACAGTCAGCCCATGCTGTACGATAAACTGGAGCAGTTGGGCCTTGTGCGCCTCTAAAGTCGGGCGGTCAGGTGCAAACACGATGATATCGTCAGAATAACGGGCATACACCACACCAGCATCATAAAAATAGTGGTCCACGTCGCTCAGATACACATTGGCTAGGAAAGGGGAGGTGGGTGTACCTGCCATGATGCCATGCCGCTCTTCGATTACCTTGCCATTGCTCAGCACATGGTCGTCGGTGAGCATCTGCTCGAAGAAACGGTACAATGGTGGGTCATCAGTCATCATCTTCGACAGCATGGGAAGAAGCTTGTCGATGGGTATCGAGTTGAAATAATCGTGAATATCTAGCTTGTATGCCCACATCTGACGATGCTGAAGTGCCCTGTTGACATGGCGGATAGCATCCTGGGGACGCATTCCGCAACGGAAAGCATAGCAGTTGGGCGCAAAGCAATGATCGTAACGGTAGAGTAGGTAGGCGATGAGCCTTAATGCCCGCATCTCGTCAGAATCGTAGGTGTAAACGACCCGTTTTTTGTTGGTGCCAACCTTGTTGATGATTTTTTTAACAGGGATGCCGAGACTCTCGCCTTGGGCCAGGCGATGTGCCAAAGGAAGATAGCCTTGATCTTCCACGTACTGGTCGGCCACCTCAAACTGATGCCAGTTGTAACAGCCCTTCATCAGACGGCGAGCCAGTAGTTTCTCCCACGGCTGCTGGTCGGCGAGTAGATCGATGATGCTTTCCATGTCAAAAAAAGAGAAAAAGGGGATTGTCTTTGAAAACCGTGGTACGGTTTCTACCAGATGGTACATGGCCGAGCTGCCTGCAAAGCTTCTTTTCGTAGGTCATGCTGCATCCGCCACAGGCACAGCGATGCTGCATCCCCTTTTTCTTATAGAAAAACTAAACTATAAAATCTTCGATACGGCCTACGACATAGTCGTATTCATTGGGGGAATCCATGTAAAAACTAATAAACGGAATGCCCAACTTCTTGGCGTACATTTTAGAAATCAAAAACTTGACATGGTTGTATTGCTTATTTTGCTTGGCCAAAAGGATGATACCTTTTATCATTCCGCCTTCATAGAGCACGAAGGTGTAAGGCCACCCCCATTCAGCTTTATAAGCTTGATAAGGTCTATAAGGATAAAGCTTGAACTCATCGCTGACATTACCCACCAGCTCCTGGACTGGAACACTCTCGCGAATGCTGAAACGGCCGAACTCAACGGCGAGGATTTGTCTAAAATATGCTCTCCATCCCATCTCATCATCCCAACGACGGGGTGGCTGACAGTTCTGATTCGCCTGTGATTGAGCCTGTTGTTGTGGTTGAGGTTGAGGCTGAGGCTGAGGTTGGGGCTGGGGTTGAGCCGGAGCGCTCTGTTGCGGTGATGAAGAGGTCGAAGAGGTATTCAGTTCTCTTTTGATGGTGTTGACCCCCGATTTCACCTCGCGTTCTAGAGTGCTAGCGACTTTTTTGAAGAAGGTTTTAATATCCATAATATTGTTTTTAATATAATTATTTTATACTATTCTACTGTTACGGATTTTGCCAGATTGCGAGGCTGGTCCACGTTGCAGCCACGCATCACAGCGATATGGTAGGCCAGGATTTGCAGGGGGATGGTAGCCAGCAAGGGTGAGTAGAGGCATTCGGTCTCAGGAATCTCGATGACGTAGTCGGCCATCTTACGAGCCAGCACGTCATTTTGGCTGATGATGGCGATGATCTTTCCATCACGGGCTTTAACCTCCTGGATGTTGCTAATTACCTTCTCATAGGTGCTGTGGTTGGTGGCGATGAACACCACGGGCATGTCCTTGTCGATCAAGGCAATGGGACCATGTTTCATCTCGGCGGCCGGATAGCCTTCCGCGTGGATATAGGAGATCTCCTTGAGTTTCAGGGCACCTTCGAGGGCCACAGGGTAGTTCTGCAGACGTCCGAGGTACAGCATGTTACGCACGTCTTTGTACTTGGCGGCGATGTCCTTCACATGTCCGCTGTGGTCGAGGGTCCACTGCATCTTCTCGGGGATGCTATCCAGTTCCTGGATGAAGGCTGCGCGTTCTTCGTCTTTCAACGAACCTTTCAGCTCAGCGAGGCGCAAGGCCAGCATCACCATTACCGTGACCTGCGAGGTGAAGGCTTTGGTGGAAGCCACACCGATTTCAGGACCGGCATGGGTGTAGATGCCCGCATCGGTGACCCTCGAGATGGAGGAACCGATCACATTGCAGATGCCCAGCACGATGGCGCCCTTTTCCTTAGCCAGCTTGATGGCAGCCAAGGTGTCGGCGGTCTCGCCTGACTGTGAAACAGCAATCACCACGTCATGTGGGGTGATGACGGGGTTGCGGTAGCGGAACTCAGAGGCGTATTCCACCTTGACGGGAATCTTGGCCAGGTTCTCGATGAGGTAACTACCCACCAAGCTGGCGTGCCAAGAGGTACCACATGCCACAAACACAATGTTATCGGCATAAAGCAATTGCTTCTCGTATTGAAGGATACCACCCAAACGGACCGTGTTGGCTTCGGGGTGCAGACGGCCACGCATGGTGTCGCGGACAATGGTAGGCTGCTCGAAGATCTCCTTCATCATGAAATGGTCGAATCCCGCCTTCTCGATGCTGTCGAGGTTCATCTTCAATTCCTGCACGTAGGGGATGGCCTCCACGTCCTGAATGGTCTTGATGTGCAGCTCTTCGCCCAACTTGATGCGCACCACCTGCTCATCCTCAATATACACCACCTTTTGGGTGCGACCCACGATAGGCGTGGCGTCGGAAGCGATGAAATACTCGCCGTTGCCGATACCGATCACCATGGGACTGCCTTTACGAGCGGCGATGATTTCGTCGGGGTGACCTTTCTCCACGATAGCGATGGCGTAGGCTCCGATCACGTGGTTGAGTGCGATACGGACAGCCTCGAAGAGGTCGACATGCTCGCTTTGCTGGACGTCCTCGATGAGGTTGGTGAGCACCTCGGTGTCGGTCGATGACTTAAAGGTAAAGCCACGTTTCTCCAGCTCTTTGCGCAGGCTGAGGTAGTTCTCGATGATTCCGTTGTGGATCAGTGCGATGTTGCCTGAATTGGAGAGGTGAGGGTGAGCGTTAGTCTCGTTGGGCTCGCCGTGGGTGGCCCAGCGGGTATGGGCGATGCCGATATGTCCGCTGATGTCCTTGTCGGCCACCTTAGCCTCCAAGTCGGAGACTTTGCCTTTGGCCTTGTAGACGTTCAACTCGTCATTCTGGTTCAACAATGCGACGCCCGCGCTGTCATAGCCGCGGTATTCCAGGCGTTTCAATCCCTCGATGAGGATAGGATAGGCATCCTGATGGCCTACGTATGCTACTATTCCACACATAATTAAGAAGTAATAAAAGAGCAAAGGTACATTTTTTTGAAAAAAGTCAAGAAAAA
>JAILBC010000011.1 GCA_024681295.1 Bacteroidales bacterium
CTCGGGCGACCACTCCATCTATCCCGACTGCCGTCCGAGCTTTGTCAATGCCATGTCGGAAGCGATGTCGAATGGAACGTATGACCATATAACTGTATATGCACCTTATACCAATCTCAGCAAGAAGGAAATCGCCGAACACGGCAAGGCCTTGGGCATTGATTACAGCGAGACATACTCCTGTTATAAAGGTGGCGAAAAACACTGCGGCAAATGCGGCACCTGCCGCGAACGCATCCAGGCATTAAAGGACGCCGGAATTATTGATACCACCGAATACGAATGAAACGGAAAACTGAAAACGGAGAACGGAAAACTTTTAACTTTTAACTTTTCACTCTTAACTCCTATGTACTACGTCAGAAAAACCCTCGAAATCTCTGCCTGCCATCAATTATATCTCGATTACGAGAGCAAATGTGAGAACCTCCACGGCCACAACTGGAAGATCAACGTGTATTGCCGTGCTGAGCAACTCGACAGCAACGGCATGGTGTGTGACTTTACGGAGATCAAGCGCCTTATCCATGGTAAGATTGATCATACCAACATCAACGAAGTGCTCGATTTCAACCCAACCGCCGAAAATCTGGCCAAGTGGATCGTCGACACGGTGCCGAACTGCTACCGCGCCGACGTTTGGGAGTCGCGCGATAACAAGGCCTCCTATATCAAGGACGATGCGCCACAAAACTTCGATTGATGTTTAAGATCAACGAAATATTCCACTCCCTTCAAGGCGAAGGCTTCCACACCGGAACGCCGGCGGTCTTTGTGCGCTTCAGCGGCTGCAACCTCCACTGCGCCTTTTGTGATACCCAGCACCAAACTGGGACGCTGATGTCCACCCAAGCCATCATCAATGAGATCAACAAATATCCCAAGGCCCCGTTGATTGTCCTAACCGGCGGTGAACCGTCATTGTTTATCGATGAGGCCTTTGTGGCGGAACTGAGAATCAAGACCTGTAAGTACATTACCATTGAGACCAATGGCACCCGACCGGTACCCGACAATCTCGACTGGGTGACGCTTTCCCCGAAAACCGGCTTCGATGGGGGAGATGCTGAACCATGCGTCTTAAAGCAATGTGATGAGTTGAAAGTGGTCTATCTGGGCCAAGACTTAAAGCAATACGAAGGCATCAAAGCCAGCCACCGTTTTCTCCAACCTTGTTATTCGGATGACGAAACCGTGCGCCAGGCTAATATGAAAGCTTGTGTGGAGGCGGTGATGAGCAACCCCGGATGGAGGCTTTCGCTCCAGACCCATAGAATCCTTTCAATCCGTTAAGATGTTACAGAGCTAGCATCCCCTTTCGGGGATGCGATAGGTCTTAGAACACATCTGGCTACAGAGCTGGCATCCCCTGCCGGGGATGCAGCGATGCTTTGGTCATCCGCCTACGGCGGATGATAGCTCTGTAGGGAAGCGCACCCACATCCCCTTCGCATCCCGTAGGGATGCTACCTCCTATAAATCAAGAAAACAGCGGGTTTTTTATTCAAATCCCCTTTGAACTTCTTCCACTCGGCCACGTCCTGACTGATGATGAGTTCGTTCTCGCAGGTGAGGTTGCAGGCCACGCACACACGGGTGGAAGGATGAAGGTTCTTGCATAAATCGGCAAGCATGGCGTTGTTCCTAAACGGGGTCTCGATAAAGAGTTCGGTCTCGTTGTTGCTCATGGAGCGACGCTCTAGGTTCTTGATGGCGTTCTGTCGATCGGGACTCTTTATGGGCAGGTAGCCGTGGAAAGCGAAGGCCTGTCCGTTGAAGCCCGAGGCCATCAATGCCAAGATCATGGCGTTCGGTCCAACCAGCGGCACAACCTTAATACCGGCACTATGGGCCAAATCGACCACCAATGCGCCGGGGTCGGCCACGCAGGGGGTGCCGGCCTCCGACATAAGTCCCATATCCTCGCCGTTGAGGCAGGGGCCGAGATGCTCCATCAGGTCGAGGTTGCGAGCGTTGTGCTTGTCGAGTTCGATGAACTCGATCTCGTCGATGGGGCAGTCCATCCCGATGCGGCTCAGCACACGGCGCGAGGTGCGTGTGTTTTCCACCACGAAGTGTTTCAGACGTTTGACAATGTCGAGGGTGCCCGCAGGAATGACATGCTCGGGCTTGGTGGCTCCCAGTAAGTTGGGCACCAGATAAAGTGTTCCGAAAACCATTTAGATGAGGATTTTCTTTTCGATTTCGGTCATTATGGTCCTGAACTGCTTGTCGGTGTCGAGACGGTCCGACACGGTCTTGCAGGCGTGGTGCACCGTGGCATGGTCCTTGCCTCCGCATTGCTGTCCGATGACGGTCAGGCTGCAGTTGGAGTATTTCTTGGCGAAGTACATGACCACCTGACGGGCCTGCACCACCTCGTGCTTGCGGGTGTTCTGCGAGAGGATCTCAATGGGTAACGAGAAGTAATCGCACACCACGTTCATAATATATTCTACCGAGACCTCTCTCACCGAGTTGCGGATGAAGCGCTCGATGATCTCTTGGGCCAGTTCGATGGTGATGGCTTTCTTGTTGAGCGACGACTGGGCCACCAGCGAGATGAGCACGCCTTCGAGTTCGCGGATGTTGGTGCGCACGCTTGTGGCGATGTAGTCGATGATCTCGTCGGGCAGCACGATGCCGTTGTTGTAGAGTTTGTTCTTCAGGATGGCGTTTCGTGTGGCGGCATCTGGCATCTGAAGGTCGGCAGTGAGACCCCATTTGAACCTCGAGAGAAGTCGGGGCTCCATGTCCTGCAGGTCGACAGGCAACTTGTCACTGGTCAGCACCAGCTGCTTGTTGTTTTGGTGCAGGTAGTTGAAGATATGGAAGAAGGTCTCCTGGGTCTTCGTCTTCTTCGACAGGAACTGGATGTCGTCAATGAGCAACACGTCGATCATCTGGTAGAAATGCACGAAGTCGTTCAGGTTCTGATTCTTCGAGGCGTTGACGAACTGGTTGATGAACTGTTCGGCCTGGACATACAGCACAGTCTTCTCGGGGAACTTGTGCTTCACATGAAGTCCGATGGCATGGCAGAGGTGGGTCTTGCCCAGTCCAGTCTGGCTATATATTAATAAGGGGTTGAAAGCGGTCTTGCCAGGGTTCTCGGCAACGGCCAAACCTGCCGACCGAGCCAAACGGTTGCAGTCGCCTTCGATGAAGTTATCGAAAGAGTAATGTTCGTTGAGCTGCGAGTCAATTTCCATCTTCTTCAATCCAGGGAAGATGAAGGGGTTGACCGGCGTTGCCGTGAGGCTTTCTGGGGCGGGGCGACCCAGGGTGTTGTTTTTGGTATCGTCACGGTTGGTGCCGGGCATCACCACCTTGTAGGTGGGGTCGCTGCTGTCCATGATGATGCTGTACTCCAGCTTCCCGTCGGTACCCAACACGCGACGGATGGTCTTTTTCAGCAGGTCGAGGTAATGCTCCTCCAGCCACTCGTAGAAAAACTGGCTCGGGACTTGGATGGTCAACACATTGTTCGCGAAGCCGATGGGCACAATGGGAGCGAACCACGTCGCATAGGCTTGCTCCGAGGTGTTGTCCTTGATGATTTCAAGGCACTTTCTCCATATTTCATTGTGACTTTTCAGCATAAAAAACGACTCGCTTTTTCAGTGCGAAATGGAAATGCAAATATCTGATAAAAAAAGTTAATAAAATTATTTTTTTTCTATTGACTTTGCACTTTTTTCTGCTTATAATACGAGGAAAAATTGTTGTAAAAAATTGCTCAGTTTGTAAATTGATGATTTACAGCGTTTTAAGATATTTTACTGTAATCCCAAAAATGTTCTTAAATTTCGCTACAATTCTGTCGGCGTCGTTTTTCCTTGTTGAAAACTCCAGATAACAATCCATCTCAAAGCGAGTGTTTTGCTGCTCAAGGCCTTCCTCTTTCAGTACCCGCATCACGTCGTTCATGAGGGGGTAGGCAAACTCGAGGCTGTACACCTCGTCGACGGTTTTCTCGATGATGGTGGCGTTGTCCAAGGCGTCCCTTGCCGCCGTTTTGTAGGCGTTGATCAAACCGCTGACACCGAGTTTGATGCCGCCGAAATACCTCACCACGATAACGCACACGTTGGTGACGTCTTTCGAGAGAATCTGGTTGAGGATGGGCTTGCCGGCGGTGCCGGAGGGCTCGCCATCGTCGGAGGAGCGGAAGCAAGCCTTGTCGGGACCAATCATATAGGCGTAGCAGTGGTGACGGGCGTCGTAGTACTTCTTTTTCACCTCTGCCAGAGCCTGTTTCACTTCGTCCTCGCTGGTCACAGTGAAAGCCGTGGCGATGAACTTGCTGCCCTTTTCCTTGTAAAGTCCCTCGCCGGGTGCAGACAGCATTTTATAGGTGTCGTCGAACATCATAGCTTCACTGTTATTAATACCACCGCGATAATGGCAATCGCCAGGCCGAGATAATTTTTCCAAGTGAGCTTTTCCTTGAATAGAAGCCATCCGGACAGAGCGGAAAGGCAGACCACGCCGATATTGTATACGGGGAACATCACCACGTTGTCGAACACTCGCATGGCTTGGTAGATGCAGCAGGTGGAGAAGAAGTTCACGGTTCCCAATGCCAGTCCCCCGAGGGCGCTTTTCCACTGCCATTTCGACTTCTTCGTGATGAGGTCGTAAGCCACGAGCGCCACGCCGAACAGGAAGGAGATGAAATAGATGAAGGCGATCATGGGAATCATGTCGCTCGAGGTGTTCTTTTGTTCTGTCATCTTCATCAGGATGTCGCCGATGCCAGTGCTGAAGAAGATGAACACGGGCAACAAGGCGATACCGATGGCGACCTTCCCGGTTTTAGTTGCGGTCTTGTCTTTCCCTCCGACCACCAGAAACAGGGCGATGAGGGCCAGCACGATGCCGATGCCCGACATCCATCGCAAGTCCTCTTTCAGGAAGAGGATGCCAAAAAGGGTGGGGATGACCACCGAGAGTTTGCTTGATAGGGATGTGATGGTGACCCCGGAACGCTGACTGGATTCCACAATCAGCACATAGGTGAGGATGAACCAGAACCCGAGGATCAGGGTCAGGCCAAACCAGGGTTGGTCGCTCGGTGTTGCCCAAGTGCCCTTGGCCATACCCATTGCTGTGCCAATCAGCGCCGAGGTGGCGTAGTTCCAGGTCAAGGCCTGATGGTTGTCGAGGTTGTACCGCCCGAAGATTCGCATAACCACGAAGACGGCGGTAGAGAGAATGATGGCTAAAATCAAGTATATCATGCGGCAAAGATAAGGCTTTTTTGTATTTTTGCGATATGATAGGCTTTAATCTGAACAAAACGAAACGTTATTTCACGGAGCTGCTGGTGGAGCAGTTCTTGCAACGTGAGGCGGAACAGCTGATGCGAATCCTGCTGGAGGATCTCTTTGGCATCGACCAAAAACGTCAGCTGATGGAGCCGAAACTGCGTATCGATGAACTTCAATATGCCCAGTTGGAAAATGCTGTGAAGCAGTTGCTAGAAGGCGTTCCTGTGCAGTATGTCACTGGCAAAGCTTACTTTGACGGGCTGTTATTCCAAGTAAATGAATCCTTGCTGATACCTCGTCCCGAGACGGAGGAGTTGGTGCAAAAGGTGTCGGCTGGGATTCCTTCGGATAGGCCTTTACGCATCTGGGACATCGGCACGGGTTCGGGCTGCATCGCCATCGCCCTAGCCAAGCGTTTCCCTTTGGCGAAAGTCATTGCGTTAGATGTCTCAGAAGCCGCTCTTGAAACGGCACGCCAGAACGCTTTATTGAATGAGGTACAGGTGGAGTTCGTCTGCGACGATGTGCTGAATCCCCAATCGGAAATCTGGAACCAGCCTGTCGATTTTGTGGTCAGCAATCCTCCTTATATCCGTGAGAGTGAGAAAGCCACCATGGAGCGTAATGTTCTCGAGCACGAGCCTCACACGGCGCTTTTCGTTCCCGATGAAGACCCATTGTTGTTCTACCGTCAAATTCTTACCCTCGCTAAACCCCAGTTAAGCTCCGACGGCTTCGTGTGGTTCGAGATCAACGAAGCGATGGGGGAGGAGGTGGCTCAACTCGGTCGAGAGATGGATCTCGAAGTTGTGGTTTATAATGATTTCCTTGGGAAACCACGCTTCGCGTCATTGCGAGGAGCCTAAAGCGACGAAGCAATGACGTACTCGCCTTGGGCTAGGGGAAAGTTGCCCCTGCGGGCGTTTTTACTCCTCACTCCTCACTCCCAACTCCTCACTTTCTAACCTTTCTGGTCATCATCCCCTGGTCGGTCATTAATCTGACAACATAAATCCCTTCGGGGAAACGCTCCAGGATGGAGGTGGAGGCGTCCTTGTCGGTGCTGGCATCGTAAACCACCTGGCCTAAGGTGTTGACGATGGTGATTCGTCTGATTCCAGTGATCTCGCTGTCAGCTTCGTCAACGGCCATCACGTTCTTCGGGAGGCATTCCGACCAAGCGATGTTCAATCCTTCGTCGTTGCTTATACCATATTTATATTGACCGATAGGCAATGCATCCCAGCCGTAGTCCACATAATGGGCCTCGGCAACCTTTTCGGCGATGAGCTCGGGAGTACCGCCATTGCAGTTGTCGCGGTAGATGCTGAAAGGGTTGCCTACGGTGATGTCATCGATATAGAAAGCGTTTTCGTATTCACCTTCGGCGAGCTGGTTGACGTATTTCCATTGAAGTTGGTGGCTGCCAGGGTCAAGTGTAAACGAATAACGGGTCCACGGCACCTCATCTTTGATGGTCTCGCCCTGCTGCACGTTGTCAATCAAGAAGCCACCTCCGTTAAGCGGGAAGCAGCTGATACGGGCTTGGTAACTGATGACGCAGGTGACGGGGACGTTGACACCCAAACTGAGGCTGCTAGTGGAGAACATCCCAGTGTTGGTCGACTTGGCGCTATACACGCCCTCGTAGGGGTTGTTGGTGCTGACGACCCATGGGCTGGAGGCATCGTTAAACCACATGTTCTGGTAGAAGTCGCCCGACTCGAAACCGTCGACGATGCTGTTGGGCATGTTCCATGTTAGGTCCACGCGTTGGTTGTTGATGACCTCGGCTTCAATCTCCACCGTTTTATTGATAAACACATAGTTGGAGGGTAGGGTGGTGATGCCGTTGTCAAGGACAGCGGTAACATAATAAGTGTAGTTGCCGCCGTAGTTCAGGTGGTCGGTGTAGGTGGTGGAGGTAACATTGTTTGCGATGCGCAGTCCGTCGCGGTAGACCTCGTAGGAGACGACCGAGGCGGGGGCGTCCCAACTCAATTCAACATTGTCGCCATCGAAATCGGCCGTGAGTCCCGAAGGACCGTGGAAGAACAAGGCGTTGATGGCAGCCAGGGCATCGATGCGGCCCGAGCCAGTGATGTTGTTCTTTTTGTAGTTGCCAATCTTCACCGCGGTGAGTTCAATGATGGAGTCGATTTCGGCGGGACTCAGGGTGGGATTGGCTTCCAGCAGCAAGGCCATTACCCCAGCGGTGCAGGGGGTCGCCATCGAGGTACCGTCGTGGGCCTCATAGGCGGTGTTGCTCGGGAAACCGAGTGAGATGATGTTGGCACCCGGTGCGGAAATGTCGGGACGGATCAAACCAGTCATGTCGGGGTCGCCAACTTCATAGGGATAGTCGTAGTACTCGCCGATGTTGGCACCTTGAGTCCAGGTCACAGGGCCTACTGACGAGAAACTGCTGTGCTTGTCGTTGGCATCGGTGGCACCGACGCACACCACGGCGGTGTGTCCTCCGTGGAGGGTTTGGTCGGGATGGAACCATGGCGGGGGACAGTTGCCCGGAGCCTCGATATTGAAAGGCTTCGGATAGGTGTATTGGGTGTCGCCGACATTGCCAGCGGCCACTGCGGCCACCACACCGGCATCGAGAACGGTCTCGTACAGCTGCCTGAAGAGCGCATAGCCACCCGTCTCGGGGTCACCGAAAGAGCAACTCAAGATGTCGGCTCCATGGGCCAGGGCGAACTCAATGCCTTCAATGATCTGTGCATCACCCCCATAGCCGGTCTCGTCCATGATCTTCACCGCCATGATTTTGGCTCCTGGGGCGATACCCGTCTGGGTTCCTGCGTTGCCCTGTCCGGCCACGATGCCGGCACAGTGGGTGCCATGCATGTAATCATCCATAGGGTCGTTGTCGTGGTTGACGACATCATAGCCGTGATGAGGGAACTCAGGACCTCCATCCCACATGCTGCCCGCAATGTCAATGTGGTTGTAGTTCACACCCGTATCGAGTATGGCTACGATGACACCATTGCCAGTATATCCTGTCGTGCCGTTGTAGTTCCACACAGCAGGAGCGTTCACCTTGTCCACGTGCCAAGCATTGTCCTTCGATTCCACAGGATAAGACTTCTCGTTCTCGGGGAGCATCCTTCTGAGTTCGTCGTGATAAACAAAGGCTACATCGTGGCGAGCCTCCAATTGCATGATCACCTCATCGGAGGCCATGCATGCGAAGGCGTTGACGCTCCAGAAGGGATGGATGTCTTGGACCTCTTCGCCGAAACTTGCTACGTAGTTGAGCACGTTAGACTGCGAAGCCTCGCAGAATTCTTGAAGTTCATTGATAACAAACTCACGCTTCTGTGCCTTGTCCATATACTGGGTCTTACGGCACATCTCAACATGATCATACTGCTGTTCCATCATCACAATCACACGATGGAACTCCTTGTCCTGCCCGAAGATCTCCCCGAAGCAGAACATCAAAACCAAAATGGCAAATGCTCTTTTCATATGAAAAAAATATTTTTCGCAAAATTACAAAAAACCTCTCACCGCTCACCTCTCAATTCTCAATTTTCGTTACTTTTGCCGCGGCGATGAGAGGGACTGTCGCGAGTCGGGAAAGCCGGCGCGAGGAAAGTCGGGACAGCGCAGAGCACCGTACTTCTTAACAGGAAGGTGTCCGCAAGGGCAACAGCAAGTGCCACAGAAAAATACACCGCCCACAAGGGTAAGGGTGAAAACGCGAGGTAAGAGCTCACGCGGTGGGTGGCGACATTCCGCCGGGGTAAACCTTACGGGCTGCAAGCCCGAATATAGAGGCAAAGGCCGACGTGTCGGCTGAACGGGCTGCTCGTCCGTCGTCTCAGGGTAGGGCGCTTGAGCCTGCGGGTGACTGCAGGTCTAGAGAAATGACAGTCGCCCCGAAAGGGGAACAGAATCCCGCTTACTACTCTCATCGCTTTTTTTACAATAATAAACGTCTTTAGACGTTATGTCAGAGTAATTTAGATGACCATGAGAATCCGTACCTTCATACTAGCCGTGATGCTGCTTGCGACCACCTTGTTGCATGCGCAGAAAACGGTACCCCAATATGAACCAGAAGCCTTGTACAATCAGGGTGTGACCCTCTTCCAAAACGGTGCCTACGCGGCCGCACTGGAGTCGTTCACCCAATATCTGACCGTTGTCGATGACCCAAAACTCCAGAAGTCGGTCGACGCCCAATACTACATCGCCGTCAGCGCCCTTTATGCAGGCCGCGCCGACGCGGAAGCCAAAATAAAAGCCTTCATCAGCGACAACCCGGGCAGCACTTGGGCCACCCATGCCAATTTCCTTTACGCCAACGTGCTGTTCGCCAAGAAGAAATATGCCGATGCCTTGGCCATCTACGAGAAGACCTCACCCTCGTCATTGTCCCGTGAAGAAGCCCAACAACTACAGTTTAACATGGGCTATGCTTACCTTCAACTCAATGAGTACGACAAAGCCCTGCCTTATCTCCAAGGCGCTGCATTCAACGAAGGGAAGTACCAGCAGGATGCCCAATATTACTATGCTTACATCCAATACTTGAAAGGCAACAACCAAGAGGCGCTTCGCTTCTTCCAACCGCTTTGCAACCACGCCATCTATGGCAATGCCGCAAGGGCTTGTGTGATGCAGATCAACTACAGTGATGACGACTGGGAAGCAGTGCTTCGCGACGGTCCCGAGGTGGTGCGCAATGCCGACAAAAAGCGCCAAGGGGAACTGGCCCTGATGGTCGCTGATGCCTATTTCCAGCAGAAGGATTACAGCAATGCACTCGTGTATTACACCTTCTTCAACAAAGGCGGTTTTTCTCGCACCATGTCCCGTGAGGCCTGCTATCAGATGGGACTCTGTAAGATGAAGACAGGCCACCTCAAAGAAGCTATCTCCGACCTTCAGAAAGTGGCTTCCGACAAGGACACCATCGGACAATATGCCTCATACTACTTGGCTTCGTGCTATGCCGACACCGACCAGCCCAAATACGCCCGCAATGCGTTCTATACTGCATACGCTGCAGGATTTGACAAAGCCATCAGCGAAGACGCCCTGTTCAACTACGCCCACCTGAGCCTCATCCCAGGTACCGACCCGTTCAATGAGGCCGTGGCCCAGCTCGATGCCTTTGTAGAAGAAAACCCGAACTCGGAACGTCGTGCCGAAGCCGAAGAACTCGCTGTGTACCTGCTGCTTAACGCCCAACGTAACGACGAGGCACTCGCCCGTCTGGAAAAGATGCGCCAGAAAAGCCCTGAGTTGCGTTCGGTGTACGATGAACTGCTTTACGCCACGGGTATCGACCATTTCCAGGGACAACGCTACGACAAGGCCCAGGTCTGCTTCTCCAAGATCCTTAACGGCAAACAGTCGGGTAGCCGCAAGGCCGAAGCTACGTTCTGGCTCGCTGAGTCTGCCTTTGCCGCAGGCGACTTTGCCACGGCTGAACGCTACTACAAGCAAGTGAAGAACAACAACGCCTCTGGCCGCGAGCTGTCGGTCATGGCTGATTACGGATTGGGCTACATCAGCTACCAAAAGCCCGACTACGACGCAGCCGTACGATATTTCAGGAACTTCGTACAGCAGTGCGACGACCGTAAGACTGACCTCAAGAGCGACGCTTACATTCGTTTGGGCGACTGCTTCTTCGTGGACCGCAGCTACAACGAGGCCATCAACTACTACGACATGGCCACCCGCATCAACAAGCGCAATGCCGATTACGCCCTCTTCCAACAGGGACTCTGCTACGGTGCCAAAGGCAACTCCAACCAGAAGATCAATCTGCTAGAGACGGTGGTGACCACTTATCCTTCCACTAGCTATTACGATCGTGCCCTGTTCGAGATTGGCAATACCCATCTTGTTTACGGTGACAAACGGTCCGCTATCGCCGCCTTCAACCGCCTCATCAAGGAACGCCCGCGTTCTTCCTACACCCGTCAGGCTCTCATGAAGGTGGGTATGATCTACTACAACAACAACCAGTATGACCAGGCCCTTGCTAACCTGAAGACCTTGATCAAGAACTATCCCAATACCGATGAGTCACGTGATGCGCTGGCTATTGTTCGCAACATTTATATGGAACAAAATAACCTAAATGAGTATTTCAGTTACGTGGAATCGTCAGGTTCGGGCCAAGTACAAGTAACGCAGCAGGATTCGCTGGCCTTTGCCAATGCGGAGAACTTCTTCCTCGACGGACGTTATCAGGATGCCGAGAAGGCACTGAAATATTACTTCGATCATTTCCCGAAGGGAGGCTATACGCTGAAAGCCCGTCACTACGCTGCGGAATGCGCTGAAAAGGTCGGGACCGAAGAAGAGGTGAAGACCCATCTGAACTACATTGTGAGCCAGCCCGACAACGACTATACCGATGGTGCTTTGCTGAAGTTGGCCCGCATCGAATACGACCATAAAAACTACGACAAGGCAAGCCAATACTACGGCCGTCTTGCCAATATCACCGAGGAACCGCTCCGTAAATTGGAAGCCCTCGAAGGCAGCATGAAGAGTTATTACTTCCTGAACAACTACGACAAGGCCATCGAGATGGGGGAGACCCTGAGCCGTTCGAAAGACCTGACCCAAGAACAGACCAACCAAGTGAACCACATCCTCGGCAAGTCGTACTTCATGAAAGGCAACTACAGCACTGCCATCACCTGGCTCGACAAGAGTAGCGGGACCGACAAGTCGGTCTACGGTGCTGAGAGCGCCTACTACGCTGCGAAGGCCTCCTTTGAACAGAACAACCTTGATGATACGGAGAATCGAGTATTCAGCATTGCTGAACAGTTCTCGAACCATGAGTACTGGGTGGCCAAGTCGTTCATCCTGCTGGCCGATGTGTATGTGGCCAAGGACAACCGCTTCCAAGCCCGCGAGACCCTCCGTAGCGTAGTGGATAATTGCTCCATCGCCGAACTCCGAGCTGAAGCCCAATCCAAACTCTCCACTCTTAACCTCTAACCTCTAACCTCTCACTCCTCACCCCATGAAAACCAAATACATCTCCATAGTCCTCGCGCTCCTTTTGAGTATTAGCGCCTTTGCCCAACACAACGAGGAAGTCACCATCGAGGGCACGTACCGCCCGAAGGTGAACAAAGTGGATAAAATCGTGTTGCAGCCCGAGACACCCGAACAGAAGTTTGAGATGCCGAACACAGAAACCCATCTGATGGACATTGATCGCCGTTTCCCCCTCGATTTGGAGAAGTTGAGCGCACAGAGTTACAGTGGAAAGAACGCTCGCATGCCTGAGTCGACCAAAAACTTCCTGATGGCCGGCTTCGGAACGCGCATCTCCCCGGTGTTTCTCTATAAGCACAACTCCAACCTGACCAAAAATTTGGGTCTGGGCGTGGGCATCAAGCATTATTCCTCGTGGCTCGATATCAAAGATTACGCCCCGTCGAGCTTCATGAACAATGCTTTTGAGATCGGTCTAACCAGCAGCAAGTACAAAAATGTCCAACTGGAAGGCGATGTCTATTACAAGAACGACATGGTTCATTATTACGGCGTGAATTTGTTGAACCATCCTCTGACTGATGAGCAGATTGAGCTGTGTTGTCCGAAACAGATATACAACACTATAGGGGGACATTTCGGGATGGCTCCCGCGACGACCCGGACGGGCGAAGTGAACCACCATTTGAGTGTGGATTATCACTATACCTTTGACAAAACATACGCAAGAGAACATTCTGTGGAGACGGAATACGGCCTCGGTTACACTCAAAGCTGGTGGGGCAACAAGAGCCATCCGCAGAAAATTGGCATGGATTTAGGTTTCCAGTGGGAACATTTTGCCAGTAATCATGTAGAGTATTTTTTACCTGTGATCAATCAGTGGTCGCTCTATTTGATCAAGGTCAACCCGTTCTTTGAGATGGGTGATGAGTTCTATAAACTCCATTTGGGTGTACGTCTGGATGGCGTGAATCGCGTCCAGAACGGGGATCAGTTCCTAGCAGTGTGCCCTGACGTCAGTGGAAGTCTGTTTGTGCTGGATAAGAAGTTGGAATTCTATGCTGGCTTGAACGGTGGTAGGAAACTGACGACCTACAGCAATCTCATCACCGAGAATCCTTTTGTAGGAAGAAAATTATCTATGTTGGCGCAAAATGTCAAACTCGGTTTCGACGGCGGTGTTCGTACCAATATCGGTGAAGTGGTTGACCTGCATTTGGGCGTGCGTTATCGCCATACCGACAACGACCCGTTCTTTGTGCACGATAGGAGCGTCCCTGAATGGCAAGGGTTTCCCAATAAGTATGATGTGGTTTATGATGAAACCCAGTTGGTGAGCGTGCTGGCTGATATGCGCGTGAAACTGCGTGACGGTTTCACGGTTGACATGGGCTTCGCCTACAACAATTACAAGATGACTAACGAGGATTGTCCTTGGCATCGTCCCAAGATGGAAGGGAAGTTAAAGCTGACCTACGATGTCAACGACAAGTTGGCGTTCAATACCACCTTCCTCTATCAGGGCGGACGCTATGCCAAGGATTGGAACAATGGTCCCTATTGGATGACCAAATACCCTCCTCAATATGATGTTGTAAAACTGAAGGATGTCTATGACCTCAGTCTTGGCGCCGACTATCGTTTTAACGACCAGCTTTCGGTGTTCGCCAAACTGGACAACGTGCTCAACCAAAAGTACCAGCTTTATTATGGTTACCCGGTGGAAGGAATCCAGTTTTTTGCCGGTCTTAAAATGAGGTTCTAAATACCTCTAAGCGCCTCGAGAGGCGCAAGTTTAATAACCCCACACAGTGCGCTGTGTGGGGCGTGAAAAAAAACTTCAAAAAAGGCACACTTTTTTCAGAAAATTTTCGTACTTTTGTTTTTTAATATCTTAAAACGTAAGTATCTGAAAATGACTGAAGAAGAAATCAAAGAATTAGCAAGTGAAGAGTATGGTGCCAATAAGATCCAGGTGCTGGAAGGCCTCGAGGCCGTCCGCAAACGTCCCGCCATGTACATCGGCGACGTGCACTTCCGTGGTCTGCACCATCTGGTTTATGAAGTGGTCGACAACTCCATCGACGAAGCGATGGCCGGTTTCTGCGATCACATCACAGTGGATATCTTAGAAGGAAACGCAATCAGCGTACTCGATAACGGACGTGGTATCCCCACGGGCATGCACGAGAAGGAGAAGCGCTCCGCCTTGGAGGTCGTCATGACCGTCCTCCACGCCGGCGGTAAGTTCGACAAGGGCTCGTACAAGGTGTCCGGCGGTCTGCACGGCGTCGGCGTGAGCTGCGTGAATGCCCTGTCGACCCACATGACCGCCGAGGTCTACCGTGAAGGCAAGGTGTTCCGCCAGGAATACGAGTGCGGCAAGCCAGTCTATCCTGTGAAGGTCGTCGGCGAGTCGAACACCCACGGCACCCGCATCACCTTCCAGCCCGATGGAAGCATCTTCCTCCACACGGAATATGACTACGACACCCTCGCCAATCGCATGCGCGAGCTGGCCTACCTTAACCATGGCATCACCATCGTGCTCACCGACCGCCGCGCTGCCCTCGAAGACGGTACGTTCCGTTCCGACACGTTCTACTCCGAGAACGGCCTGACCGATTTCATCGGTTACCTCGATGCCAACCGTGTGAAACTCCTGCCGGAACCCATCTATATCTCAGGCGAACGCAATAATGTCCCCGTCGAGATTGCACTTGAGTATAATGCAGAGTATTCTGAGAATCTACATTCATACGTTAATAACATCAACACAATAGAAGGCGGTACTCACCTTCAGGGCTTCCGCTCTGGTCTGACCCGTTCGTTCAACACTTACGCTGAGAAGAACGGTCTTCTTGAGAAGTTCGAGAAGCAGAAGGTGAAAATCACGCCCGACGACTTCCGCGAAGGCCTTACCGCAGTGATTTCCGTGAAAGTGCCGGAACCGCAGTTTGAAGGTCAGACCAAGACTAAACTCGGCAACGACGAGGTGATGGGTATCGTCAACTCCATCGTGGGCCAGCAGCTGTCGGATTACCTTGAGGAGCATCCCAAGGAAGCCAAGCTGATTTTCGACAAGGTGGTGCTGGCCGCCCAGGCCCGCCAGGCCGCCCGCAGCGCCCGCGAGAAAGTGCAGCGCAAAGGCGTCCTGTCGAGCTTCAGCATGCCAGGCAAGCTGGCCGACTGTTCGGAGCGCGACCCTGCCAAGACCGAGCTCTACCTCGTGGAGGGCGACTCCGCAGGCGGCTCCGCCAAGCAAGGCCGTGACCGTACCTTCCAGGCCATCCTGCCGCTCCGCGGTAAGATCCTCAACGTGGAAAAAGCCATGCAACACCGCGCATTCGAGAGCGAAGAAATCCGTAACATCTACACCGCCCTGGGCGTCTCCATCGGCACCGAAGAAGACTCCATGGCGCTGAACCTGGAGAAGCTCCGCTACCACAAGGTCATCATCATGACCGATGCCGATGTCGACGGTAGCCACATCACCACCCTAATCCTGACCTTCTTCTTCCGCTACATGCGCGAGCTCATCGAAAACGGCTACGTGTATTGCGCCACCCCGCCGCTCTACCTCATCAAGAAAGGCGTCAAGCCCATCCGCTACTGCTGGACTGACGACGAACGTATCAAGGCTTGGAGCGAACTGACCAAGAACGGCACCGTGGGCGGCTACGACGTGCAACGCTACAAAGGTCTCGGTGAGATGAACCCCGAACAACTCTGGGAGACCACCATGGATCCGGCTAACCGTACCCTTCGCCAAGTGACCATCGAGAACGCCATGGAAGCCGACCACATATTCTCCATGCTCATGGGTGACGACGTGGCACCGCGCCGCGAGTTCATTGAACAAAACGCAACCTACGCCAATATTGACGCTTAACAAACTAACTTAAAACTAATAATTATGAAAACTAGAATTCTGCCACGGCTCTTGGCGCTTGTCATAAGCGTCGTGATGCTTGCAGGTGTCTCCTCCTGCAACAAGGAAACCAAAAAGGGAGTAGCGGAAAGACCGCTGAATTTCAATGTTGTCGACGTGGTACCGAACTACAGCGCCGACGAAGTGCAGTATGACGTTACCGTGTTCTTCACCAAACCTATTGAAGACGAGGAAGCCATCAAGATCTTCGACCCCGAGTTTGTGAACCAATACTCGGTCACCTCCAGCTACCTCGGCAACAGGAAGTATGAGTATCAAATCAATAGCGTCAAACGCGGCTCAGGCTACAAAGTGATCGACATGGTGCTCGACGGCAAACCCATCAAGTCCGACTCGAAGACCACCCGCCAACTGTCGGTCTATGGCAAGGATGTGTTTAAAGTCATCGACTGTGTGGTGGCCAAAGAGAATAGCTCCGCTACCCTGATTTTCTCGCAACAGCTTCAACAACGCAATATCGACGGCTTCATCAGTGTTACCCCGGAAATGGGCTACCGCACCGAGATCGTCGGCAACAAGATTGTGATCTACTTCGACAAGTCGAACCTTTATCGCTATCAGCAAGAGAACGTGAAGCTGACCGTTGGTGCCGGTATCAAGGACATTGACGGCAACTCCCTCAGCGACTCTCAGACCTTCAATCTCGACCTTACCGACCTGAGACCGAAGGTGAGATGGAGCGAAGACGGCGTCATCGTTCCCGAAGTGGGCGATGCCACCATCTATTTCGATGCTGTGTGCCTCAACTCGGTGATCCTCCGCATCGTCCGCGTGTTTGACGACAACATCATCGCCTACTATCAGGAGAACGACCTCGACGACACCTACGGTATCCGCAAAGCTGGACGCCTTGAGAAGAAAGTCAAAATCGCCCTCGAGTCACCCGACCCGAAACAGTGGAAGACCTTCCCGATTGTCCTTTCCGACTATGTCGATGTGAAAGCAGGCGACATGTACCAGCTGATCCTCGACTTCGGTCCCGCCGACTACGCTTTCGCTACCGAGGAGTCGAAGCAGCTCACCCTCGAAAACGAGGAGCTGGAAGCGAAGTATTGGGACGGACAGGCCTACGACTTCAAGGATTACGACTACGAAGGAAGCTGGTACGACCCGCTTACCCTTACCTATTACAACGATGTGGACATCCGTAAGAACATCATGGTCACCGACCTCGCCGTCACCGCCAAGATGGGTGCCGACGACGCTGCCGACGTTTTCGTGTTCGGTATCAACGATGCCAAACCGGTATCGGGTGCGGAAGTCACCGCTTATAACTACCAGCGCCAGCAGATCGCCTCGGGTCGCACCGATGGCGACGGTCATGTCACCTTGAAATGTGCCAACCGTCCGGCCTTCATCGTGGCCAGCGACAAACAAGGCGGACAGTCACTCATCAAGACCAACAACGGCGAATCTCTGTCGTACAGCAAGTTCGACGTCAACGGCGAGAATGTCGAAAAAGGCATCTCCGCCTTCGCCTACACCAACCGTGGCGTGTGGCGTCCCGGCGATGAGCTGCAGCTCAACCTGATGGTCTCCGACATCGATGCCAAGCTGCCTGCCGACTACCCAGTCGTCATGGAAGTCTACGACGCCAACAGCCGCCTCTACTCTCGCCAGTCGAACAGCAACCCTGTAGGTGGCATCTATACCTACAACGTGGCCACCAGCCCCAACGACGAGACTGGCCTCTGGAGAGCCTCGTTCAAGGTGGGTAACACCGTCATCAACAAGAACCTCCGCGTGGAGACTGTGAAGCCCAACCGCCTCGAGATCAACTTCAACACCCCCGAGGTGATTAGCATCCGCAACCCCAAGAACGCCCAACTGAACGCCAAATGGCTCAATGGCCTCACTGCTTCCGGACTGAAGGCCGACATCGTGGTTAAGGTGCGCCAGGGCAAGACCTCGTTCGCCAAATTCCCGACTTACACCTTCTGCAACGAGTCGGAAGACTTCTATCCCGATGAGATGGAACTTTTCAACGGCCCGCTTGATGGCCAGGGCAACGCCTCCGTCAGCTTCGAACCGCTTAGCGACCTCTATGCCGACCAGATGATCAACGCCACCTTCGTCACCACTGTCTACGAAAGCACGGGCGACTTCAGCATCACCTCGTCTTCAGCTAAACTCTCACCCTGCAAACGTTACGTGGGCGTGGAACTGCCTCCGACCGAGTCGAAATACGGCAGCTACTACTTCACCAACCGTAACTGGACCTTCCCCGTCGCCCTCGTCAAAGAGGACGGTGAACTCTCCAATGCAACCAGCGCCATAGAATACAACCTCTATAAACTCGACGGCTACTGGTGGTGGTCAAGCGAAGACAGCTACACCCTTAAAAAATACGTGAGAGGCACTTATAAGAATCCTGAGCTGAGCGGTACAATGACCCTCAACAACGGCAAATCCAATATCCAGATCAACATCCCCGACAAGAAATGGGGCTCCTACCTCCTTGTGATTAAAGACCAGCAGGGCGGTAACACCTTCGCCAAGGTGCTGCGTTTCGACTGGGACTACGCTACTATCCACTCCACTGGCAGTTCCGACGGTCCTGTGCAACTGGCCATGAGCAGCGCCAAAGACAGCTACAACGTCGGTGAGAACATTATCGTGAGCTTCCCGGCCAACGAGAAAGCCACCGCTTTGGTCACTGTCGAGGCCAATGACAAGGTCATCTACTCGAAAGTGATGGATAAGCTCGGCACCGAAGGCCAGATTGAAATCAAGGCCACTGAAGAGATGATCCCCAACGTTTACGTCTACGTGTCGCTCATCCAGCCCCGTAACGCCGAGAACGACTTGCCGCTCCGCATGTACGGCGTGGTGCCCGTCAAGATTGAGGATACCAAACTGCAACTGAAGCCTTCCATCGAGATTCCTGAGACCTCCAACACCAAGAAGACCATCCAGGTGAAAGTTTCCGAAGCCAACAACCAAGGCATGACCTACACCCTGGCCGTTGTCGATGAAGGCATCCTCGGCCTCACCAACTTCCATACCTCCAACCCGTACGACTACTTCAACGCCAAGCAGGCACTCAAGGTCCGTACCTGGGACAACTACAAGTACATCATTGACGCCTTCACCGGTGAGTTGGGCACGGTCTACGCCATCGGCGGTGACGGATTCGTCAACCAGGAGATTGCCTTGGACAAGCGCTTCAAGGCCTACGCCATCACTTTGGGACCCTTCGAGCTGAAAGCTGGAAAGAACACCAACACCCACGAGTTTGAAGTGCCGCAATGCTCTGGCGCCCTTCGCTTCATGGTGGTTGCCAAGGGTCAAGGCAAGTCGTATGGCGCTGCCGAGAAGCAGATGAAGGTGATCGACCCGATTACCCTTTATGCCACCGCACCGCGCGTCACCGCTCCTGGTGATGAGATGACCCTCAAGGTGCAGGTGCTGGCCCCGACCATGAAGGGCAAGACCCTCAAAGTGGTGGCCAACAACAAGAACCTCAACGCCATCGGTGAGCTTCCGACTTCCGTGAAGGTGGACGCTAACGGTGAAGCCATGCTCGTCATGAAAGTCAAGGTGCCAGAGACCCTCGGTCTCGCTACTTTCGACGTGAAAGTGTCGGGCGAAGGCTACGAAGCCCAAAGCACCACCGACATCCCGATCCGTATGCCGTATGCCGAGAAACGCCAGACCTATATGAAGGAACTCGCCCCCGGCGCTACGGAGACCTTCTCGTTCGACATGAAAGGCCTCAGCGGTACCCAGGAAGGCAATGTCATGGTCGCCTCGCTGATTCCTGTCGACCTCTACAGCCGACTCAACTACCTCACCACTTATCCTTACGGTTGCCTTGAACAAGTGGTGTCAGCTGCATTCCCACAGTTATATATCAACTACTTCATCCAACAGAGCGAAGAAGATCAGAACAAGACCCGCGATGCCATCCAAAACGGCATCGCCAGCATCAAGTCGTACCAGAAGGCTGACTTCTCGTTGACCAACTGGGTGGGAGGCACGTACTCGGATCCTTGGACGGAACTTTACGCGCTTCACTTCCTGGTGGAAGCCAAGAACCAAGGCTTCGACGTGCCTGAGTACCTGCTTAAAGGTCTCATGGACCATCAGGCCGACATCGCCAAGGCTTGGGCCATGAACCCCGACTTTAAGCAAGGCGAGACCATCCAGGCCTACCGTCTCTTCGTGCTGGCCTTGGGCGGCGCTCCCGAGATGGGTGCCCTCAACCGCTTCAAGGAGCTGAAGATGAACTACAACCTGAGCTCGCTGCTCACCGCAGCCACCTACGCCCAGGTGGGTAAGAAGAACATGGTGTCGCAGTTCTGGCCGGCCGTCGAAAACACCGAGAACATGTCGGACTACATCTCTTCATTCGGCTCCAAGACTCGCGACTTGGCCTTCCTGACCTATTCGGAGATGCTGTGCAGCCGCGACGAGGCCTCCATCAAGGGCCATGTCAAAGACCTCTGTGAGATTCTCAACAGCGGACGTTGGCTCGACACCCAGTCGACTGCCTTTGCCCTGTTCACCCTTGGCAAGTACGCTGAGAAGATTGGTGCCACCAACACCCCGATTTCAGCCGTCGTGAACGTCAATGGTGAGGATCACACGCTGACGAGCAAGCTCGGCTCCGCCGGATTCCCCATTGTTCCGAAGCTGGGTACCAACCAGGTGAAGGTTACCAACAACTCCGACCAGAAGGTGACCGCCCAGGTCTATACCAAGACCGCCGTGGCTGAGTACGAGACCACCGAAAACGGCAACTTCATCAAGATGAACGTGATGTATGTCGACAGAAACGGCGCTGCGGTCAATCCGGCCTCGTTGCCGATGGGCAAGGCCTTCTCGGCGGTTATTACCGTGGAGAACCCGAGCGATTACCGCGTCACCGAACTTGCCCTGTCGTACTACCTCGCCTCAGGCTGGGAGATTGTGAACGACCGCCTGTTCGAACAAGGCATTGAGACCATGGGCGCCAAGCACCTTGACATCCGCGACGACAGAGCCTACTTCTTCTTCGACCTCTCACCGCGCTCGAAGAAGACCTTCACGATCAAGTTGAACGCCACATACGAAGGCTCGTTCATGCTGCCTGCCGTGCGCTGCGAGGATATGTATAACAACGATATCTACTATGTGGTGCCGGCCCGTCCGGTCGTCGTCAAATGACGCATCGCAAGCTTTTAATAAGAGCAGGCCTACTACTCGTAGGCCTGTTCTTGCTTTTTCTTTGTATCCCTGTTCCCAAATTCGACGACCCTTACTCCACCGTTCTTACGGCTAGCGATGGGTCGTTGCTGGGTGCTCATATCGCCGACGACGGTCAGTGGCGCTTCCCTGCTACCAACAACTACTCCGAGAAATACCTTGCGTGTGTTCTGGAATACGAGGACCAGCAGTTCTTCCTCCATCACGGTGTCAATCCGGTGGCTTTAATCCAAGCTTTCATCGAGAACATCAAGGCAGGCCATGTAGTTAGGGGAGGGAGCACCATCTCCATGCAGGTGGTCCGCTTGGCGCGCCACAACAGGCCCAGAACATACAAGGAGAAGCTGATCGAGGTGATCCTTGCCCTCCGCCTGGAACTGCATTATTCCAAGAAATCCATTTTTGACCTCTATGCCGCTCACGCGCCTTTCGGGGGCAATGTGGTGGGCATCGACGCGGCGGCTTGGCGTTACTTCCATACCACTCCCGACAGGCTTACCTGGAGTGAGGCCGCCACTCTCGCTGTGCTGCCCAACGCCCCGTCCATCATCCATCCCGGCAAGGCCCGCGAGAAACTGCTTGACAAACGCGACGCCCTTTTGCTAAGAATGACCACCTCGAAGGTGTACATCCCACGACGTTTCCGTGTACCTCAACTGAGTCGTGACGACTATGAACTCGCCCTCATGGAACGCCTACCCGACAAGCCTTACGAGATGCCCATGCTGGCCTACCATTACCTGATGGACCAGTCAAAAAAGCATAAAGGGGAGCAAATCCAGTCAAGCATCGACTGCAACTTGCAGCGAAACGTGATGCGTGTCATGGCACGACACTATCAGGTCAACAGCCAGAACCAGATTGAGAACGCGGCGGTGTATGTGTACGACTATCTCAACAATCAGACCGTAGCCTACGTGGGCAACAACATGGAGGCCAAAGACGCTTCCATGATCGATATGGTGAAGGCACAACGCTCCACTGGCAGCATCATGAAGCCTTTCCTTTTTGCTGCCATGCTCGATGAAGGCACACTGCTTTCCACCATGCTGCTCCCCGACATCCCGATGAACCTCTCGGGATATACGCCCAAGAACTACTCCGGCCAATACTGGGGTGCGGTGCCGGCTAACGAAGCACTCCAGAACTCGCTGAACGCACCTTTCGTACATCTGCTCAAGAAATACGGTCACCAACGTTTCCACGCACTGCTCAAAAGACTAGGTATCAGGGGAATTGTGTTCGACGCCGACCATTACGGACTATCGCTCATTGTGGGTGGGGCAGAGGCCTCGCTTTACGACCTGGTGAATGTCTATGGACGCATGGGCCGTGAGCTGGCCACTGGCGAAGACCTTACCCCGTTTACGCCAGAAGCCATCGCCATCACTTTCGACGTGATGAAGGGCCTTACCCGTCCCTCGACACAGACAGGATGGACGGGCTTCTCATCGTCGAAACAGTTGGCTTGGAAAACCGGTACCAGTTTCGGATTCAAGGACGCTTGGGCCATCGGACTCACCGACCGTTTTGTGGTTGGTGTATGGGTGGGCAACGCCGACGGGGAGGGACGTCCGGGATTAACCGGTGTAGGTGCCGCAGCACCAACCCTGTTCGATGTGGTGGCCTTGTTGAGCGACAGTTACACCCGTCGTGCTTCAACCCCCGAGTCGATTGAGGTGGAGGTCTGCGCCGTGTCGGGCTATCCCGCTACGGAACGCTGCAAGCATACCAAAAAGGTGATCATGCCTGACGTGGAAATCAAGACAGGGCCGTGCCCCTACCATAAGAAAGTGTTCCTCGACTCTACACGGCAATATCAGGTGCTTCCCGATTGTTATCCTGTCGACCAAAAGTGCTATGACATCTATTTCGTGCTGCCTCCGGTACAAGAATGGTTCTATAAGAGACACTCGGCCTTGTACAAGCCCTTGCCAGCGCTCTATCCACGTTGTGCTTCGGCACATCCCGACGATATGATGGCCTTTGTCTATCCCAAGTCCGACGCCAGGGTCACCATCCCCGTCGGTATCAAGGGCGACCGGCAACAGGTGGTCTTTGAGATTGCCCACCGCAACCCTGGAAAGACCATCTACTGGACCTTGAACGACACCTTCTTGGGCCAGACGCGATGGGTGCACCAGATGCCCATCGATGTGGCTAGAGGCACCTACCTGTTGCGCTGTGTCGATGAGGATGGAGTGGAACTCAGTAGGAAGATTGTTGTTAATTGATAGAATTTTTGTACCTTTGCAAATTAATATAAAAAAATAAGCAATGTCAGTAGATAAAAATAAGTTCGTCGGTGAAGGTCTGACCTACGACGATGTGCTGCTGGTTCCAGCTTACAGCAACGTGCTGCCTCGGGAGACCAGCCTGAAAACCAGGTTTACCCGTAACATTCAACTGAACGTCCCCATCGTGTCGGCTGGTATGGACACCGTGACCGAGTCGCGCATGGCCATTGCCATCGCCCAGGAAGGCGGCATCGGCGTGCTCCACAAGAACATGACCATCGGGAAACAAGCTGCAGAGGTCCGAAAGGTGAAACGTGCCGAGAACGGCATGATCACTGACCCAATCACCATCCACGTCGACGCCACGGTGCGTGATGCGCTCAACTTGATGAGTGAATATCATATCGGAGGCATCCCGGTCATCGACAGCCACAATATACTGAAAGGCATTGTCACCAACCGCGACTTGCGTTTCGAGCGTGGCCTCGATCGCCCCATCAGCGAGGTGATGACCAGCGAAAACCTGATTACCACCACCGAGGTGTCGTTTGAACATGCCGCTGACATCCTGCAACAGCATAAAATCGAGAAACTGCCGGTGGTCGACAAGGAGAACCATCTCCTTGGACTGATTACCTATAAAGACATCATCAAGGTGAAGGCCCGTCCCAACGCTTGCAAGGACAGCCGCGGACGCCTGCGTGTGGCCGCCGCTGTGGGTATCGCAGCGAACACCATGGAGCGTGCCGACGCTCTGGTGGAGGCTGGCGTCGACGCCCTCGTCGTCGACACCGCCCACGGCCACTCGCAAGGCGTGCTCGACATGATCAAAGCCCTTCGACAGCGTTATAGCGAAATCGACATTGTGGGCGGTAACATCGCTACTGGCGAGGCTGCCCTCGCTCTGGTGGAGGCTGGCGCGGACGCCGTCAAAGTGGGTATTGGTCCTGGCTCTATATGCACCACCCGTGTGGTGGCGGGCATCGGCGTGCCACAACTCACCGCAGTACTCGAAGTGGCCAAAGCCCTCGAAGGCACTGATGTGCCGATCATCGCCGACGGTGGCATCCGCTATACCGGCGACATCGTGAAAGCCCTCGCCGCAGGCGCTTCCTCCATCATGGCAGGCTCGCTCTTCGCAGGCGTGGATGAGTCTCCTGGCGACACCATCATCTTCGAAGGCCGTAAGTTCAAGACCTACCGCGGCATGGGCTCTCTCGAAGCCATGCAGGCCGGTTCGAAGGACCGCTACTTCCAGGATATGGAAGACGACGTCAAAAAACTCGTCCCGGAAGGCATCGCTGGCCGCGTGCCGTACAAAGGCACCCTCGCCGAAGTGGTCTACCAGATGGTCGGCGGTCTCCGCTCTGGCATGGGCTACACCGGGTCACATACCATCGAAGAACTCCAAAAAGCCAAGTTCATCAGAATCACCAACTCGGGCATCCTCGAGAGCCATCCCCATGACGTCACCATCACCCAGGAAGCCCCGAACTATAGTAAAAGATCATAAAACAGCAATTTTATCATGAGAAGATCCATTTCTTTTAGTGTGCTCGCCATCATGGCGCTCGCGCTCTTTTGCGGCCAAACCCTCGCACAGTCGAAACTCGACAAGAAAGTGCTGATGACCATAGGAGGCAAACCGGTCACCGTCAAAGAGTTTACCGATATCTACAACAAAAACAACCTCAAAGACGAGGTGATTGAGAAGAAGTCGGTCGATGAATATCTCGACTTGTTTGTGAATTACCGCATGAAGGTGATGGAAGCTTACGCGATGCAACTTGACACCAGCGCCAAATTCAAGAAGGAACTGGACGGCTACCGCAAACAACTGGCCAAGCCGTACTTCACCAACGATGAGGTCAGCGAGGAACTTGTCGAGGAAGCCTACCAGCGCAAACTCAAGGACATCAGGGCATCGCATATCTTGATCACTTGCGACAAACACGCCCTTCCGGCAGACACTCTGAAGGCCTATAACAAAGCCATGGACATCCGCAAGAAAGCCCTGAAAGGTGACTTCGGCGAAGTGGCCGCCACCTATTCGCAGGATCCCACCGCTCGCGACCGCAAAGCCGATGCCAACGGCCCTGCCCGTAAAGGCAACCACGGTGACCTGGGCTACTTCACCGTGTTCGACATGGTTTATCCGTTCGAAACCGGAGCCTATAATACCCCTGAAGGCGAAGTTTCCATGCCAGTGCGTAGCGACTATGGCTACCATATCATCAAGGTCAACAGTGTGACCGACGCCATGGGTGTCGTCACCGCCGCCCACATCTTCCTGAAACTCGATCAGGATGCCTCTGAGGAAGATGTTCAAGCCTTGAAAGCCAAGGCCGACAACATCTACAAGGAAGTGATGGACAGCGATGGCAAGGGATGGAATGACGCTGTGGTGAAATACTCCGACGACCGTGGCTCAGCCAATCGTTCTGGGGAACTGAGTCCCTTCACCGTGAGCCGTATCGTGCCCGAGTTCATCGAAACGCTGAAACAGCTTCAGCCTGGTGAGATTGCGAAACCAGTCCGTACCAGCTACGGCTTCCATATCATCAAACTCATCAGCAAAACAGGTGTGGCCAGCTTCGAGAAGGAACGCCAAAACATCGCCGAACGCGTCGAAAAAGACATGCGCTCAAAAAAGACAGAAGAAGCAGTTATCCAACAGATCAAGAAAGAGTACGGCTTCAAGAATAATGACAAGCATATTAGCCAATTCATCACTTCTGTTGATAGTACTATACTAACTGGCAAATACGTTCCAACTGACGACGTTAAGGGCGATAACGTGCTTTTCACCATTGGCAAGTCGCACTACACCGTATCGGATTTTGTGGAATACATTCAGACCAAGCAGACACCCCAGAAATATGTGACGGCTCCGACGTATGCCTATCAACTTTTCGAGTCCTTCCAAAATGCCAAGATTCTGGAGTATGCCGATGCACACCTTGAAGAGAAGTATCCTGAATTCCAGATGCTCATGCAGGAATACAACGACGGCATCCTTCTGTTCGACCTCATGGAGAAAGAGGTCTGGAGCAAGGCCATTAGCGATACCACCGGCCTTAAGGAATTTTTCAACAGAAACGCCTCCAATTATGTTTGGGGTGAACGTGTGAAGGCCTGCGTGATCACGGTGAACCGGCCCGAGTCGCTTCCCGCGGTCAAGCGTTATCTCGACGAGGGCGTGCCTTTCGACAGCCTGCGTGTCACCATGAAGCGCGATACAGTCAATTACGTCACCGTCCGCAACGGTTTCTATCAACATGGCGACAACGTCTTTGTGGACCAGACCGAGTGGAAAGCCGGCGTGAGAAACGAAATCCCCTCGTCAGTCGACCAATCGACCGTAATCGTCAACATCATCGAACTGCGCAAACCCGAGCCGAAGACCCTTGGCGAAGCAAGAGGCCTGGTCACATCCGACTATCAGGTTGAACTGGAGGAAAAGTGGATTGAGAATCTTCACGGAAAGTATCCGGTGAAGGTCGATGAGAAAGTGTTGGATCAAGTCAGAGCACTCTATCAATGAGAAAAACCTGGCTCTTCTTGGCGCTTTTGACCTTGGTGCTGACCGGCTGTGTCGATTATATGAGGCAGTCGGAACGCATGGTGGTGGCCGAGTGCTATGGTGTGAAGCTTTATGCCGATGAGCTGCAAGACATCCTCCCGCCTGATCTCAGCAGGATGGACAGCCTGACCCAGGCGAACGCTTACATCGACTCGTGGATACACCGTCAGATCCTGATCCACCAGGCCGAGATCAATCTCCCAGCAGAGCAACTCGACTTCTCGAAACAGCTTCAAGACTACCGGAACTCACTGGTGATCTATGCCTACGAGACCCAGATGATCGAGCAATATCTCGACACCATTGTCAGTGATGAGGAGATCGAAGCCTATTACGAAGAGCACAAGGAGAGTTTCCAGTTGAGATCCACCATGGTGAGGGTCGCTTACGTGATTCTTGACGAGAATTGCAAGCAGATGAAGGAATTCAAGAAACTGATGAGTGACCGCGACACCTTAGACCTGACGCAACTTGATGCCTTGGCTGAGCAGGATGCCGTTGCCAGTTATCTTGACGTAGATAACTGGGTGCGTCTCGACGATTTTTTGGCAAAGGTTCCCATTGAGATCTATAACTCGGAGAGTTTTCTGAAAAAGAACAGATTCGTCACCTTTGAAAAAGACGATTTCACCTATATGGTCAGGTTCGAGGATTATCTGCTCGAGAAAAGCGTTTCACCCATTGAGATTGAAAAGGAAGGTATCAAGGATATCCTTCTGTTGAAGCGAAAAAAGGAGTTGCTTTCACAGATGAGCGTTGGCTTGTATGAGAAGGCAAAAAAAGAAAAAGTATTTGAAATCTATTAACAAATGGTTATGCGGAAAAGAATAGTATTGCTCTTTGTGATGATGGCCGTGACGGTGGCTGCCGTGGCCCAGGCGCCTAAGGTGCAGGTGGTCGACAAGGTGGTTGCCGTGGTGGGCAAGAACATCATCCTTCAGTCGGATATTGAGAGCCAGTATGTACAATACAGGATGCAAGGCAATTATGAAGGAAACAGTTCCGCCATGCGTTGCGCCATTCTGGAGGAACTGATGTTCCAGAAGTTGATGCTGAACCAAGCGGAGATGGACAGCTTGAATGTTACCGACAACGAAGTTGAGATGGAGATGAACCGTCGTATCAGCGATCTCCTTGGTCGTGCTGGTTCTCAGGAAAAGCTGGAGTCGATCTTCAACAAGACCATGTCGGAAATCAAAGATGAGCTCCGTCGTTTGGTCAAGGAGAAGTGCCTTCAGGACCAGGTGAGGGCTGACATCTTAAAAAGTGTAGTGGTTACTCCCGCCGAAGTCAGGGCTTTCTTTAACAACATTCCTGCCGACAGCATCCCCATGGTTGACGAGCAGTACGAGATCATGCAAATCGTCAAGCGTCCGCCTGTCAGTATCGACGAGAAGCTGGCAGTCAAAGACCAACTCTACCAGATTCGCAAGCGTATTCTTGACGGGGAGAGCAGCTTCTCCACCATGGCCATCCTTTATTCGGAAGACCCCGGCTCAGCTACCAAGGGTGGAGAACTCGGTTTTACCGGTCGTGGCGAGTTCGCTCCAGAGTTCGAGATGGTGGCCTTCAACCTTCGTGACGGTGAGATCTCGGAGGTGGTGGAGACCCAGTTCGGCTTTCATATCATCCAGTTGATCGAACGTCGCGGCGACTACGTCAACTGTCGTCACATCCTGCTCACTGCCAAAGTGCCCGTAGAGGCCCTTGAACAAGCACAGCACGAACTCGACTCGGCGGCGCAGCTCATCCGTAACGGCGACATGACTTTCGAGGAGGCCTGCCTGAAATTCAGTGACGACGACTCCAAAACCAACGGCGGCTATATTGGCAGCCCCATGGGCGGCAATAGGATCAGTTTGCAGGATATCCGGGAATTGGAACAATATCCGAGTTTCGGAGAATTCAAGAATCTGGCCTTTGTCATCAGCAAACTGGGGGTGGAGACGGTCAGCGACCCCTTGCCCATGGTCACCAATGATAACAAGGATGCCTTCCGCTTGGTGATGGTGAAGAAGAAGATACCAGCCCACAAAGCCAACCTGAACGACGACTATGCGTTGATTCAGTCGTGGGCCCTGAACCAGAAAAACCAGGAGGTGATCAGCAACTGGATCAGGAACAAGGCCAAGAAGGCCTTCGTGAGAATCGACGAAGACTATAGGGATTGTGACTTTCAATTTGAATGGGAAAAATAAAGAGATATGTATAGTTCGGATGTAGAAGGCGCCAATGCGCTGGTTGAGAAATACGGCAGACTACGCAAGGAGATAGGGAAGGTCGTCGTGGGCCAAGACGAGGTGGTGCATAACACCTTGCTTTCCATCTTTTGTCAAGGACATGTGCTGTTGGTGGGTGTTCCCGGCCTGGCCAAGACCCTGCTGGTGAACACCATCGGCAAGGTGCTGGGCTTGAGTTTCAGCCGCATTCAGTTCACGCCCGACCTGATGCCTTCCGATATCGTAGGCACGGAGATCCTCGACGAATCGCGTCAGTTCCGTTTCGTCAAAGGGCCGGTATTTGCCAACATCATCCTGGCCGACGAGATTAACCGTACGCCGCCTAAGACGCAGTCGGCACTGCTTGAGGCCATGCAGGAGAAATGCGTGACGGTGTCGGGCACGACCTATAAGCTGAAAGAGCCTTTCTTTGTGCTGGCCACGCAAAACCCTATCGAGCAGGAGGGGACCTATCCACTTCCTGAGGCTCAGCTCGACCGGTTTATGTTTAACTTGGTTTTGGATTATCCTTCATACGAGGAGGAAGTCCAAGTGGTGAAAAATACCACCATGGGGGTGGAGGCTCAGGTGGAGCCGGTTCTTACGCCAGAGGAGATTGTCTATTTCCAGCAGCTGGTACGTCGTGTTCCTGTCTCGGACCACGTCTATGAATATGCGGTCGCTTTGTCGGCGAGGACCCGTCCGGGTACGCCTTCGGCCCATGATTGGGCCAACCGATTCTTGAGTTGGGGTGCTGGCCCTCGTGCCTCGCAGTACCTCATCATCGGTGCCAAGGCCAATGCCCTGCTTGCTGGGAAGTACTCGCCTGACATTGAGGACATCAAGAAGGTGGCTGTTCCTATCCTGCGACACCGTATTATCCGCAACTACACCGCCGAGGCCGAGGGCGTCGGCATAGAGCAGATCATCGATGAGTTGATGAAATAAAAAAACAGCCCGGTTCTCCGGGCTGTTTTCATGTTGTCAATGCTGGTCTAGGATTAGATGGCAGGGTTGGCGGAAATCTTGCGCTTGGCTTCCTTTGAGAAGATGGCGAAGAAGTCGCGGTGAAGAATCACGGAGATGCGCATTAACAGTTCCGTGTCGATGTCCTGACGACGGAAGATGTTGTACACATTGGTGCGGTCGCAGTCAAGTTTGCGGGCAAGCCACGACACGGTGCGCTCTTGGTTCTTTAATTCCTTTTGGATGAGGGTGCCGATGAAAATGGCGTTTTCATCACCTTCAGCAGCTGTTGCTCTTTTGGCCCTGGGCTTTCTTGTGCCTCTCTTGGTCTCTTTGATCTCGTTTGTCTTTTCCATTTTGTTTTTGCTTTTTTGTTTTTAACATCAGTGAGCCCCAAATAGAAGTGGGACCACTATTTCGTTCACAGAAAGCCTAGAAAAAAAACTGCTAATCTCATAGTGTCCCACATCTGTACCGATGTACGGCTCACTAGTTATTATTGAGATTTATTCGACCTTGTTGAGGTTTCCCTCGCCGCAGTCATTAAAAAGAAATGTTTTCTAGGCTTTTCTTTTTGAACGTAAAATAATCACTAATGCCGTTTAATAATGTCTGATTCTATTTGTGTTTTCTCTTTCTCTTTTATTTATTCAATTTTTTTATTGCTACTCACCTAATAAATCCATGCAAATATAGCAATTAATTTTTCATATCGCCCACAAAATTATAAATTTATCGAAATATAATCGATAAATCACTATAAACAACTGAATACCAATTGTTTATGTTCGTAATTTATACTGATTCTAAACTACTCGTCTACAAGAAACACCGCAATCTGGCGTGGACCGAAAACACCTTGAACGATTTCCTGCTCGATGTCGTACGACCGTGAGGTACCTGTGAGGATGACCGTCTGGCTAGCATCTTTGCCTATCTGCTTGTTGAGGCTTTGCAAGGCTTCTTTCAGCCCCACTACAATCTGGTCTGTACGGGCCATGACCAGCAGGATGTCAGGGTCGGTGTAGGCCTTGCGCGATCCCGCCCGACCGTCGGTGACGATGATGCTGCCGGTTTGTGCGATGAGATAGTCGCAAGGGATGATGCTGGCAATTTTGGGATTGTTGTTCCGGTCAGGCTCGTCAACCACATAGCTCACGTCATATTTCTTCAAAAGCGTTTGCATCTCGGGACTGGTGCACCATAACGCACCCCATCCGTTTTGCGGCGCCAGTTGCTTCAAACACTCGCCCAACTCGGCTTCGTTCTCGAGATAAATGAATATACCGCCCATATCCTTGAAGCGTTGGACAAAAGTGATGGCGTTACCGTCCTCCTCCCGGATAGGCTTCCAGGTATCGGTCTGCAGGTCGATGTCCTTGAACATGGCCTCAGGCTTTTCAATCACGGCATTGCGCAACAGCGCGAGAATCTGTTCTTTGTTGGTGGTCCCTTTGTCCTGCCCTCTTCTATCCTTCATGGTTTTCCTGGTTTGATTCGTTTTCTTCCTTGGCGGTGTCCCACGGGCGCTTCCCGAAGATGGCCTCGAGGTCATCGCTGAAAATGACTTCCTTGTCGATGAGTTTTTGTGCCAGCTGGGTCAAGCCATCGCGATGATTGCTCAGGATGTCGAGCGCTTCTTGGTAGGCCTTCTCCACCAGTTTCTTCACCTCCTTGTCAATGGTCTCGGCGGTCTTCTCACTGTAAGGCTTGGTCAGCGCATAGTCCTGCTGCCCTGTGGAATCGTAGTAGCTCAGGTTGCCAATCTCTTCGTCGAGGCCGTAGTAGGTGACCATGGCGAAAGCCTGTTTGGTCACCTTCTCAAGGTCGGAGAGGGCTCCCGTGGAGATTTGACCGAAGACCACCTGTTCGGCGGCACGGCCTCCCATGGTGGCAATCATCTCATGGTAAAGTTGCTCCTTGGTGGTAATTTGGCGTTCTTCAGGCAAATACCAGGCAGCGCCCAACGACTTGCCGCGAGGAACGATGGTGACCTTAACCAGCGGATGTGCGTATTGCAACAGCCAGCTTGTGGTGGCATGGCCCGCCTCGTGGAAGGCAATCACCTTCTTCTCGTCGGCGGTGATAATCTTGTTCTTCTTCTCGAGACCCCCGATGATACGGTCGATGGCATCCATGAAGTCCTGCTTCCCAATCACGTCCTTGCCTTTGCGGGCGGCCATCAGGGCAGCCTCGTTGCAGACATTGGCGATGTCGGCGCCCGAGAAACCTGGGGTTTGCTTGGCTAGGAACTCGCGGCTGACATCATCACCAAGTTTGAGGTTGCGCATGTGCACCTCGAAAATCTCTTTACGTCCGTTCAAGTCGGGCAGTTCCACATAAATCTGGCGGTCGAAACGTCCGGCACGCATCAGGGCCTTGTCCAGAATATCAGCCCGGTTGGTGGCGGCCAGCACGATGACACCCGAGTTGGTGCCGAAGCCGTCCATCTCGGTGAGCAACTGGTTCAGCGTGCTCTCACGCTCATCGTTGCCCCCGTTGATGGGGTTCTTGCCGCGTGCTCTTCCGATGGCGTCGATCTCGTCAATGAAGATGATGCAGGGGGATTTCTGCTTGGCGTTGTTGAATAGGTCGCGCACCCGGGAGGCACCCACGCCCACGAACATCTCCACGAAATCGGAACCAGAGATGCTAAAGAAAGGTACGTTAGCCTCGCCAGCGACCGATTTGGCCAATAAGGTCTTACCTGTTCCGGGAGGGCCCACCAGCAACACCCCCTTCGGGATCTTGCCGCCCAAACGGGTGTATTTGTTGGGGTTCTTCAAGAAGTCGACGATTTCCATGATCTCGACTTTGGCTTCCTCTAGGCCAGCCACGTCCTTGAACGTCACGTTGACAGGCACGTTGTCCTTGTCGAACAGCTGGGCCTTCGACTTACCGATGTTGAAGATCTGTCCGCCTCCGCCCATTCCGCCGCGGCCCATGCCACGCATGAAAACTATCCAGAGGACGATGATGAACACGAAAGGCAGTATCCAGGTGAGCAGGAAGTCCAACCCCCAGTTCTTGCGTTGCACATTGGTGATGTATACGGGATGCTCGATGCCGTTCTCTTCCTGCACCTTCTCCACGGTTTCCTCGAAACGCTCAAGCGACCCGATGCGATAAGAATATCGGGCCTCCTTCTCGTCGCCGACGTAAATGTCGGCCGTTTCCTTGTTGACCAACTCGATCTTGGAGACTTCGCCGCTTTTCAACATCTCGATGACCTGCCCCAAATCGATTTCTTCTTGTGATATTTCATTTTGGCCCGAAAAATAAAGGGCAAAGAGAACTACCGTCAGGATGACGTAGATCCAGTAAAAACTGAACCTTCTCTTGCCGTTAGGTCTCGGGTTGTTTTTGTTTTCTTCCATAAAACCTAAAAATACTAAGGGTTAATCCTCTTCTCCGTTCACAATCCGCTCGGCGTCGGCCCAAAGTTCCTCCAACTGATAGAACTTGCGCGCCGACTGCAGGAAGACGTGAACCACGACATCCACGAAGTCAATCAAAATCCACTCGACGTTGTCGCGTCCCTCCACGTGATAAGGCTTCACGCCTTGCTGTTCCCTGGCCTCGTCGATGATTTTGTCGGCGATGGCGTCGACCTGGGTCTTCGAGTTGGCGTGGCAAATCACAAAGTAGTCGGTGACCGAAGTCCCTGTCTCCCTCAAGTCCAAAGTGACAATCTCTTTCCCTTTCAAGGATTCCATGGCATCGACAACGGTAGACACTAATGCCTCCACATTGTCCGATTGATGTCTTATTCTCATGCTTAAAACGATTCTTTAGAATTCATTAATTGAAACTACAAAAATACACAAATAGTTTGATTGTTGCTGTTTTTTTGGTCGGATGTCGCAAAAAATCAGTAATTTCGTGCATCGAAACAGAAAGTGCTTATGAACGAGTACGAAGAAATCTTGAAGAACGTCACGACTTTCATCTTCGATTACGACGGGGTGATGACTGATGGGACGGTGTATATGGACAGCAACGGCGACCCGCTCCGCACTTCCAATGTGAAGGACGGCTATGCCATTCAATTGGCAAGCAAGTTGGGTTATCATCTGGCGGTTATCTCCGGAGCCGTAGTCACCAACATCACCAAACGACTGAATGTGCTGGGTGTACACGATGTGTATATTGGCATCCCCGACAAGGTGGTCAAACTGGAAGAATACATGGCACTGTACGGCCTAAAACCCGAACAGATTGTTTATGTGGGTGACGATATCCCCGACATTCCTGTGATGCGTAGGGTAGGAGTGGCGGCTTGCCCCGCCGATGCAGCCCCCGAGATCCGACAAATCTGTCATTTCGTGAGCGACCGCCCAGGCGGAAAAGGCTGCGTGCGCGATATCATCGAACAAACATTGAAGGTACAAGGCAAATGGATGACTGCCGATGCCTATTCTTGGTAATAATAATAAGGTATGCTGCAACATCTTGAAAAATATTCGGTAGTCCTCGCATCGAAATCGCCACGTCGGCAGGAATTGCTGCGTGGCATGGGCGTGCAATTCCAATGTATCACCAAAGAGACCCTGGAACGATACCCCGAGATGCCTTTGAAAAAGGTGGCGGAATACCTGAGCCGCCAGAAATCGCAGGCCTTCACCGATGAGGAACTGCCTAAGAACTATCTTCTGATCACCGCCGACACCGTGGTGATTGCCGAAAACGAAATCCTCGGCAAGCCTGTCGATCGCGACGATGCCCTTCGCATGTTGCGTCTCCTCTCGGGAAAGACCCATGTGGTGGTCACGGGTGTCACCCTCCGATCCAAAGAGAAGACCAAGACCTTCTCCGCCTCATCTTCGGTGACTTTCGCCACCCTCGATCCGGAAGAGATGGCTTATTATGTGGACCATTACCGACCCTTCGACAAAGCAGGGGCCTACGGCATCCAGGAATGGATCGGCTATGTGGGCATCTCAGGCCTTCGCGGGTCGTTCTATAACGTCATGGGACTGCCGACCCAACGCCTGTATAACGCATTGAAGAACTTTTAAGCTTATGGGAAACGACAAACCGCTGATATTGATCACGAATGACGATGGCTACCAGGCCAAAGGCCTACGAAAGCTCATTGATCTGATGCGTCCCCTCGGTGAACTCATCGTGATCTCCACCGAGAAGGTGATGTCGGCAAAAGGACACTCCATCACGACTACCCCCGACCTCACCGTCAAACTTGTGGAAAGCGGTCCGGATTACAAAGAATACCGCTGCAATGGCACTCCCGTCGACTGCGTGAAGGTGGGCTACCAATGGCTGCTTAAACGCCTTCCCGACCTGGTGGTGTCGGGCATCAACCACGGCTCCAACGCTTCCACCAACGTGATTTACTCGGGTACCATGGCCGCCGCCATCGAGGCTTGCATGGATGGCATCAACGCCATAGGCTTTAGCCTCGACGACTACAGCCTCGATGCCGACTTTGATCACCTCGACGGCTATATCACCGCCATCACACGAAAAGTGCTCCGCGAAGGCCTCCCCGACGGCGTGTGCCTCAACGTCAACTTCCCCATCCGTGGCGAAGAACCCATCAAAGGTATCAAAATATGCCGCCAAGCCAAAGCCAAGTGGATTGAAGCCTACAGCGAGTGCCTCGACGAAAAAGGGGGCACCTGCCTGAAACTCGGCGGCAAGTTCATCTGTGAAGACCTAGGCGAAGAAACAGACCACTACGCGATAAAACACAACTATATCTCGTTGGTTCCGACACACTTCGACCTGACTGCCAAACAATATTTGGACGACATGCGACGTTTTGAACACATCCTTGAATAGTAATTATGAGAATCAAAGATAGTTTTTGGATTGGACTTCTGATTGGAGCGGCAGTGTTTGCCCTTTGCTTCCTGCTGCTTTCACTGATCCCGTGGGGTGAGGCCTACACCAGGGCTCCTTACCTGCTTGCTTTCATCCCGGGCATCGTGCTCTTCAGAATGTCGATGGTGAAATGGAATATGGAACGCTGCGGCAAAGGCATCCTGCTGGTGAACTGCATCGGACTGCTGCTTGTGTTCTTCCTCATCAAATAGGCCGACATGAAGTATTATATCATAGCTGGCGAGGCTTCGGGCGACCTTCATGCGTCGAACCTGATTGCCGAGCTGAAGAAAAAAGACAAAAACGCGGAGTTCAGAGCCTGGGGCGGCGACCTGATGCGAAAACAGGGCGCCGAGCTGGTGAAACACTACCGCCATACGAACTTCATGGGCTTCGTGGAAGTGGTTGTCAACCTCCGTAAAGTGCTGGGCAACATCAACGAATGTAAAGCCGACCTGCTCCGCTACCAACCCGATGTGGTCGTTTTGGTGGATTACCCGGGTTTTAACTTCCGCATCGCTGAATTCGCCCACCGCAAGGGGATGAAAGTGTGCTACTACATCTCTCCACAGGTGTGGGCCTGGAAACGCCACCGCGTTAAAAAAATCAGGAAATATGTCGACCAGATGCTGGTCATCCTCCCCTTTGAAGAGGATTTCTATAAAGAACATGGCGTTAAAGCCACCTTCGTCGGACATCCGCTTCTTGATGAGCTGGCAAAACTCCAGAACCCCTCACGGCTGCATTTCATCCACCGCAACGACCTCTCCGAGAAAAAGGAAATCATCGCCTTGCTCCCCGGCAGCCGCAAACAGGAGGTGGAACGCATGCTGGGCACCATGCTGAAGGTGATTCCGCATTTTCCACAATACCAGTTTGTCATCGCCGGCGCACCCTCGCTCGACAAGAACCTCTATCTCAAGATGATTGGCAACGCCGATGTCCGCCTGGTAGAGAATCAGACCTACGAGTTGCTTCAAAACGCCAGCGCGGCACTGGTGACCTCTGGCACCGCCACCCTCGAGACCGCCCTGCTCTCCGTCCCCGAAGTGGTGTGCTACAAAGCCAACCGTCTCTCATATATCATCGCCAAAAACCTGATCAAGGTGAAATACATCTGCTTGGTCAATCTGGTGATGGACAAAGAGGTGGTGAAAGAACTGATACAGTACGACTTCACCGAGGACAACCTGGTGAAAGAACTGGAATCACTCCTGCAAGACCCCAAGAAACAACACCGCATCCTCGACGACCTCGATATGCTGAAACATAAATTGGGCAATGCAGGTGCTTCCGAAAAGGCTGCAGAAGTGATTATTAATATGGTAAAGTAAAAAACTATTAATTAAATATATAGAGTTTTTTATTAACTTGCGCCAGTTTTTGATTCGAATCGATGAACTGGAACAAGTATCCTTTCTTGAGATTGGTGGCCGCATTGGCCCTAGGCATCGCACTTCACGAAGTCTGGACGGACTTCCATCCCGACGGTCGTTGGCTTTGGTGTGGGCTTGTAACCCTGATAGCCGGCTTTATTGTGTTGCATCGTACGCTCAAGTCGTACCGCTACCGATGGATTCATGGAGTGACGGCGATGCTTGTCTTTGTCTATCTGGGCTTTAGTAGGGCTTGTCTCCAAGAGGTTAAGCCTGATGATTTCAATTCAATGATGCAGGAGGGCTGGTGCCTAGCCCGACTTGAAGAACCGCCTGTGGAACGAGAGAGAACCTACAAAGTCGTGCTCGACCTCGAAGGCTTCAGTAACAGCGATGGGGTGATTTGTGCCGAGGGGAAGGTGCTGGCCTATTTCCAAAAGACGGAGGAAGTGGCAAAACTGGCTTATGGCGACCTGATAGCCTTCCATGTTCCCATAGAAGCGGTAGCACCACCGATGAATCCTGGGGAATTCGATTACAAGAAATACTTGGAACGCAGGGGAGTGACAGGCACCGTGTACTTGAAAGAGGGCGACTGGCTCCCGATAGGGATAAGACAAGAAAACGTAGTCTTTTCGTTTGCCTATCGTTTTCGCGACCAGATGATGGAGGCCATGCAACGATGTGGCATTACCGGTGACGAGTTGGGGGTAGGGGCAGCCATTCTTCTGGGTTACGACGACAGCCTCCCGGCCCAGGTGCGGCACAATTACGTGGCGGCAGGGTCCATGCATATCCTCTGTGTGTCGGGCATGCACGTCGGCATCATCTATCTGTTGGCTTCGTTCCTACTAGGTCTGTTGGGTAGGAGCAAAGGCGCCCTTTTTGCCAAACGAATCATCCTGCTCCTCCTGATTTGGTTTTATGCCTTGATTACCGGATTGTCGCCCTCCATCATGCGCTCCGCCCTGATGATCTCGATGATCATCTTCGGTGAAATCATCCACCGCAAAGGCTTCACGCTGAACTCCATTGCCGCATCGGCCTTCCTGCTTCTGCTGATCGACCCGAACAACCTTTTTGCCATCGGGTTCCAACTGTCGTATGTGGCTGTGGTGGGTATCGTGCTGCTGCAAAAGCCCCTCTCCAATCTGGTGTTTTTCCAAAACAAGCTTTTGGCCAAGGTGTGGGAAATCACCACGGTGTCAATTGCCGCCCAGATCGCCACCATGCCTTTCACCATCTATTATTTCAACCAGTTTACTCCTTATTTCTGGCTGAGCAACCTGTTGATGACTCCTTTGTCGTTTGTGATCATCCTTTCGGGAATGACACTCTTGGCGGTGTCGTGGGTGCCATGGCTGAATCTGGCAGTGGGGAAGGCGGTTTGGTTTGGCTTGCATGGGATGAATGCCGTGGCCTCAGGTGTGGAACAACTGCCGCTTTCACTAGTCAAAGGGCTGTTTATGGACGATTTCCAGTTTGCGGTAAGTTTGGTGTTGTTGGTGCTATTGTTATTATTTGTGAACCTAAGGAAAAAACGAATGCTGATGGAGATGCTGGTTGTTTCGACGGTGTTTGCTCTTAGTTTGGGCTGGCGAACGCAGCGTCTTTCACAGCAGTCGGGAGTGATGATTTACTCGTTGCGCAATCATACCGCCATTGTTGTGGTTCAGGGTTTCAACTGTGTGTTGCTGTGCGACGAGGAACTGCTGGCAGAGCCATCAGCCATCGACTATAGTCTGAAAGGGCACTGGGCCGCAGCCCAGATACCGATGAATCCACCATGTTTCACCCTTGCTGAAGATTTTAGCTGTCCGATAGCGGTCAAACGGAAAAGTTTGTTGTCGGCTCAAGGGGTGTTGTTGGCTTTCTGGAATCCAGATTCGTCGTTGGGCTATGGGCGTAAGGTGAATGTTGATTATGTGTTGGTGTGTGGCCGGCAGAAGCCCAATCTCCGTAAAGTCCTTGATGTCTATCATGTCGGCACTTTGCTCATCGACGGCTCTGTGCCGAGATCACAAGTCCAGGAATGGATTCAACAGGCCGAGGCCAGCCATATCCCATGTCGCAGTCTTCATGATGGAGCAGTTTGTCTGAATTTAAATCACTGATTATCAATAAATTAATGTTTTTTGTAAAAAAAATTAAAAAAATCACTTGTGGATTTAAAAAATGTTTGTATCTTTGCACCCGCAAACTGAACGATAAAGTTCTTTTTCAGATTGGTCCGGTAGTTCAGCTTGGTTAGAATGCCTGCCTGTCACGCAGGAGGTCGCGAGTTCGAGCCTCGTCCGGACCGCTGAAGCGCAAGCCCAAAGGCCTGCGCTTTTTTTATGCATGAAAACAAGGCGAATCGTCGACCGGCAGTGGCTTTTGTGGCTTTCATCCTTGATGATTGTCTGGATGGTTTTGTGGATGACGCTTGTGTCGGACCATGCGATGAAGCTCAAGAAAGAGGCCGAAGCGCGTGAGGCCTACCTGGCCGATAGCGTGGTGACGCTGCTCTTCGCTGGCGACGTCATGGGCCACGAGCCCCAATGGAGAGCTGCCTACGATCCGACCACGGGTACCTACGACTATCACGATTGTTTTCAATTTGTTTCACAATTGTTTCACAATGCGGACTTGGCTTGCGCCAATTTAGAAGTGACGCTCGCTGGCCCACCGTATACTTCGTATCCCACTTTTTCTTCACCCGATGAGCTGCTCTTTGCTTTGGATGACGCAGGAGTCGACGTGCTGTTTACCGCCAACAACCACGTGCTCGACCATGGAAAATCAGGCTTGGAACGCACCATCTACATGCTCGACAGCGTGGGGATGCTCCATGCCGGTAGTTATGTCGACTCGCTGAGCCGCGATACCACCTATCCTTTGGTGGTCGATGTGAGGGGCCTGAAAGTAGGCTTCCTCAATATGACCTACGGCACCAACGGCTTGAAGGCCCGTGAGCCCAATCTGGTGAACAAATTGGATACTGCAGAGATGATTCGTGATTTCAACCGACTCGAAGAATTGGGCGCCGACTTGAAAGTGATGTTCGTCCACTGGGGCGATGAATATGAGTTGCACGCCAATCGCTACCAGCGTTATTTTGCCCAATTCATGGTTCGTCATGGAGCCGACTTGATCATCGGTGGTCACCCCCATGTGTCGCAGGATGCCGACACTTTGTATGCTCCTGACGGTCACCCCGTGGTGGTTTATTATTCCATGGGCAACTTCGTCTCCAACCAGCGCCGACCCAACACCAATGGAGGCATCATGATTCAGGTGGCAGTAAACCGCTTCACAGGCCGTGTCATCAGCACCAACTACATCCCGTATTACGTGCATCGCGGCTATATTCATGGCAAATACCAGTTTTATGTCGTTCCGACCCTTCCTTTCATTAATAATAGGTATGACTTCCGGCTTCCTTACCACGATAGCGTCGCACTGGTCAAGGTTCATCAAGCCATGACGGAACGACTTAAGGATTTTATTCCTATTTTTGCAGACGATTTTGAAATCGAGGACAAATGACTTTTCAAGAAGAAATCAATAGGCGAAGGACTTTCGCCATCGTGAGCCACCCCGATGCGGGTAAAACCACGCTGACCGAGAAACTGTTGCTTTACGGCGGTGCCATCCAGGTGGCTGGTGCTGTGAAGTCGAACAAGATACGCAAGACTGCCACCTCCGACTGGATGGAGATTGAACGCCAGCGCGGCATCTCCGTGGCCACTTCGGTGATGGGATTCGACTATCAAGGCATCAAGATTAATATCCTGGATACCCCGGGCCATAAGGACTTTGCGGAGGATACGTTCAGAACCCTGACCGCTGTTGACAGCGTTATCGTGGTGATCGACGCCGCCAAGGGCGTGGAGTCGCAGACCGAGAAACTGGTGGAGGTGTGCCGAATGCGCAATACCCCCATCATCGTCTTTATCAACAAGATGGACCGTCCTGGTAAGGATGCTTTCGAACTGCTTGATGAAATCGAGCAGAAGCTGGGTCTTCGCCTGACTCCCCTGAGCTGGCCGATTAACATGGGACCGAAGTTCAAAGGCGTGTATAGTATTTACGACAAGAGCCTATATCTCTTCAACTCCGACAAACAGCATATCACCGCAGGTATTGCCTTCGACGACCTCAACAACCCCGAGTTGGACAAGATGCTCGGTGAGGATGCCGAGACCCTTCGTAACGAGACCGACCTGGTGCAGGGCGTTTACGACACCTTCTCCAGGGATGCCTATCTGAAAGGGGATATCTGCCCTGTGTTTTTCGGCTCTGCCCTGAATAACTTTGGTGTGAAAGAACTGCTCGACTGCTTTATCCAGATTGCCCCCACCCCGATAGGCCGCGACACTGAAGAACGTCACATCGAGCCTACCGAGGAGAAGTTCACGGGCTTCGTCTTTAAGATTCACGCCAACATGGATCCCAACCACCGCGACCGCATCGCCTTTGTCCGTGTGGTCTCTGGCCGTTTTGAGCGCAACAAGAACTATTTCCACGTGCGTCAGCGCCGTGAGCTGAAGTTCGCCAATCCCACCGCCTTCATGGCCCAGAAGAAATCGGTGCTCGATGAGGCATTTCCAGGCGATATCGTGGGCTTGTACGACGCTGGCAACTTCAAGATCGGCGACACCCTGACTGAGGGGGAGATCCTGAATTACAAAGGCATTCCGAGTTTCTCGCCCGAGCAGTTCCGTTATGTAGAGAATGCCGACCCGATGAAAGCCAAGCAGTTGGCCAAAGGGCTGGAGCAACTTACCGACGAGGGAGTGGCACAGCTGTTTACGGGCAAGATGACAGGTCGAAAGATCATAGGCACCGTTGGTGAACTGCAGTTTGAGGTGATACAATATCGTCTGCTGCATGAATACAACGCTTCTTGTCGCTATGAGCCTATCTCGCTCTACAAGACCGCCTGGATTACCAGCGAAAACGAAGCGCAGCTGGCCGATTTCAAAAACCGCAAGGCTATGAATCTGGCCGAAGACAAAGAGGGTAGGGACGTGTTCCTGGCCGAGTCGCCTTACGCCTTGCAGATGGCCATGGAAAAATACCCCGACATAGAATTCCATTTTACTTCGGAATTTTGATTTTCTTTTTTATATTTGCACGGACTATTTATATAAGGTGTAACATTTAAAAAATAAGTATTATGGGTTTCTTCAAAGAATTTAAAGAGTTTGCCGTCAAGGGCAACGTGATGGACATGGCCATTGGCGTGGTCATCGGCGGTGCGTTCGGCAAGATTGTCACCTCTTTGGTGTCAGACATCATCATGCCGCTGATCAGTGCGGCTACGGGCGGACTTACCTTCACCGACTGGAAGTGGGTGATTCGCGAGGCCGTCATGGAGGGCGAGACCGTGGTCAAGCCCGAGTTGGCCCTTACTTGGGGTAATTTCCTTCAGGTGATCTTCGACTTCATCATCATTGCGTTCTGCATCTTCTTGGTGGTGAAGGGAATGAATAAACTGAAGAAGAAAGAGGAACCGGCACCTGAACCGGCGCCTGCTGAACCCTCTGAGGACATCAAACTGTTGACTGAAATTAGAGATCTTCTGAAAAAGTAAAAATTATTTATTAACTTAAAGTACTGTTGGAGAGTCTCTTACGAGACTCTCCAAATTTTTTTGAAAAAAAATATTAAATTTTTGTTGCACGTATCCAAAAAAGCTGTAATTTTGCAGCCGTTTTCGCCCCGAGGGAAAGGAAGCAGGGAAGAGGGTGCGGGAAGTTCTTTGAAAGTCTGAAGCCAGCATAAGAAGCAAGCAAGGTAAACTTGAAGCAACAGCGGAACCCTAAAACAGGAAAATAGAAAGTACAACAATAATACAATGAAGAGTTTGATCCTGGCTCAGGATGAACGCTAGCGGCAGGCCTAATACATGCAAGTCGTACGGGATGAGCCCTTCGGGGCTTTGAGAGTGGCGCACGGGTGCGTAACGCGTATGCAACCA
>JAILBC010000047.1 GCA_024681295.1 Bacteroidales bacterium
TTTTTCTTCAAGTTTGAAGAATTTTAACTATCTTTGCAACCATAGAATATTAAAATGAACAAGAATATGTTCACACAATACGCAGAAATACAGTTCGCAGCTTATAAGGAAGCTTTTGCTTTCTTCATGCAGAACCCACAACGGCTGATTGAGGCTGAGAAATTTGTCATGGATGAGATTATTCATTTCATAGACATACATCAGCCTGAGATTAAACGCGATTACGATGAAGCTTCCTATCTTTATTCTTTCTGGAAAAATTACCCACCATTAGACCGAGGTCGCGCCCCAGTTGGTGACCAATATCCTTGGATTGAAGTCGGTGAACAGGTTTTCGGTAATAAACTCCAGCGCCATTTCAATGCCAATTTCTCTGTTAAGGATTCTGGTCTGCCTTCGGGAGCAGATGACCGTTGCATCATTTCAAGCGAACGTATTCGGCAGATACTTGGTATTACTGATTCAGTTTGGGTATTCATTGATATAAAATCAGCTGGACCTCGTGACGATTTTGACCATGCCGTAATGTCTCCATATCAGATTTCAGGCTCTGGAAACTGGACAAAGGTAACGGACGGTATGAAGAATAATCCAATCAAAGCGGAAGGAAAAATTGCAACTCATGATTTTTTCTGCTCGCTTTCGCCTATCTATATACTTAGTGATGGAACAGTATCGCCACTCTTGACGTTCGTTATCAAGCCCGTTTATGAAATGGTAAAAGAATCGGGCACCGATAAGACTATCGGCCAGCCACTCGCAAAGATAAAGTTGGCCAGCATTCCAAATGGGATTTTGCTGACGAAAAACCCGAACTACAATAAGAAGCACCCTGGGCTTTTCTTTCCTGGTAAAGACGACCAAACAAAAGACAAGCGCAAGATGCGTGCTCGTATCTCATTCAGCCTATTAAAGGAGATAGCCGACTGGAGAATCAAGGAAATTTCAGTAAAATAAATCGTATGTTAGAACCAAACGGAATATATTGTGGAGATTCGCGCGAACTTCTGAAACAGATAGAGCCCAATTCTTTGGCCCTGTCTTTCTGGTCGCCACCTTACTTCCTCGGAAAGGATTATGAGCAAGGAGTATCATATGAACAATGGCAAGACATGTTGAAGGAAGTCATTGCTTTACATTATGATATCCTCAAGCCAGGTGGTTTCATGGTGATAAACATAGCAGACATCCTTGCTTTTCAAGATGAAAAAATGCCTCGCATACAAGCAGACAATCCTTCAAACAAGAAGTGTTCTGTAACGCGTGACATGGTTTTGGAAGCCAAAAGGCTCCATCCTGACTATAACCGGGACCAACTTGCTGAATATCTCAATTGCAGCGAACAGACAGTTGACAGAAGACTTAACGGAAATAATATCCGTGGTGGTCGTAGTGCTGTAGGAACACACGTGAAACTCGTAGGGGGACAACTTGAAGATTATGCTTATCGGGCAGGTTTATATCTCTATGATAAACGAATTTGGCAAAAAGACCCAGCGTGGGCAAACAGCAAATGGACGACAAGCACTCTGAAAGCTGTTAGTGAGACGGAAGACCTTTATGTCTTTTGGAAGCCAGGTGAGTATGTGGTGAACCGAGACCGCTTAACACCATCAGAATGGAAAGAATGGGGACTACGACAGATATGGAATATCCCAAGCGTCCGAGCTAATGACATCCATCAAGCCATGTTCCCATTAGGATTAGCATATCGTGTAATAAAACTATACACCGATGAAGGTGATACTGTCCTCGACCCATTCCTTGGAAGCGGGACAACTGCACTTGCCGCAATTGAAACAAACAGAAACTATATTGGCATCGAACTGATGGAACAGTACGCCGAACTGGCTCGCAAAAGGGTGAAACACGTTTTGGATGCACCAAAATTAGTATTCGCTTGAACAACAAACACAAATAAATAATTTTTAATTACGAAAGAGCAATAACCGCAAAATGTGAAACTTTTCTCGAAAAAACCATAACAACCATGATGAATGATGGTTGTTGTTTTGCATTGTCAAAAACAAGCCCGTTTCTTCGACTTTGCCCTTGCCTCTCAGCCCAGCTATTTCCCCAAATACTCGCTAGGCGTGAGGCCAGTCATCTTTTTGAAGAGACGGGTGAAATGATGGGGAAAATCGAAGCCCAAGAGACGCGAGGTTTCGCTGATGTTGTGACCGTTCATGAGCAGGCTCTTGGCTTGGTTGATGACGTAATTGTGGATGTAGCCGATGGCGGTTCCCCCTGTCGCCTTGTGGACGATGTCGCCGAAATAACGAGGCGAATAGGCCAGCTCTGAGGCGCAATAGGAGACCGTGGGTAGGCCCTGTGACAGCTGTCGATTCTCACGGAAATACTGTTGCAGCAGGTCGTGAAAGCGTTTCAAGAGGTCACTACCGCCATTGTTTTCTTCGGAGAGCTGACGCAGATAGATGCGATTGCAGTATTCCAGAATCAGGTGCAGATAGCCCAACAAGATGCTTCTGAGCGAGGGCGAGTCGTCGTTAGTAATCAACTCTTGCCGCATCTGGGCGAGCAGTTGTGTGATGCAAAGCCACTCATCAGGCTCCATCCGAAGGGAGCCGGTGAAGAAATAAGAGAAATACTGGTAGCGGTCAATTTGGCGTTCCAGTTCAGAGCCGTGCAGCAGCTCAGGCGACCACAAAAGCACCCATCCGCTCAACGAGATGCGCTCCCCATTGTCCTCCAAGCCACCAATCTGTCCAGGCTCTACGGCAATAATCGAGGCATCGCTCGCCTGCAAGGTTTTCATGCCATACGAGAGGTCCTTGGGAAACTGGCGTTGGATAAAGAGTCCATAGACGCCGTAATTGTTCAGGCTATGGCGAAAGGGAGCCAATTCATCGAAGTGGATGATGCTGATC
>JAILBC010000070.1 GCA_024681295.1 Bacteroidales bacterium
AAGCAAAGATAAGTTTTTTTCAATACTAGTTGGTTTTTGATTACTTTTGTCTGAATTATTCAATACCCTACTCCATGAAAAAATTCATACTCCTTATTATGGCTTTTGCCTTGATCACAACGCTGAAAGCCCAAACTCCTATCTTGTCCGAAGGTTTTGAGGGGCAGCAGTTTCCGCCCTCAGGCTGGACGAGAGAGTCCCTCTACTTGAGCAGCTTCACCTGGTTCAGAGGCGCCGCGTTATACACTTACGACTGGTGGGGCAACCAATATCATGTGGTGCCACCTCAAGGTGTGAGGATGGCTGCGCTCGAATCAGACTACTACGAGGATTGGGGACCGCAAGACGAAAGCCTCATCACACCTTTGATAGCGATTGAACGTCCATCGGCACTGACCTTCGAGACCTTCTGCCAATACGGGCATTCTGAATATCGCGACCATTATAGAGTTGACGTGTTGGATGCCACTGGCGCTTGGACTACCCTTTGGGATGGTGCGGAGCAGCCCAATGTATGGCTCAATCAGTTCGAAGAAACCATCAACATCGATTTGTCGGCTTTCCAAGGACAAAACATCAAGTTGCGGTTCCGCGGTTACAACGAGGCGGGCGAAGTGTTGACCTATTCCTGGTTCATCGACGACGTGAAAGTGATCGCCACCGATACCATTCCCGATGCAATTCATGAAACGGCGCTTCAAGCCAACATCTATCCGAATCCTGTAGATCAATTGATGACACTCAAGTCAACCGAAGAGATACAGTGTGTTTGCATTTACAACATTTTAGGCATCAAGGTAAAAGAGATGGTTATTAATAACCAGGAGGCTGTCATTGACCTTTCGGAGCTCCCATCAGGCGGATATATAATCGAGTTGTATTACGACCATCACCAAAAGATAACTCAAAGCTTTTATAAAAAGTAATATTTACATGAAGAAGACCATACTCCTCGCTTTGGCATTGACCTCCCTCGTGACGCTGAAAGCTTAACTAAAAATGGGCTTTTAGTGAGCAGAAAAACCTTGATTGAACGAAAAGAATAATTATATTTGCAACAATAAAAAATTCTCAACTCTCAACTATCAATTCTCAACTCATGAAAATGCTCGCCCCTTCCCTGCTGTCAGCTGATTTCCTGAATCTTGGCAGGGATATCGAAATGGTCAACCGCAGCGAGGCCGACTGGTTCCACTGCGACGTGATGGATGGCCGCTTCGTGCCCAACATCTCGTTCGGCATCCCCGTGGTGAAAGCCATCAGCCAAATGGCCGAAAAACCCCTTGATGTGCATCTGATGATTGTAGAGCCCGAAAAATATTTCGAAGCTTTCGTGAAGGCTGGCGCTGACATCATCACCTTTCACTATGAAGCCAGCACCCACATCCATCGTTCCGTGCAGCAGCTGAAGGCCCTCGGCGTGAAGGCCGGCGTAGTACTGAATCCTCATACGCCAGTCAATGTGTTGGAAGACATCCTGGGAGATTTGGATCTGGTGTTGCTGATGAGCGTCAACCCAGGCTTCGGCGGACAACAGTTCATTGAACGAACCTTCGAGAAGATTCGCAGATTGAAAGCAATGATTGAAGACCAAGGATTATCGACTTTGATCGAAGTCGATGGAGGAGTGAACATCCAGAACGCCGCTGCCCTTTATGAGGCTGGCGCTGATGTATTAGTGGCCGGTAACGCGGTGTTTAAGTCTGATAATCCATTTGAAACTATAGCGTCATTGCGAAGAACGCAGTGACGTACTAGCCGTTTCACCTAAGAAACAAACATTAACAACTAAATAACTTCAAATATGAACGAAAGCATTTTAAAACTCGCCCCTGCGGGCATGTGGAAGGAATTCCAAGGCATCCTCAGCGTGCCACGTCCCTCTAAAAAAGAAGGCAAGATGGTCGAATACCTTGAAAAATGGGCCAAAGACCACAAAGTGAAATATGTGAAAGAAAAATGTGGCAACATCATCATGACCGTGCCGGCCACCAAGGGCATGGAAGACCGTAAGATGATTGCTTTGCAAGCCCATATGGACATGGTTTGCGAGAAGAACGGCGATAAGGTCCACGACTTTGAAAAAGACCCTATCGAGGCCGTCATCAAAGGCGAATGGCTGCATGCCAACGGCACCACCCTCGGTGCTGACGACGGCATCGGCGTGGCCGCTGCTTTGGCCATCATCGCCGACCCGAAGGTGAAACACGGACCACTGGAGTGCATCTTCACCGTGGATGAAGAGACCGGCCTGACCGGTGCCGAAGCCCTCGACCCGAAACACATGAAGAGCCGTATCCTGCTCAACCTTGACTCAGAAGACGAAGGTGAAATCTTCATCGGTTGCGCCGGCGGCATGGACACCATCGTGAAGATGTGGTACGACCTGGAACCCGCTCCGGAAGACGCCACCGCCTACCGCGTCACCGTGAAAGGCCTCAAAGGCGGCCACTCTGGCGACGACATCAACAAGAACCTCGCCAACGCCAACAAGTTGTTGACCCGCATCCTCTGGGAAGCCACAGGTCGTTACGACCTCGCCCTCTACGATTTCCAAGGCGGTAACCTCCGCAACGCCATCGCCCGCGAAGCTACTGCCGTGGCCTATCTGCCCAACGACTGCTGCAACGACTTCGTGAAGTTCTGCAAAGAGATGGAAGCCAACTTCCGCAACGAATACCAAGTGGCCGATCCAGGCATCACCGTCATTGCCGAGAAGGCTGAGATCCAACCTGACGTGGTCATCGACGAAGTGTCGCAATTCGAGCTCCTCAACGCCCTTTACGCCTGTCCTCATGGTGTCATCGAATGGTCTCAAACCATCCCGAACTTCGTGGAGACTTCCACCAACCTGGCTTCCTGCAAGAAGAGAGAAGGCTACTTCTTCATCCAGACCTCACAGCGTAGCTCCATCGACTCTGCAAAAGAGAACGTCGCCAACATGGTGGAAACCATCTTCAACCTCGCCGGTGCCGATGTGGAACACACCGACGGCTATCCGGGCTGGACACCCAACCCCAAGTCGAAGATCTGCGACATCGCCGTGAAAGTCTACAAGAAACGCTTCGGCAAAGACCCGAAGGTCCGCGCCATCCACGCCGGACTGGAATGCGGCCTCATCGGCGACAAGATCAAGGGTATGGACATGATCAGCTTCGGTCCCACCCTTCGCGGTGTCCACAGCCCTGACGAACGTCTGGAAATAAAGACCGCCCAGATGTTCTGGGACTTCCTCTGCGATATCCTCAAGAACGCTCCGAAATAATTTTTGGTTTTGAACGAAAAGCCCGCCCTCGCTTCGCTCGGGCGGGCTTTTTTGTTGAGGGGTCCCCTTCTGCTACAGAGCTAGCATCCCCTGACGGGGATGCCTTCCCTATAATCGTTCGCATCCCCGAAAGGGGATGCTAGATTATCTCTTAAATGGACACTCGACATTACAGGAAGCACATCGGCTGCCTCCTGTTTCTTTTGTCGCCCCGTCACAGCAGGAGCGACGGCCTTTGCGCAGGGCAACGACGGCTAGCACAACTAGGGCCAGAACTACCAACAGCACTATGACGGTAGCAAGATTCATCCGATGACGGCGTTAGCAATGAGATAAGCGATCCATGCAACGACCCATGCGACCACGCATTGGAAGAGGATGATGAAGAACATCCAGCGAGTGCCCAGTTCGCGACGGATGGCGGCCACAGCGGCCACGCAAGGCGTGTAGAGCAGGCAAAACACCAACATCGAGATGGACGTGACGGTGGTGAACAACGGCATGGCATTCAAGACCTCGAGGGTGGCAATCACGCTCTCCTTGGCCATGAAGCCACTGATCAAAGCGGTAACAACTTGCCAGTTACCCAAGCCGATGGGACGGAACACTGGGGCAATCCAACCCGCCACGCTGGCCAGCATGCTGCCCTCACCGTTCTCCACCATCTGGAAGTGGAAATCGAAGGTCTGCAAGAACCAAATCACCAAGGTGGCCAAGAAGATTACCGTGAAGGCGCGCTGCACGAAGTCCTTGGTCTTATCCCACAACAAATGGGCGACGTTCTTGGCACTCGGCAGGCGATAGTTGGGCAACTCCATCACGAAAGGCGCCACGTCGACGTTTTTCTTGAACAACTTGGTCACCAAAGCGGTAATCACACCGACGATGATACCCAATAAATAGAGGCAAATCAGCACCACACCACCACGTCCAGGGAAGAACATGCTAGTGAAGAAGCCGTAGATGGGAATCTTGGCCGAACAACTCATGAAAGGCGTCAGCAGGATGGTGCGCCAGCGGTCGTGGGTGGAGTGCAGGGTGCGTGAGGCCATGACGGCGGGCACCGAGCAGCCGAAACCGATGAGCAGTGGAACGATGCTGTGGCCGGTGAGGCCCAGCTTACGAAGGAAGCTGTCGCTCACAAAGGCCACGCGCGCCATATAGCCGCTGTCCTCCAACAGACTCAGGAAGAAGAACAGCAGGATGATGATGGGCACGAAACTGAGCACACTGCCTACGCCACCGAAGATGCCGTCAACCACCAGCGACTGCACGGCGGGGTTGACGTTCCAACGGGCCAAGGCCTCGCCACAAACGTCAGCCAACCAAGTGATGCCTTGGTCAAGCCAGTCCTGCAAAGGCGCTCCCAACAAGTCGATGGAGAGGTAGATGACAGCCACCATCACCAAGACGAAAATCGGAATGGCGGTCCACTTACCGGTGAGGATGCGGTCGATGCGCCGACTACGCCGGTATTCCTTGCTCTCCTTAGGTTTCACTACGGTCTGTTGACACAAGCGCTTAATGAAGGCGAACCGCATCTCAGCCATGGCTGCGGCACGGTCGAGGCCCCGCTCCTCCTCCATCTGAACGATGAGGTGCTCAAGGGTTTCTTTCTCGTTCTGAGAAAGCTTTAACGCCTCAAGAACCATCGAGTCGCCTTCGATAAGCTTCGACGCGGCGAAACGCACAGGAATATCGGCCCGTTGAGCATGATCCTCAATGAGGTGCATGATGCTGTGCAGGCAACGGTGTACGGCGCCACCGTGGTCATCCTTATCGCAGAAATCCTGACGCACTGGCGCTTCTTGATATTGCGCGATATGGATGGCGTGGTCCACCAATTCGGAGATACCTTCGTTTTTGGAGGCCGAGATGGCCACCACAGGCAGGCCCAGAATACGTTCCATTTCATTCAAGAGGATGGCGCCACCGTTGTTGCGGACCTCGTCCATCATATTGAGGGCCAGCACCATGGGAACACCCAGTTCCATCAGTTGCATGGTCAGGTAGAGGTTGCGCTCGATGTTGTTGGCATCCACAATGTTGATGATGGCCTTGGGCTTCTCCTCGATGATGAACTGACGGGATACAATTTCTTCGGAAGTATAAGGTGACAACGAATAGATGCCCGGCAGGTCAGTTACCAGAGTCTCAGGATGTCCTTTGATCACGCCATCCTTACGGTCGACGGTAACCCCAGGGAAATTACCAACATGTTGGTTGGCACCTGTGAGTTGGTTGAACAAGGTGGTCTTGCCACAGTTTTGTTGTCCAGCAAGGGCGAAGGTCAGCTTGGTGCCTTTGGGCAATGGGGTTTCGTGGGTCTTGTCGTGATAGACGCCTTCTTCACCCAAACCAGGGTGGGCGTTATGGTCGTGAAGTGCACTGATATACAGACGGTTAGGATCTATTGGGTCAACGACGGGTTCTTCCTCGCAGGGCTCTACCCCAATGAGTTGGGCATCGGCGATGCGCAAGGTGAGTGAATAGCCGTGGATGAGTACCTCCATCGGGTCACCGAGGGGGGCGTATTTCACCAGTTTGACGACGGCGTCGGGAATGACGCCCATGTCGAGGAAATGCTGACGGCGTGAGCCTTCACCTCCAACGGTCTTGACGATGGCAGATTGGCCTATTTGAAGCTGATTAAGTGTAATCATAGACTATTTCTCAATTTATGCCGCAAAATTACACTGTTTCCAAACATCATCTTATACCTATTAATTGGGGTATCACCTGACAACCATCATCATTTGTTGGGAGCGGGTGAGGTAACGCAAACTCACCTCGGGACGTTTCTTCGCTGTCGGGTCGACCTCACAGAGGAAATACACCTCGCCGCTATCCACGTCGAGTTCAGCGAGGCCTTCGATGGTGACTTCTTCTAGTTTATGGTAATCGGCATCGACCACATAAGCGGTCTCCCCGAAGTCGTAGAGCAGACGCTGTCCTGGCTTGAGAGAGCAAGGGAACATCACTAAGCCCCGGGTGGTGTTAACCATGGGGTTGAGAATCTCCACCTCGCCGTCCACTTGGATGCGAAGGCCGAAATTGCCACCTTCGTCAGCGTTCCAAGTCCAAGTCTCGCCGCGGAGCACCCCTGGATCAATTTCTTCGAAATTACAACGGAAACGACGTGAAATATTCTGCTCATACAAAACATAATGAATGCTATCCTTCGGTTCCAGATGCCAATCCAGATAAGGGTCGCGTAGCAGTTGCTCTTGTTGCTCAGTAAAGGCGCCAGCACGAATCAGCCGGTTCCAATGGCTCATGGTCTCCAGCATCTCGTTCAGCATACCATGACCTTTCAAGGCTTTTGGGTCTATGACCAGGCCGTAGCTCGCATCGAAGGCAGCTGCTTTAGAGAGCATCCACTCCAGTTCCTCCATCGAGGTAGCTGGGCGGCGTTTGTCGGAGACACGAATCAAGAACAAGCCTAAAGAGGTTATAGCGGGATCCTGTTCCCAGCGTTCCACCTGGCTCACACGAATCGACTCATCGATCCAGTCTTGTCCTGGTTCACCTTGATAGATTTTTATTTGGAAGAACTGTAGTTTTTCATCAAGGCTCTGCCGGACCATGTCTCGGAGTTCCCCTTCAGGTTCGACAAAGTTCTCTGGTGAACCCCAAATGCGGTAGGCTTCAGCGTTGATCGAATGAGCGACGGCTTTGGTCCCGAAGGCACCACGGGTACAGCGATGGATGAGCGTCAAACCGCCAGCACTTTCCATGGTGGCATACAAGATGAGCTCGTCGTCGATCATGATCAGATTCAGTGTGGATGAGGTATTCAGCGCTTCGGTGCGGTGCATGGCAATGGTGGTCTCATCGGCAGAAATACCATCGTATAGCTCCAACCGACCACCTTTGCGGTATTGTTTGAAGTACTCCGGTGAGAAGTAGGTGTCTTCAAGGTCGATGGCATTTTCCTGGACCCACACGCCTAAAACCACATCTGCATCAAATGCGGTCGCCACCATCTGTTTAACAGATTTATAGCCTTGAGGCGCGAAAGCCTCATTCCAGTTGTAATGCCCAAAAGTGGAGAAAGGCGTTTTCTGAATCAGAACCTCGAATCCGCCTTTATGGCAAAGTTCCAACATCGATCCGAGTTCCTCTTCCGAAAAATCGGCCAAAAGATACGGTTCGATCATCACCTGCGCCTTAAGACCCCAGGCAAAAACAAAAAGAATCAAAAGTATGCCAATTCGTTTCATTATCGTTCAAAATATGCCGCAAAAATACTATTTTTGCATCAATAAAACAAGGATTCCCATGAACTGGAACGACCTCCTCTCCACCCACCGCTATGCCTCGCCACACAAGAGCGCCGACATCCGCAGCTCTTTTCAACGCGACTACGACCGCATCATCTTCTCCAGTGCTTTCCGCCGCTTGCAGAACAAGACCCAAGTGTTTCCCCTGCCAGGAAGCCAGATGGTGCACAACCGATTGACCCATAGTCTGGAGGTAGCCAGCGTGGGACGTTCCATTGCCTGCCGGACTGTTCAAAAGTTAGCGAAGACAATGCAGGTTGGATTATCGCCAGGTGGCGATGAGCTTCGGTTGCTTCGCTCCGCTCGCAATGACGTAAGAGATCGCCAATCCGACATCGAGACCATCGTCTCCACCGTGTGTCTGGCCCACGACCTCGGAAACCCACCTTTCGGACATTCCGGCGAGGACACCATCAGCAGTTTTTTCAAGGACGGCAAAGGTAAAGAACTTCAGAGCACCATGCTGCCGGAACAGTGGAGCGACCTGACCTCATTCGAGGGAAACGCCAACGCTTTCCATCTGCTGACCTGCCAGTTCAACGGTCGGCGTCCTGGGGGGCTCTCCTTGACCGCTGCCACACTGGGATCCTTAATCAAATACCCCTACCCTTCTTACGACAAAGGCGACCGCAAGAAATACAACGTGTTTTACTCTGACCTTGAAGTGTTCGAAGAGACCATGCGCGAATGCGGAATCCCCAAGATTGATGAGGAGCACTGTGTCTACGCTCGGCATCCCCTGTCGTACATGATGGAGGCCTCCGATGACATCTGCTACCTGATCCTCGACATGGAGGACGCTCAGAAGCGCGGCATCATCAGCACCGAAGCCGCCGAACAGGCTTTCTTGTCATTTTTTAATCCACATAAGGATGCTAGTTTCTTCAAACACAAAGAAGAGGTATATCGCGAGGTGAGCGACGTCAATGAACGGATGGCCTTCTTGAGAGCCACCTTGATCAACAAGTTGGTCAATCTTGCCAGCGACATCTTTGTGGCCCATTACGAGGAAATCATGGAGGGGACGTTCAAGGACAGCCTGATTGCCTATCTTCCCGAACACGAGGAAAACGCCTTGAAACAGTGCCGCAAGCAGTCGGTGAAGGATATCTATCGACATCACTCCGTAGTTAAAATTGAGTTAACAGGATTCAATGTGATTGGCACGCTGCTAGAAGAGTTTGTCGGTGCCGTATTAGAGCCCGACAAGGCCTATAACAAGAAACTCCTGAGCCTGATGCCCGAGCAGTTCACGCCTTTGCGTGAAGGGATGTATTACAAAATACAGTCGGTGATTGATTTCATCTCCAACATGACAGACCTTTACGCTGTTCAACTTTACAAGGACCTGAGGGGAATCGATTAATAGTGGAAAGTGGAAAGTGGAGAGTGGAGAGTGGAAAGTGGAAAGTGGAAAGTGGAGAGTGGAAAGTGGAAAGTGGAAAGTGGAGAGTGGAAAGTGGAAAGTGGAGAGTGGAGAGTTTTCCGTTTTCAACTTTCCCTCAAGCTCTGTCGGGCGTATGGAGTAAGGTCTTGTGAAGCGAACTCACCTTTCAGGTATTTGAAATATCCCGCCACGGCGACCATGGCGGCGTTGTCGGTGCTATAGCTGAGGCGAGGGATGAACACCTTCCAGTGGTATTTCTCTCCGGCGGCAATCATGGCATCGTGAAGGCCGCTGTTGGCACTCACGCCACCGGCGATGGCCACGGTCTTGATGCCCGTCTGCTTACTGGCCTTCACCAGCTTGCTCATCAGGATGTCGATGATGGTCTTCTGGACCGAAGCGCAGAGGTCTTCCTTATGCTCCTCGATGAAATTCGGGTTGAGTTTCAACTGGTCGCGAACGGTATACAGGATGCTGGTCTTCAGTCCACTGAAACTGTAGTCCAATCCCGGAATCTGGGGCTTAGCGAAGCTGAACGCCTCGGGATTGCCAATCTTGGCCAGCTTGTCGATGACAGGCCCTCCCGGATAAGGCAATCCGAGGATTTTGGCCGTCTTGTCGAAGGCCTCCCCTGCTGCATCGTCGATGGTCTTGCCGATGACCACCATGTCAAAATAGTCCTTCACCACCACGATTTGGGTATGGCCGCCCGAGACCGTGAGGCACAAGAATGGGAAGTCGGGCACCTCGGTGTGCGTGTCGTCGGTGGCAAAATGCACTAGGATATGCGCATTCATGTGGTCGACCTCCACCATGGGGATGTTCAGCGTCTGCGCGAAAGCCTTTGCAAATGAAGTGCCTACCAGAAGAGAGCCCAAAAGACCCGGACCCCGTGTAAAAGCTATTGCGGATAACTGATTTTTGTTTATATTTGCATCCTTTAAGGCCGTGTCGATGACAGGTATGATATTCTGCTGGTGGGCGCGCGAGGCCAGTTCGGGGACCACACCCCCGTATTTCTCGTGCACTTTCTGTCCGGCAATGACGTTGGAAAGCACGCGCGTGCCTTGAAGGACAGCGGCAGAAGTGTCGTCGCAGGAGGACTCGATGCCTAAAATGTATTCGTTCATGAACTGAGATTTGGAGGCTCAAAATTATTAAAAAAAAGATTATCCATAGCATCCTTGTGCTGATCGTGGTGTTCATTTCGTTCATCATGAGTATCTTTGTGGCCATCCAAGACCCTATCATTCAGAAGTTTGCCATCAGAATTGCAGGCGGATACATCTCTCAAAAAACCGGCACCGAAGTCAAGATTGGCCGACTCTACATCGCTCCTGACTTTACCATCCAGATCGACCATTTCCTGGTGAAGGACCTTAGGGAAAACACCTTGCTGGAGGTGGAGGAGCTCCGGGTGCAGCCCATCATGGAGGACATCATCCACGGCGACATCCACCTCGGCCTGGTCGAACTCAACGACGCCGAAGCCAACCTGATCACCTACGAAGACTCCACCCGCTTGAACTTCATGTTCCTGGTTGACACCTTTGTCTCTGGCGATAAAGAAAAGAGCGACAAGTCCACCGAGGTTGCCATCGACCACATCTTGCTACACAATCTGGATTTCCAGTTCTGGAACCAAAACAAAGACAACCCCGAGAAGACCGATCAGTGTCTGATGGACTATGCCCATCTGGCCCTCGACAGCATCAACCTCGACTTGGAAAATCTATTAATTGCGGGCGACTCCATCACGGCCATGGTGCACCATATGGCGGCCAGCGAGACGAGCGGATTCAAGCTCAACGACTTGACGACCCAGGTCAACGTGTCGCCCCAAGGCATCTTTCTCGACGGTCTTCATCTGGAGACTGACAACAGCAACCTGAACCTCGACCTTCACATGCTGTACAACGGATATCAGGCCTTCAGCCACTTCGTGGACTCCGTCCGCTTTGACACGAAGATACATCCTTCTGACCTCATGGTCAGCGACTTAGGGCCCTTTACCGAAAAACTTTACGAGATGCCCGACTTGGTGCATTTCGAAGGGTGGATGCGCGGTCCCGTCAAGAACTTCAAGATCGACGGCCTCGACCTGAACTTTGGCAAGCGCACCCACTTCGTAGGCGACATCGCCCTACAGCCCATGAACCTGAACGACCGCGTGCAGGTGCTCAACATCAAGCGGTTCGACTACGACTACAACGACCTCACCCATTTCTATCTCCCCCTTCCATCCAGCACCCTCCCCTTGCCTCCTTCGCTGGCAGCGCTCGACCATGGCACCATCAACGGGCAGTTCAACGGCTCAATGAGAAAGTTCAAAGCCTCGCTCAACGCCACTTCCGAAATTGGCAACGTGAGCGCCAGCCTCGACAAACACGTGGATGAGAACCGTGAAAATGTGTTCGAAGGCGAGGTGAGAGCCGACCGACTCAATGTGGGACTGATTGCCAACGCGCCTAAAGTCGTCGGCACCCTCGACGTCGAGGCCTATGTCACAGGCAAGCAGACCAAGAGCGGCGACTTTGAACTCGATATCGACGGAGCAGCTCACGACGCAGAACTCCTCGGAACCACCATCGATGAAGTCGTCCTCGACGGAAGACTGCAGAGCAAATGTTTCAACGGCAAGATCCATGTCGACGACAACGACCTAGGGATGGACTTCAAAGGAAGGTTCGACTTCAGCGACCCGAAGGCGCTCGGAGGCGACTTCAAGGCCGACATCGCTCATGCCGACTTATATCAGCTACACCTTGTCAAAGACGACAAGAAATCAATCCTCAAGGGTACCGTCACGGCTAACATGAAGAACATCAATAACTTCAACGAAGCCGAAGGTTCCCTCACCATCGACAACCTAGCCTTCACCAACAGTAACGGCAACTTCGCCATGCAGCAGTTCAAGGGCACCATCGTCAACGACAACCTATTCCAAAAACGCATCAACGCCAACTGCGACTTCTTCGACTTCGAGATGGGCGGCAAGATGAACTTCAACACCATCGCCACCGCATTCAAGCAATACGTCTACCACTATGTGGAAGTACCACAATGGACGGCTGAGCTAGAGCAGTTCGAGAAGAGCAAGCTCTCGTCGGACCAGGACTTCTACCTCGAGTTGAACCTCAAGAATCCCAAGCCGCTCACCCAATTGCTGATGCCCAGCCTCACCATCGCGAAGAACACCACGCTGAACGGCACCTTCACCTCCAAATCGAATTCACTGAACCTGACGCTCCGCTCCAATTACGTCAAGATCAACAACATCAAACTCAATTCCATCGAATGCAAGAGTCTCAGCTCATCGCGGCTCTCCATCACCCGCCTCAATCTGGCGCAGGTGGTGCTGCGCGACTCCACAGCGACCGACTCCACCAAGATATCCCTCGACCAGTTCCACACCACCCTCGTCTTACAGAATGACAGCATCAAGACGAATATTGTGTGGGATGACTTCGGTGCGGAAGACCATAACAAAGCCGCCCTCCACGCCTCCTTCGTTCCTACCGTCACGGGAGGCAGGTTCAATATCGCCAGCGCCGACATCATCCTCAACGACTCCGTGTGGACCGTCAGCCCCGACAACTTCGTCGAGATTGACAACGGCAGGATCCAAATCTCCAACGTGGCCCTGCTGAGCCGCCAACAGAGTCTGACCGCCGATGGCTTTGTACCAACGAACCCCGGCGACACCCTCTCCGTTGCCATGAACCAATTCAACCTCGCCACCATCAACTTCCTTACGCTTGGCAAGGGCATTAGTTTCGACGGGCTCATCACAGGTGACGCCTTCCTGAGCAACCTCAAGGAAGACCCCACCATCATCGCCAACCTCGGCATCAAGGACCTGGGCGTCAACGGACAGACCTACGGCGACGCCGTCGTCTTCAGCCAATGGGACAAAGAAGAGAACGCCGTCGACCTCCGGTTCGGGTTGATTGACCAAGAGAAAGAAGTCATCAACCTCAACGGCTCGTTCTATACAGGAAGAAAGGATGACAACCTCGACTTCAAGTTGGTCGCCGACGACCTGAACATCGGCATCCTGTCACCTTTCATCAGCAAATTCGTGCATCGGCTCCAAGGACTCTGCACCGGCAGCGTCGACATCAAGGGTTCGCTCAACCAGCCCGAAATCATGGGCTCGTTGGACATCAAGGACGGTGGCTGCAAAATCAACTACCTGAACACCTACTACACCTTCAGTCCCACCATCACCCTCACCGACGGCCTCATCAACCTGAACAGGTTCTCGCTCACCGACACCTTAGGCAACTCCGCCTTGGTGAGCGGACAAGTCATGCATCATCACCTAAAGGACTTCGTCCTCGACATCAAGCTGTATCCGAACAATTTCCTGGCCATGGCCACCAATGCTGAGATCAGCCCGAAATTCTACGGCACCGCCATCGCCAACGGCATTGTGAAGATTCAGGGGCCTACCGACAACCTCGACCTCGACATCAAAGCCATGACCCGCAAAGGCACCGTCATGACCATCCCGCTTGGCGGTAACTCAGGGGTTGCCAAACATGAGTTCATCACCTTTGTCGACCACTCCAAAGTAGTCAACGAAGATGAGGAAGAAGTGATGGAGCCCACAAAGAAAAAGTCCTCTGGCTTCAACATTCATCTGGACCTCAACGTCAACAACGACGCACAGGTGAAGATTGCCTTACCCAACAACCTCGGCTCGATGGAAGCCCGAGGCGAAGGCGACATCAAACTGGGCCTCCCCTCCAACAGCAGCATGTCGCTCATTGGCGACTACGTCATCCACTCTGGTTCGCTGGCGCTTAACATTCAGGACATGCTCCGGCGCAACTTCGCCCTTGAGCCCGGCAGCAGCATCTCTTGGACCGGCGACCCTGTCAACGGCACCATCAACGCCACCGGTGTCTACCAAACCAAAGCCGCGTTGAGCTCTCTGGGACTCATCGACTCCACCAACATGAGCTCCAGCAACGTCCGCGTAGACTGCATGGTACACCTGAAAAACAAGCTGCTCAACCCCGACATCACCTTCGGACTGCGGTTGCCCAAAGCCACCGAAGACATGCAGATGGCCGTGTTCAACGTCATCGATACTACCAACCAAGCTGAAGTGTTGGTGCAGACCCTCTATCTCATGTTGTTCAACAGCTTCAACTACGGAGGCTCAAGCAGCGGCTACACCGGGTTTATCAGTAACCAGTTGAACGACATCATATCACAGTTCACCCACGACATTGACATCAACGTGAACTACAAGCCTGGAGACGACTATAGCAACGAGGAGATGACTGTCGCCATGAGGAAACAACTCTTCGATGACCGCCTGACCATCGAGACCAACTTCGGCGTCATCATTCCCACTTCCACCTATGCGCCCAACTCCACCAACATCGTTGGCGACTTCAACATCGACTATAAAATCACCAAGGATGGAAGACTGAGCGGACAAGTCTTCAATCGCTCGAACTACAACACGACCTACTACCAGTACACCTATTACAAGATGGCACCCTACACTCAGGGCATCGGCCTCACTTACAGCAAGAACTTCGACACCTTCAGCGACCTCTTCAAGAGGAGGACCAACACTTTGGACTTGCCTAACAGGCCCATCATTGACCGGCCCAATAGACCGACCACTCAAAACAACCAAGAAAACGCCAATAAACCCGATGAAGGAAAAACCGAATAGAGCATTCAAGGTGTACCAAGCCTCCGCTGGATCAGGCAAGACCTACACGATTGTGAGGGAATACCTCATGTTGTGTCTGGGTAGCAAGGCCGCCACCTCACAATTCAACCAGATTCTCGCCATCACCTTCACCAACAAGGCAGCCAACGAAATGAAGGAGAAGATCAAGAACCAGCTTCTCGACATCATCGACAGCAACCCTGAAGAAGAAGCCACTGGCATGGAGGCTCAACTGATTAAAGACCTGGGGATTGAGCGCGCACAACTCAAGGACAACGCTAAAGAATTGTTAACAATAATAATACATAATTATAGTGATTTTTGCGTCTGCACCATTGATGCCTTCGTACAGAGACTGGCTCACTCGTTTGCCAGGGAATTGGAATTGCCTTCCCAATTCAACGTCAGCATCGATGAGGAGGAAGTGGCTGAGGCCATCACCGAACGCATTGGCGCGCAGATTGGACCGGGCGATGAACACCTCACCAAGGTAATAGAGGACTTCAGCGAAAGGAAGTTCGACAATGAGAGAAGTCCTCGGATAGCGAACGATATCCGCGATTTTGTCAAGGTGCTGTTTTCGGAGAACGCCTTTCAGAAAGGCGAAAAGAACTGGTTTGGAAACGAGGAGCAATACAATGAGACGCACGACTATCTCCAACGAAAGACGCATGATTTCGAGGCTAGGAGCGATCAATTCATCAAGCAATTTGGAGACTTCCAACGCCGCAACAACCTCGGTGCCAGTGATTTCAGCGGTAAGTCGAGGAGCCCCTGCCTGAGCTTTTACAAGAAGATTCAAAAGAAAGAATATAGCCCTATCGCCGACAGTCTCAAGAAGATTATCGAAGGTGAAGCCCAGTGGTATCACAACGACATGGCCAACCAGCGAGGCACGGCTGCGATTGAATCGCTTAACGAAGATTTCAAGGACGTCTTTCTCAACTTTGCCCAATACTACCAAGGCCATTTCGGAGAATATCTATTCTATAAAAGTCAACTGGGGAAACTCAGTCTCTATGCCCTCCGCGCCAAGATCAAAAGCGAGCTGGAAGCCTATTCCGGAGAAGAGCAGATTGTCCATATCTCCGAGTTCAACAAGCGCCTCAACGAGGTGATGGGCGACTTTTCCGTTCCTTTCGTTTACGAGCGGCTGGGCGAACATTTCAAGCATCTCTTCATCGACGAGTTCCAAGACACCTCGGTGCTACAGTGGCAGAACCTGCTCCCATTGCTCGACAACAGCCTAGCCAACAGCCAAATGAGCATGGTGGTAGGCGACGGCAAGCAGTCCATCTACCGATGGCGCAACGGTGAGGTGGGGCAGATTGCCAGCCTTCCGCTCATCTATGAGAAACCTGAAGGGAGCGCCCCTTTTCAGGCCTTTGAACAAAGCTTGGTCAACAACTTCAATTTCAACGAATTGAAGACCAACTTTCGGTCGCTGGTCAACGTCGTCGACTTCAACAATGCGTTCTTCCAATTCGGTTCCGGGTTCCTTTCTGAGTCCTGCCGAAAAGTCTATCTTGAGCAAAACGAGCAGTTCCAGAAAGAAGTCACCATCGAGCAGGGACACTATTATCAAGACCCAGGCTATGTGAAGGTGGAGCTTTTCGATCCTGCTGACGATGACGAAGTGATGTTAGGTCGTGTCAAAGAGCTCATCGAAGACGCGCTCGACAAAGGTTTTGCCAAGAGCGACATCACCATTCTGGTTCGCACCAACAAGATTGGCTCGCTCATCGCCGGATACCTGAACAAACACGGCATTAACGTCGTTTCGGCCGACTCCATCATGTTGAAAACCTCCAACAAAGTCATGTTGGTGGTCAGCACCTTGGATTGCCTGATTCATAGGGAGAATCCTGCTGTGGTCGCCACGATGCTGTATTACTGGAACGTCACTCACCGCCAGAACTTCAACGGGGTTGTCGACGGTTTCTTCGAGAAGGTGCGGCAGATTGCCGATGGGAAGGTCAGCCTTGAAGAGGTACTTGGGCTGGAGCCCCATGTCTTCAAGACACTATTATCGAGATCCTACAGCCTTTACGACTTATGTTCGGCCATCATCAGGCTCTCCGGTTTCAACATGGTGGGCGACATCTTCCTCAACTTCCTGCTTGATACCGTCTACAAATGGCAATCGGCCAACGAAGCCAGCATCAAGGGTTTCTTGGAATACTGGAACAACAAAAAAGACAAGCTCACCGTGGTCAGCGGCAATGCCGACGCCGTCAACATCATGACCATCCACAAGTCGAAAGGACTTGAGTTTAACGTGGTCATCTATCCTTTCATGGACGACAACATCGACAACAAGAAGAGCACCACCCTCTGGATCACCCCACAGGAGCTGGGATTCAAGCCAATCCCCAACATCCAGAAGGTGCAGTTCTCCATCACCACGGGCAGTGCCACCTGGACTAAACAGACCCAACGGCTTTATGAGTTGGAATGCGAAAAAGCCCGGCTCGACAACTTGAACCTGGCTTATGTGGCTTTCACCCGTGCAGTGCAGCGGCTCCACGTCCTCTCCTATCAGGCCAAGGACCTCACTAAGAATCCGCTCAACGCCTTCCTGCAAGACCACCCCTCCCAATACGGTGACCCAGAAACACGAAAAGTGGAGCTGAAGAAAAAGAAAGAATCCGACGTCAAGGAATTCCTCTACGAGTCGGCTGCCAGCGAGTGGTTCGACAAGATCAGCATCGACCCCAACCCCAGCATGTTTTGGATCCATCCCGAAGACAAGATGAGTCCCGTGGAATGGGGCACCTTCGTGCACCAGACCCTATCGGAAGTGCAGCATGAAGGCGATTTTGACCATGCCATGAAACCCCATCTTGATGCCGGTGTCATCGATCAGGCGACGGCTGAAATGTTACGCAACCAGTTCCAACAGATGGTTCACCATCCCCTGATCAGCAGGGCCTTCAGCACCGAAGCCAAAGTCAAGAACGAATGCGATATCTTGCTCGCAGACGGCAACATCGTGCGACCTGACCGCTACGCCGAATTGCCCGACAAGATTTACCTGCTGGACTACAAAACCGGCAAGCACGATAACGAACATCAACGGCAGTTGAACCGATACAAGAACGTACTGAAAAAGATGGTGTCGAAACCCATCGAGGCTTATTTGGTGTATTTGGGTGACACCGTAGAGGTGGTTCCCGTTGCCAAGACCGACTATCAGATGACAATCAATTTCTAACCATAAAAAACAAAACCCATGAAAAGAATCCTCACCTTAGCGCTTCTCCTTTGCTTAGGCCTCGCTGCAACGGCCCAGCAAGAAGCCAAGATGCTCCGCTTCCCCACCATCCACGGCAACGACGTGGTGTTCACCCATGGCGGAGACCTTTACAAAGTCGATATCAAGGGCGGTATTGCCCATAAACTTACCAACGATGTGGACGGCTATGAGATGTTCGCCCGTTTCTCTCCTGACGGCAAGCATCTGGCGTTCACAGGACAGTACGACGGCAACACCGAAGTCTATGTGATGCCTTACCCCGAATGCGGCACCCCTACCCGACTCACCTATACGGCCACTTTAAGCCGTGACGACGTGAGCGACCGCATGGGACCCAATAACATGGTAATGGCCTGGAAAGACAACGAAAACATCGTGTTTCGCTCCCGCAAACAAAGCTGGGACGACTTTGTGGGCCAACTCTTCCTCGCCAACATTGAAGGAGGCATCGCCGAACAGCTTCCTTTGCCTGAAGGCGGCTGGATCAGCTATTCACCCGATGGCAAAAAGATTGCCTACAACCGTGTGATGCGTGAGTTCCGCACCTGGAAATACTATAAAGGCGGCATGGCAGATGATGTGTGGATTTATGACTTCAAGAGTAAGAAGATTGAGAATATCACCAACAACGACGCTCAGGACATCTTCCCCATGTGGGTCGGTGATAAGGTCTATTTCTGCAGCGACCGCGACCGCACAATGAACCTTTTCGTGTACGACCTCAAGACCAAGCAGACCACCAAGGTGACCGACTACACCTATTACGACATCAAGTACCCCTCCTTGGGCGACAACGACATCGTTTACGAAAACGGAGGAGAGCTGTTCCGCTACAACCTGAAGGATGGCAAGGTCTACCCCATCCCAGTACAGATCCTCGACGACGGCAACTCCACCCGTAACAAGTATGTGGATTGCAGCAAGTTCATCAACAGCAGCAGTATCGCTCCCGACGGCAAACGCGTGGCTTTCGGTGCCCGTGGCGATGTATGGACCGTTCCTGCCAAGTCGGGCATCACCCGCAACCTCACCCAAAGTGACGGCGTGCATGACCGCGATGTAGCCTGGTCACCCGACGGCAAATACATCGCCTTCATCAGCGACCGTACCAGCGAGGACGAGATTTACATCCAATCCCAAGACGGTAAGGAGGAAGCCGTCCAACTCACCAATAACTCCGACACCTACAAGTCAGACCCGAAATGGTCGCCCGACAGCAAATATATCAGCTGGTATGATAAGATGAACCGCCTCAACATGGTGAATGTCGACAGCAAGAAAGTCACCGTAGTGGCTGAGAACCGCACGGGTGAGATGGATGAATACTGCTGGTCGGCCGATAGCCGCTGGATTGCCTACACCATGCCCAGCACCTTCGGCATGAACCGCATCCATATTTACAATGTGGCTTCAGGCAAGGACGAAGTGGTCACCGAAGCCTTGTTCAACAGCGGATCACCCGCTTTCGACAAGAACGGCAAATACTTATATTTCACCTCACAACGCGACTTCCGTCCCACCTATAGCCAGACCGAATGGAACCATGTCTATACCGACATGACACGCATTTACATGGTTACCCTGCAGAAAGACACTCCGTCGCCCTTCCTCACCGAGAACGACGAAGTGAAACTGGAAGGCGACAAAAAGGATGGACCCAAGGACGGGAAAGGTCCGAAGGACGGTCCTAAAGGCCCTGAGGGCAAAGGTCCCAAGGGAGGCCCAGAGGGATTCGGTCCTGACAAACCAGGCAGCAAGGAAGCCAAAGAGGTCAAGATTGACTTTGAAGGCATCACCCACCGTGTCATCGCCCTTCCTGTCAGCGCTGGCAACTATTTCAACCTGACTGGTGTGGAAGATGGCCTCTACTATGTAGGTTATGGACGCAACGGCGGTGGTTTGGGCTATTTCGACGCCAAATCCAAGAAATGCACCAGCATCGGCGGCGGCATGGGCTACCAACTCACCCCCAACGGCAGCAAGATGCTGGTCCGTGAACGCGGTGGCTACAAAATCATCAACGCTCCCAAGGGCCCGATGCCCGGTGGCGGTTCCAAGGAAGGTCCAAGCATGGGCGGTCCCGGCGGTATGCCTGGTGATATGGGTGGCAAGGTCGATGGTGGCCTTGACCTCAGCCAGATGAAAAAATGGGTCAACCTGCAGGAAGAATGGACCCAGATCCTCAACGAAGCCTGGCGTCAGGAACGCGACTTCTTCTATGCCCCCAACATGCATGGCGTGGATTGGCCCGCCATGAAAGAGAAATACGGCAAACTCGTTCCCTATTGCGCAGACCGTTACGACCTCACCTACCTCATCGGCGAGATGATTGGCGAGATCAACATCGGACACGCCTACGTGGGCGACGGTGACCGTATCAAGCCCGAACGTATCCAGACGGGCCTGCTCGGTGCGCAAATCCATCGTGACAAGTCAGGTTACTTCAAGATCGACAAAATCCTCAAGGGCGAAAACTGGAACGAGAAAACCCGTTCACCCCTCACCGAAGTCGGCATCAACGTGAACGAAGGCGATTATATCATCGCCATCGACGGACAAAGCACCAAGGACATGAAGGACATGTACAAGGCCCTGGTCGGTAAAGCCAACACCCCAGTGCTCCTCACCGTCAACAGCAAAGCCTCCGAAAACGGCAGCCGCGATGTGGTGGTGAAACCCATCGCCGACGAGAATGGCCTGTATTACTACAACATGGTTCAGGATAACATCGAGAAGGTTAGCAAGGCCACCAACGGCCAGGTCGGCTACATCCACATCCCCGACATGGGTGTGGACGGCTTGAACGAGTTCGCCAAATACTTCTATTCACAACTCGACAAGAAAGCCCTCATCATCGACGACCGCGGCAACGGCGGCGGCAATGTCAGCCCAATGATCATCGAACGTCTGCGCCGCGAACTGTCTATGTACGACATGATGCGCAACTGCGAGCCTGAAACCAAGCCCACCAAGATGGTCCTTGGTCCCAAGGTGCTGATTTTCAACAAGTATTCCGCTTCCGACGGTGACCTATTCCCCTATCAGTTCAAGAAACACCAGATCGGTACCACCATCGGCACCCGTTCTTGGGGTGGTGTCGTCGGCATCCGTGGCAGTCTGCCCTTTATCGACGGAGGCACCCTGACCCGTCCCGAGTTCGCTCCTTTCGACGAGAACGGCAACTGGGTCATCGAAGGCTATGGCGTCGATCCCGACATCGTCATCGACAACGATCCCGCCCATGAGTTCGAGGGCATCGATGACCAGTTGAACAAGGCCATCGAAGTCATCCTGCAACAGATGAAAGACTATCCCGAAATCCCTGAAATCCCAGCATTCCCTGACAAATCCAAATAATAAGCAATATGACAGCAACCATCAAAGGAACCTATAAGGGCAATCTCCGCAACGAGATGACCCATGTGCAGTCGGGTAACACCATCCTCACCGACGCACCCACTGACAACCACGGCAAAGGCCAAGCCTTCTCTCCCACCGACTTGGCCTGCGCAGCACTGGCCGGCTGCATGATGACCATCATGGGCATCAGCGCCCAAGGCCACAAGTTCGACATCGACGGCACCACCTATACGGTGAAAAAGACCATGAACGCCGACCCACGTCGTATCGGCCAGATCGACATCGTGTTCAACTTCCCGCCTCGTGACTACACCCAAGCACAGCAAAAATTGTTATGGGCCGCCGCCGAGAGTTGCCCCGTAGGCAGGTCGTTGCATCCTGACGTCATTGTCAACATTACGATGAACTTTCAGTGATGGAATACGACATGCTGAAAGGCCTCTGCCACAGCGAGACGCTGGTGGTGGAGCATAAGGACACCGCTGCCGTGTATGGATCCACGAACGCTTTGTGGTGGATAGTGAGAAGTTTATGGGGAAGTTAGGATAAGGAGCCTCAATACTCCAACACCTCAATATCGCTTCCCGAACTGAAGATGATATACTTGCGACCGTAGATGGTAACAATTTCATAATCCGCTCTTGAACTGGTGCCTGTGGACATCACTTCGAAGCCCGCTTCTTCTGGAAGCATCCGGTTAGTTGTAGGTGTTTCGGTCTTGGCGTAGGCTTTGCCTATCATGCCGTCAAATGCCAATCCTAGGGCAAAGCCCCCAATGGCGAATAAGGCCAATAAGAGGTAAATACGTGGTTTTTTCATGATATAGTGATTTGAGAATACTATCTGATCTATACAAAAATTATTCCCGCTGGAATTTCCATCTTGGAAAAAGCGAATAGTTTCTTTCCCAGATCTTTCAGCGAGACTCCATCCTTCGCAACACCCCGATACTCACCTCATAAAGCAAATATAATGGGATGGTGACCAACACCAAGGTCATCAAATCCGGAGGGGTGATGATGGCAGCCACCACCATGATGATAACCAGGGCATGCCTTCGATACTTCTTCAAGAAATCGGACTTCACCACCCCAATCTTGCCTAAGAAAAAGGCCAGTACCGGCAGTTGGAACACCAGTCCCATAATCAAGGTTAAGGTGGTAAAGGTGCTGATATAGGAATTCAGGGTGATGTTGCTTTCCACCAAATCCGACACCGTATAGGTTCCCAAGAACCTGAACGAGATGGGGAAAAGGATGAAATAAGACATCAGTACGCCGACTACAAAAAGAACGTATACAATGACGGCAATACGAACAGAGTATTTACGTTCTTTCTCGTAAAGGGCCGGTGTAACGAAGCGGAACAACTCCCAGAGAATGTAGGGAGAAGCGCACAAAAAGCCCAGAAGAAGTGCCGCAGTAATATGAGTCATAAATTGACTCGACAGTTCCGTAGCAATCAGATTAATATGATACACGTTGAACGTAAAATCCGAACCCAGCCAATGGAGGAACTTCTCAATGTAGCGGTAGGTAACAAAATCCCACTGGCTGGGAGCCATCAGCAGTCTGAACGTCCAGTCCTTAAAGCAGAAGATGACGATGGTCAGCACAGACACCACAGCGAGAATGCGGAACAGCATCCGCCGGAGCACCTCAAGGTGTCCACCGAAGGTCATGTCATTGGGATCGTTATGGTCTTGTTCCTTTTTCACGACGAATGCTTTTCAAAGGGCAAAGGTAGTGAAAAAAGAATCCTCACTCCATCAAGTGATAATATTTTGATTGGTACTCCTCCCCTAGTTTCTCGGGATGGAAGATGGCGATGAAGTCCGCCAGCAGGACGTCTGGCTCGATTTGTGACTTTTCAAAATAGCCTGTCTTTTGGATATCGCAGACCAGGATATGATGGTTTTTAAAAGCGTCAAACAACGCATATACAGCGTTTTCGCGCTTCAGCGACTCGTAGGTCATGGGGAGGGATGAGGAGTTGGTGACTCGCCAGAAGTCGGCGTGCTGGGCCTTGGCGAGGATGGTCTCCGAGTCGAGGGGGAAGCTGGCCGTGGAGGGATCGTCCTTCCAGATATAGTCGGCACCCGCATCCTTGAACAGCTGGGCGATGTAACTCTGTCCCCCTGCCACATACCACTGCCCGTTGAAGGCAAGGTCGGAGAACACCGTGGGACGGCTTTCCACGTCGGAGCAGAGGTCCTTCAGCGCATCGTAACGGGTTTCAATGTCGTTGAACCATGCATCGGCATCGTCGCGACGGCCTGTCATCATGCCCACAATGCGGATCCACTCTGCGCGGCCCAGGGGTGTGGTCTCCAAATAGTCCGCAAAGGGGAACAGCATGGCACCCGTCACCTTCAGATTATCCTGATTGCCGTCGAAATATGGTGAAAAGAGGATGACGTCAGGGTGCATCGAAATCATCAGTTCGATGTTTTTGGCCGTCTCGGTGCCGACGTCCTTCACCGTTCCTTCGGCCAAGAGGTCAATCATCCGCTGGTCGTGGACGTAGCGACCTTCCAAGAGGCCTTTCACTCGGTTGATTTCACCCAGTTCGAGAAACACCGACCACTGGGTGGACGAGAAGCAGATGACTGATCCAAAGCCCTCTTTGGGGATGAAGTAACTCCCCAGCAAAACGGCAGTGTCCCAAGGATTAAGCACCTCCATCTGGTAGCCCGAGTCGGCCTCGTACACGGCCACATTACGGGCATAGCGCATGAGGTTTTCACCACGCTGCGCCGATACAGGTTCCTTCACGGTCTTCGATGCGCACGATGCCAGAAGCACCGTGAGCATCAAAGACATTAGGATTGTGCAAAGCTTTCGAGACATTCCTTGCATAAGCAATTGTTATAGACTTTCAGTTTTTGCCGGGCCTCGTCGGTGAGTTTCACCTTAACGCACCAGCAGTCCACCGAGTGAACGCACTCGAACTCCTTGCCACATTTGGGACAGATCTTCTTCATTCCGACTTCTGTCTTCTGACTTCTTAATTAAACAACATAAATCCTGGGCAGATTCCCGCATCGAAGGAGCTTAAGAGAACTCCGTCAGATGAATAACGGTAAACTGTGCCATTCATTGTGTAGGTCTTGGCATCGGAGAGATAGATGTCGCCATTGTTAGGATTCACGGCGATCTTATAGAACATCTTGCCTTCGGCGGGAATCACGAAGCTGTCCTCAGCCTCTGGTTGGTCCACGCTAGCGCGACGCAGGTCGCCGCCGTTCACCCAGTCACCGCCGTAAACATAATACAGGTAAGTGCCTGTGGGGTCAATGGCCAAGTTAAGGGCCTTCTTCTCATAGGTTACGGCCAAGGTGGATTCCTTGGTGTTCGGGTTAATCTTCCACAGCGTGCTGGGCACCGTTGCATCGTTGACATCGCCTTCGCAGAGTACCCAGATAAAGCCGTTTTTATCCACCACCATACCGTTAGGCTCGTAGCCCACCTCGATGTCGGCGACTTTTATGTCGTTGTCGATATTAACCACCTGAACGGTGTTGTTCACCATGCCCTGAACGTAGTAGCGCGACCAGTTGGTCACAAACAATTCACGACCAAACTGCACCATGGTCTCGGTGGACTTACCCATATCGATGGTACCCGTGTGGGTCATGTCCTGTGGATTGATGATCCAGAGCTGGGTGCCCACGATATCAGATACGTAAGCCTTGTCGGCGGCCACCGGCATCATATAACGCGGCGAGATGAAGTCTTGGAGCTTGTAAGGTTGGGTAGTGTCGACCACGAGGGTCCCGGCATCCATCTTATAGATGTACTTGCTGTTGTTGACCACAATATAGAGATATCCATCCACCAAAGCCATGCTTTGGCCCACGTCGCCGATAGGAGCACCGTTGACGCGATAGAAGAGATTGTTGGCCACGGTGTCGACAGTGGGATTGTAGAACGTCAGGCTGGCGTTGGCATAGCCGAAGTTGCCTTCGTTAAGCACGAAGACGCCTTTGCCAACAATGACATCATCTTGATTCGGCAGCGGATCTTTGGGACCGCAAGCCGACATCAACAAGGCAAAGAGGCCAATGAAGATGAAACCAAATCTTTTCATAGGAATCAGTTTTTAATGAATTTTTCAACCAAGGTCTTTCCTTCGGTGACCACACGCACCATATAGATGCCGTTGGGCAACATGGAAACGTCGATGCTGGAGCCATCAGACCACAGCATTTGTTGTCCCGTAAGGGTATACACCGAAACATTTAAGACATTTCCTGATTTCACTTTCAGCATGTCGTGCGCAGGATTGGGAAAAAAAGTCAATACTTCTATTGATTGTTCGGAAACATCATAATGTTTTAAATCATGGATGACGCCTACGGCATCGAGGTCGAAGCCACAGGAGTTGAAGGGCGTCGGCCAAGGGTCGTTGACGGCATGGCCTTCACTGTCGTAGGTGGCGTATTCAGGGTCGATGTTGCCCACCACGTCGATGATACGGACATGGGTGATCTTGTTTTTGTCGAGAAGGGGATTATCCTCCACCTCATCCAAATCGAACGGGGTTCCGTACATGGCAACGTATTTGCTGGCGAGGTTATGGATGAGTCGAGGATCTATGCAGTCGAAGCCGCCCAATTGGGTTTCAGTGGGAACGTTTGACACGGCTGGGAAGCGGAAGAAGTTCACCCCATCGGAGCTCACCTCTACGAAGCCGAGTTCCAGGAAATAAGCACCTGGTTGAGCGGCGTTCTCCATGCCATTCTCAAACACGGCGAAATCGGGGCCGGGGCCGTTGTAGATGGGCGAGTCGAAGGTCAGGGTAGCGGAGCCTCCATCACCCAGGCAAACCACGCCCATAGTTCCATCGGGGAAGCCCAAGGCATTCTCATCGACAAAAGGCGAGCCTCCCGTCATGCCAGCATCGGGATTGGTGATATTCACGGGACCGTGTTCCACCACGATTCCCGTGGCCCAGCCGACAAATGCCGACGAGTCGGCGTGCATGGCGGTGGTTCCCTCCTGCCCCGCCGGTGGCGCGAATTGCGCCACCGACAGTAACGGGAGGATCACTAAAAATATGGATAAGATTTTTCTCATTTCACGGAGAGTTTCACCGTCTGGCGGCTGGCACCATCACTCACAGTCACAAAGTAAAGACCGGCGCTGAAGCCTTCAGTCTCGATGCGGACGGGCTCGGTGGTGTTGGTCACGGCGAAGCTGCGGAGCACGCGGCCTTGGAGGTCGCTGACGGTCACGGTAGCGTTCTGGGCGTTCACCTCAAGCATGGTGTAGGAAGTGGCGGGGTTCGGATAGAGTGACAGGGTGGCGTTGTCCTCAGCCACAGTGGCGTTGTAGACCGGAACAGGCTGCACGGGAGTTTCCCAGACATAAGTCCAAGGAGCAATCTCGGTACCGATGGTATAGTCGCCCCACTTGACGAAATCGCCATTGACAACGGCTTGCGTGTCAAACGTGTACCATGACTGATAGCCATTCAAGTTGTACATGGCGTTATAGCCCGAAAGGACGTAGTGTTTCTCTCCAAGGTCGAAAGTGAGTTCAGTAAGCATTTCGCCACCATAGGTCGAGGGGGCGGAAGCAAAAGAAAAGCGACTGTCGACAGCGGCAATGTCTTCCATCAAATGCTTGATAATGACATCTCCGGTAGAGAAACGATAGCCCCAAGCATAGCAAACATCCTCAGGATCAGCGAAGTTCACGGCAAAGATGACTTCGTTCTCACCTTCACCAATCCAGTAAAGGATCTCCGAGGGATCGATCTTGGCTTCGTCGGCCAGCGGATAAACAGGAGCCACTTCCTTGGTCCAGACATAGATGTAGTTTTCCGGATCAACCAAGGTGCCGCAATGGGTGTCACCCATTTTCACATATTCTCCATTAGCGACGGTAGCAACATCAAAAGTATCCCAGGTGGAGTTCCCATTGATCAAAAAAGAAACCCACATCTGTTCTGTAAGATTCAGATGAAGGAAATCGTCATTGAAATGGATGTCGAGCAGCCAGCCAGACTCGGTCGCTTCATAACTGAAACGGTAATCGACTGCTGCGATGCCATCCATGATTTCTTTCACCGTAGCGGTTTCAGCCATGGTACGATACCCCCAAGCCAAGGCGGTGTCAGGATCGGCCCAGTTGGCAATGAAAATGATTTCCGTATCGCCTTCACCGATCCAGTATTTGATTTGGTCAGGGGTGATGGTAGCATCTTCTTGAGCGAAGAGGTTGGTCGTAAACAGACCAAAGATTCCCATAAGGAACAAAAGAGTAAAGTTTTTAAAACGCATACGCATAAGTTTTTAAGGTTAATAGATTCAGAACACCTCAAAACTTCAAGGATGGGGTTGGATACCTTTTATTAATACGAAGTCCAGCTCTTATCCCGAAAGCTTTGTTTTCACGACATGAGGCAGGTCTTCTGACTTGGGTCTCTACTTGCCGCCTTCCCGTCAGACGGAGTGTCCGACAGTGGCATAGTGGCAAGCGTCCAACCGACACAGCAGCGGGAACTGTCCGGGATTCACACCCGATTCCCTATTGAGTCCTTTCGGACACCACATATCGACTGCAAAGGTAATAATAATCTTATTTATTGTTCCAAAAAGTTTGGAAATCTTTGTAATTTCTTTTCAGGAGGTTGGGAATGTCGAGACCGTAGGGGCATTTCGTCTTGCACACGCCGCAGTCGACGCATTGTTCGATCACCTTCATCTTCTCGGCCCATTCCTCGGTGAGATAGACGCTCAGCGGTGCACGGCGCAGGAAGAGGCTCATGCGGTTGCAGTCGTTGATCTGGATGCCCACGGTGCAGGGCAGGCAGTAGCCGCAGCCACGGCAGAAGTCACCCGCCAGGTTCTTGCGCTCCTCCTCCACTTTCGCCCAGCGTTCGGGAGTCATCTCGGGAGCTACGGTTTGATATGAAAGGAACTCATCCAACTCTTTCTCCCGCTGGATGCCCCAGATGGGCAGCACATCGTATTGGTTCAGGTAGGCGTAAGCTAGCGCCGAGTCGTTGATCAAGCCGCCAGCCAGCGCCTTCATGCAGATGAAACCCATACCCTGACCCAGCGCGGCCTTCACGATGGCTTCGTCATCAGCGGCGGACAAATAGGAGAAAGGATATTGCAAGGTCTCGTACAGTCCACTCTCAATCGCCTCCATGGCCACGCGTTGCCGGTGGTTGCTGATGCCGATAAAGCGCACCTTGCCTTGGCGTTGGGCCACCTTGATGGCATCGTACAAGCCTGCGTTGTCGCCAGGCTTCGGGCAATAGGACGGGTTGTGGAACTGGTAGATGTCGAGATAATCCGTCTTGAGGTTGGTCAGCGTGGTATGCAAGTCTTTCCAGAACTCTTCCACGGTGGTGGCACCCGTCTTGGAAGCAATGACAATCTTGTCACGGCAATGCGACAATGCTTCACCGATCTTCTCCTCGCTGTCGGTGTAGAAACGCGCCGTATCGTAGAAATCGACACCGTTGTTATATGCTTTTTGCAGGATATACACTGCTTCTTTCATGCTGACACGCTGGATGGGCAGCGCCCCGAAACCGTTCTTGTTGACCTTCAGTCCGGTTTTCCCGATGGATACGATATTCATGATTCTGCAATTTGCCACAAATATAATGATTATTTTTATTACTTTTGCAATATGAAAAGGATTTTAATCATCAATGGTCCCAACCTCAACCTGCTTGGACGCCGCGAACCTGAGATTTATGGAAGTGTTTCTTTTGAGGAGCACCTTGAAGCCATGCGTCGGGATTTCCCCGATGTGGAGTTGGATTACTACCAGTCGAATCATGAAGGTTATTTGATTGACAAACTGCAGGAAGCCGACGGCCTTTACGACGGGGTGGTGATGAATCCCGGAGCCTACGCGCATACCTCCATCGCTATAGCAGACTGTATCCGGGCCATCAGCATCCCCGTGATTGAGGTGCACATTTCCGACATTAGTCAACGCGAGCCTTTCAGGCATCACTCTTATACAGCTGAGGCCTGCCAAAAATGCATCATGGGACAAGGGTTGAAGGGATATGACTTGGCTTTAGGAGAACTTCTCGGGATCCAAGTCTGAGAACTTCTTCTTCCCCCTAAGGAAATTCTCAAAAACGATGTTGCGCTGATACATCTGGCTTACCGGATGGTTCTGCAACTTCTTTCTTCCCTTGCGGATGGACGGGATACGCTTATAGAAAGCAAAATGTGCACGAGTGACTGCCCAGAAGTCGGCCAGACTGGCGCCAAACAAGAACTTCACCGCCGCCACCCAGTCGAGCAGGATACGGTAGGCGATCACCCAAAACACACGGTTATCAGGGAGGTTCTTATAAAGCAACGAGAGGTTGTTGCGGAAATTGAGGTAGGTCTTACGAGCCGAGCTTTTAGGAAGAGTACCACCACCGATATGATACACTTTTGATTGTGGGCAGCAGTAAATTTTGTAGCCCAGGTTCTTCATCCTCCAGCAGAAGTCGATTTCCTCCATGTGGGCGAAGAAGGAGTCGTCGAGGCCACCGTGTTCCAGATAGAGGTCCGCCCTAACGAACATGCAGGCACCAGTAGCCCAGAACACCTCATAAGTATCGTTATATTGTCCCCTATCCTCTTCCAAATGTTGGAAGACGCGTCCACGACAGAAGGGATAGCCATATCTATCGATGAAGCCACCGGCAGCCCCTGCATATTCGAACTTTTCCTTTTCGTAATACGAAAGGATTTTTGGCTGGCAAGCGGCAATTTGGCGGTCTGAGTCCATCAGTTCAATGATGGGCTCTATCCACTGCGGTGTCACTTCGATATCAGAGTTCAGCAGCACGAAATACTCCGCCTCAATCTGCCTTAAGGCGAGGTTATAGCCAGTGGCAAAGCCCCCATTGGAACCATTTTCGATGAGACGAATCTCGGGAAAACGCTCTTGCATGAAAGCTACGGAATCATCTGTAGAGGCATTGTCGGCCACCACGATATCGGCCAGCTCGGCATTGGTGTTGGCAATGACATTGGGAAGAAACTCCTCGAGGAATTTCTTACCGTTATAGTTCAATATGACCACTGCCACCCGTTTCATGATGCCTTTTGTCTTGAATGTTTCCAACGCCGGTGCGACCACAGCCAGTTGTCGGGGTTGTTTTGGATAAAACGCTCCACATGGCGCACATATTGTTCAAGGATCTCGCCGTCAGCTGTGGATTTGGGATCATCGGTAATTAATTTAAACGTCACGGTATACTTTCCACGCGCTGTCCGAGTCATCTCGGAGTACACCACGGCATAGTCGTAGCGTTTGGCCAGAATCTCGAGTCCCGTGTACCAACAGGTGTCGCGATGCAGGAAGTCGGTCCAATAGTCGGTGTCGGCGCCACGTGGCGACTGGTCACCGAGGATGAACACCGCATTCAGCTTATCCTTGATCTTCTCCATTGCATGCTTCACCTGCCTATCCTCGATCATGATTTCCCTGTCGGTGATATGGTCGGTCCTCATTTTATAGACCAGTTGGTCGAAATAATGATTCTCTAGTTTTTTGTATACGGCGTAATGATCGTGTCTCGAGGTGGTGAAGAGGATTTTCCAGAGCCACTCCCAGTTGCTGGAGTGATGCATGGCAATGAGCACGCTCTTCCCTTTTTCGTAGAGATTTTGAATGACTTCGGGGTTGGTGACGGTCACCTGTTTCAGCACGTCGTCAGGTGTCCAGCGTCGTTGTTTCAGGGTCTCGGCGATGAGGTCGCAGAAGTTGTGGTAGAACTGTTTTTCGATCTTTTTTATATCCTGGGCCGACTTCTTCGGGAACGACTTCACGAGGTTGTCGCGTACCACCTTGCGGCGGTATCGGGCCACGTGATAAAGGAAGAAGAAACAGATGTCGGAGCCCAGGTAGGACATAGTTTATCTCGGGTTGTTGTAGAGGTCGCCGGCGTGGGTGCCCCATGCGTTTCCGATCTCGGTTTGGTCGATGTCATTGCCGCCAGCACCATAGAACCGCGAGTAGATCATGACCTGCCAGCGCGGGTTGTTGACTTCGCCGATGATGTCGGAGTGGATGAGTGAATAGTCGTTGGTGACCATGTCCTGCGACATGAACACACAGTGTTTGTTGCGTTGTCCCGCCACCTCGTAGTAATGCCAGATCTCGTAGGGGTAGGCACCCGGCTCAAAAGGTTCCTCATTGATCTTGTCAGGAGTTCCGTATCGGAGGTAGACATAGCCACGGTCGGTCATGTAGCCTTTCTTGGTACGGGTTGAATACGAGGCGTTGACCCGTTTCACCTGGGCGTAATACTCTTCCCAGGCGGCTTTGGGGTTGAGTGGAGCGCGGGTGTTCCAGAAATTATAGAGGAACTGTTGCATGGTCTCTTTGTCATCGGTCTTCACCAGGCTGTTGACGTAGTCGCGTTCCGATTCGGAGCAACGGGGGTTGAGGCAGCGGAGGTATTCGCGGAGGGTGTCGAGGTTGGTGATTTCGGCGGCGAAGGTGTTGTAGATATTGGTGGCGCCGAGGTCGGCAAGGTCGATTTCGCAGCCTGGGTTATAGCGTTGGAAGAAGACGCTGTTGGAGGCCAGCAGTTCGTTGTTGCGGTTGCGCATTTCCACCACGAGATAGTAGTTGCCTGTGGGGAGTCCTTGTATGTTGATGGTGTTGAGCAGGATATTGGCGTTGCTCACCTCCATTCTTTTCGTGAAGTTGAATTCCTTCATTTTCTTGGACGACTCGTAGGACTGGATGTAGTAGTTCACCAGGTAGAGGCCACCGTCGGGGTAGTATTTGTCGCTGTTGTAGAGTTCGGCGTAGAACACCAGTTCTTTGGCTTTGTCCGGGTAGAAGGAGTACACGCGGGGGATGAGGTCGTAGCCGCTCTTGGTAAACTCCGAGTTTTTGGTGGCTTTGCTATACGACTCCACGAGGAGGATGTCTGACACGGCTGGTACGTCAGTCGGGTAGTCGATCAAGACGGTTTGAGTGGAGGAATAAGGTATTTGTTTAGGGTTGTTGAGGTCCTTCACTGTGATCTCCATGGCGTATTCGCCGTTGGGGAGGGAGAAGCGTTGTTGGTCGACGAAGGCGCCGGCGATCCCGAGTGTATCGGCGACCACGGGGCTGTCGAGGGCCACTTTAGAGAAGTTGCACACTTTATCGCCTTGTTTGAAGACGGTTTGTATCTCCACGGTCGCCTTGAACTTGCCGGGTTCGAACTGGTTATAGACCACTGAGGCGCAGTCGAAGGCGGTGGCGTTTTCGATGAAAGGGGTTCCTCCTGGGACGTTGTAGGTGGTGGAAGAGAGGAACGAATGTACGGCTTTGTTTTGGGCGATGCCAGAGGCCAGGCTAGCGAGACAGATGAGTGAAAGGATGAATCTTTTCATAGTGTGAGTATTGATGCTGCAAAAATAAACAAAAAAAATTTTTTTTGGCGGTTTTGCTTGCCGTGAAAGCAAAAAGTTGTACTTTTGCAGCGGAGATATGGCTGAGTGGTCGATAGCGGCGGTCTTGAAAACCGTTAAGCCGAAAGGCTTCGGGGGTTCGAATCCCTCTGTCTCCGCAGCGTAAAGCGACACCAGTCGCTTTTATTTTTGACCATTGGAGAGATGCCGGAGTGGTCGATCGGGGCGGTCTCGAAAACCGTTGAGCGCTATGCGCTCCAAGGGTTCGAATCCCTTTCTCTCCGCGTTGGTGGGAAGCCGGGCCGCGACAGCGGGCCTGGCTTTACTTTTATAGGGGAGACGGAAAGCTTGCTTTCCAGGCGACTCTATAAAAGTAAAGCCAAAGGTCAGGCTCTGCCTGACCGGCTTCCCACCAACGCAAGGGCCCCCGCGGCGAGCGGAAAGGGATGACCGAGCGAAGTGAGGTAATCCCGGCCCCCGCGGCGAGCGGAAAAGGGATGACCCGTGGCCGCAGGCCACGTGGTAATCCCGAAACCTACAATAAGACTCTTGCAATCCAAGCACACGCCTCCGCATCGGCCAAAGCGTGGTGATGATTGACCAGATGATAGCCACAAGCCTCCGCTACCGTGTGAAGCTGGTGGTTCGGAAGTTGACGACCAAAGTGACGTCGCGAAGCCCGACAGGTGCAGTAAAACTGATAATCCGGATAATCCATCTGATAGCAGCGCATCACCGCTTTCAGGCAACCCTCATCGAAGGGGCTGTTGTGCGCCACCAACGGCAAGCCTTCAATCAAAGGCTCAATCTGCTTCCAAACGTATGGGAAAACAGGCGCATCATCGGTGTCGGCTTGGGTAAGGCCATGAACCATAGTATTCCAATAAAGATAGTAGTTGGGTTCCGGCTGGATGAGCGAGTAGAACGAATCCACAAACTCCCCTTCCCTCACGATGACCACACCCACGCTACAGACGCTGGTGCGCTCATTGTTGGCGGTCTCAAAATCGATGGCGGCGAAGGATTTCATCTATCGGCAAGATTTTTCTGTTCTACATCCACTCCACTCCTCCACTGGCAATATCGTAAAACGCCGCCACCACAGTGACCTTCAGGTGCTCGACTATCGGGTTTTCCCTGATGAGCTGCGCCATCCGTTCGGCATGACGGCGGGCATTGTCGTTGACACAACAATCCGTGCTGAGGGAAGGCCTGATACGTTTTGCGATATCCACAAGATGTCCCGGGAGCTCCCCACCTTGACAAGTAGCTGTAACGGCACCACAACTGGAATGACCCAAGACCACCACCAACGGCGATTCCAGATGCTCCACGGCATATTCCACCGAGCCTAACACATCCTCATCCACCACATTGCCAGCATTGCGAATCACAAACAAGTCGCCCAGTTGCTGGTCAAACAGAATCTCAGGGACCACCCGACTATCAGAGCAGCAAAGCACCACAGCGAAGGGGTGCTGCCCTAGGCTGAGTTTCATGCGATCCTCCGCGTAATGGTCTTTGGGAACAAGATTTCCGGATATAAAGCGAGCGTTGCCTTCTTT
>JAILBC010000098.1 GCA_024681295.1 Bacteroidales bacterium
GCCTTCAACAAAGCCAAAATCACAGAAGCGTTCAACCTTCCTTATGACCCGCTATTGATCCTCGCCATCGGCAAAGGCAACGAGAAAATCAAATTGCAACCTGTTGACGAAGGTGAAAAACTAGCTTATTACCGTGATGAAATAGGTGTTCAGTATGTGCCGAAAATCCGCTGGGAACAACTGTTGATTGATTAGAACTGGAAGTAGATAAACGTTTGTAAATCAGCGGTAATGAACTGGTAGATCACGAAGACCACTAGGAAACAGACCACCACCATCAAGGGCAAAGGCATGCTGGCGAACCAAATGCGGTAACGGCGCTTGAAGTTCTCGGGCAGCCAGTGAATAATCATGCCGAAGATAATCATAATGAACACGTTACGATAGAGCCAGGCCATCTCACCAATCTTGCTGAGGTCCCAATGGCTGCCAATCTGGTTGACCATGTGCTTGGCGGTGGTCCAAGCAGTCTCGTTGGCCTCAGCAGGGTCGAGGTTGGAACCACTGCGGAAGAACAGTCGGGTGAAAGTGATAAAGGTAAAGGTCTGGAACACTGCCCAAGCATCGGCCAACCACTGGAAGGCCTCGGTCTGTGCTTTCTTCTTGAAGATCAGGTGATAAGCCAGTCGGATGACGTTGCCGATGAGGATGATGAAGCACCATACGAAGAACATGCTGAACACGGGGTAGGGCACGTAGATACTTAACAATCGTAACGTGATGGTAACCACTAAGATAAATAAGGTCCGAGTGGTATTGCTCCAGTCTTTCCAGAACTTGTAGAAGACCATGCCGATGCCGTTCAAACCGCCCCAGATCATGAAGTTCCACGAAGCGCCGTGCCAGAGACCGCCCAACAACATGGTGTCCATGGCGTTGATGTTGGTGGTAATCTTCTTGCGCTTCTCGGGCTTGAAGATGGCTACCAAGGCGATGATCACGGCAAGTATAAACACCCCAAGTCCGACCCACCAGCTGCCGCTCAAGAACACGGCAATGGCGGCGATCATGATGATGATGCAGAACGACCCGAAGGTGGCGTTGCGGTTGCCGCCCAGCGGGATGTAGAGATAGTCTTGCAACCAACGTGACAGCGACATGTGCCAGCGTTTCCAGAACTCGCCGGGGTGCTTGGCCTTATAGGGCGAGTTGAAGTTCTTGGGCAGGTGGAAGCCCATCAGCATGGCCACGCCAATGGCGATGTCGGTGTAACCGGAGAAGTCGGCATAAACTTGCAAGGAATAGCCGAATAGGGCACATAAATTCTCAAATCCTGAGTACAGAAGAGGATTCTCGAAGACACGGTCGATGAAGTTCACCGCGATATAGTCGCTCAAAACAATCTTCTTGATCAGGCCATTCATGATCCAGAATACGGCGATGCCAAACATCTTGCGACTCAGACAGTATTTTTTGTGGAGCTGCGGGATGAACTCGTTGGCGCGCACGATGGGACCGGCGACCAACTGGGGGAAGAAGCTCACGTAGAAGCCAAAATCAAGAATGTTGCGCACAGGCTCTATACGCTTGCGGTACACATCCATAATGTAACTGATGGCCTGGAAGGTATAGAATGAGATACCCACTGGCAACAAAATGGTGTCCACACTGAAACGGTTGTCACCCGTCATCTGGTTACCAATCCACGAGAAGATGTCGAATACCTTGAAGTCGGAACCGAACAAGTTGTTCACAACATCGGTGATGAAATAGGCGTATTTGAAATAGAACAGCGTGGAGAGGTTGACAATCACGCTGACGGCTAACACGATATTTCGGCTAAGGTCTTTCTTTCTAGTATTCAGCCATTTGGCACCGAAAAAGTTATAGAGCGTGATGAAAATCAAGATCAGTGTGAAGAGGCCGCTGGTCTTGTAGTAGAAGAACAGGCTGACGAAGAACAGGAAGGCGTTACGAAGCAGGCACTTGTTCTTGATCAGGCTGAACACAGCGAACACGATGGCGAAAAAAGCCCAGAAATAGAACTGGGTGAACAGCAGGGGATGCGCCTTGTCGAACGAGAAAAGCTTCTGCAGGAAGTCGAGCACGATGTCGGAAAAGCTCATCATTTGCTGTTACGCTTTAAGTGTTCTGTGTATTTCTCCATAAGTGCATTGAAAAGTAAGTCACCTATCAAAGCATATCCTGTTGAGGTGAAATGCACTTTGTCCTTCTGGGCGATGTCCTCGTCCTGCCAGTTCTTCATCGACCGCAGTCCGCCCATGATGTCGAAGAAGTCCCACACGGCGCCATCGTATTTTTCTCCCAGTGCCATGAAGGCTTCCTCGGCCAACACGCCGTTGGGATTGACTTCGTACTTCTTTCGGCTGACTTTCTTGTAACTGTCGTTGTTGGTCACGAAAAGAAAAGCACATTCGGGGTTGACGTCAAGGATAGTGTCGAGGAGCATGCTGTAGTCGCTGATGAACTTTTCTTTGGTGAAACTCTCGGCGGCAGCGTCGTTGATGCCGATACCGAAGATCACGAGGTCGGGGTTCACCAACTTGAGGTCGCGTTTCAGGTCTTGGCATTTGAGGTAGGAGTCGACCCGTGCGCCGTTGATGCCGATGCCGTGGTAGGTGATGCCGGGCATGCCATTGTCGAGATACACGCCAGTGACGGTGAAGGTGCCGGCCTGGTGGTTGAAGTCCACGTATAAGGAATCGGTGTAGTCAGGGAGGATGAAAGTGTAGGCCCCTTCGTCAGCGTTGTAAGTACCATTGATGATTTTGTCGCCAAAATGCACCACAGGGGTGAGGCTGCCGTAGCCGAGGATCTTCACGTAGTTGAAGTCGAACACGGGCGTGATGTCACGCGGTGCCTTCTCGCGGGTGACGATGCTGAAGCTGGCTGCGGTGTCGGAGGTGGTGGTAGAAGCGCCGGCGAGGCCCATGCGGGTCTCAAAGGGAAGGGCGTTGCGGAAGTACTCCCACTCGCCGGTACGGCTGATGCTGTAGCTAGCTGGGGTGTTGGTCGTCATATAAGGGAACACGAGGCCGCGACCTGCAGTGATGCCGGGAAAGAGGTTGAGCAGGTTGTCGCGCATCTGCTGCGAGAACACGCCGGCCTGCACGTGCGAACCGCCGATGTGCATAATGCTTACATGGCCCTGACCTGTGAAGAACAGGCTGTCCAGTTTGTCGAAGAAACGTTCCATGGCCACACTGTCGCCGGGATAGATAAGGTGGTTGTGGTCGAACCGGGTGAACTTGTAGTCGGGGGTCTCAATGTGCGTGGGACCCTGTGCGAGGCCTAGGGCTGCACAGAAGACTGTCAAAACAAAAATAAGGTTAATGCGTTTCATTGATATAATAGTTTGTTGGTTCGATTCTGTTCTTGCGAGCTTCCTTTTCCTGCTCAATCTGCTCGGGGTCTTTGTTCATGAACTCCTTGATCATCTCGTCGTTGGAGAGCCGCTGGCGAAGTTGATAGAAGTCGTGGTAGATGATGATCGACTTGGCCAGGTTGCCACCCATCTCTTGGGCACCGAGGAAGGTGAAGTGGATGTGGTCAGGGCTGCCCAAGGGTGGTTTGTGCTTGACATATTGGGCCATGGAGCCTTCGCCGCCCATCACATGGAACATGTCCCAGTAGGCCACGTTGTTGCTCAACGCCATGGCTTTGATGGAGTCGTTGAGCTCGTTCATGCATTTATAGGAACCCATCTTGCCGTTGTAGCTCTTGCCCATGTCGGCGGGACCGATGAATAGGAGGGTGGCTTGCGGAGCCACTTCCTGGAAGTATTTGATTTGCTTGTCGAGCTCCCGCATATAACTGCTGATGTGGCTGCTGTTGTGGATGATGGGGGTGCGGTTGCCACCGAACTGGAGGATGATGAGCCGAGTGTCGGTGAGTTCGAACGACTCTTTCATCAGAGGTTTGCTGATGCGGGTGAAGATGGTGCCGGAGCAGCCACGCAACGCGTCATTGTCGACGGCCACGCCATAGCCTCCATCGAGCATGATGCCGTATATTTCGGCGTTGCCTTGGAAGGTGAGCGTGCCTCTTTCAACACTCTTCGGCAGTTCCCAGGTGAGCATCGTGGCGCTCGAAGTGGCAGGACAACTCTTGATCTCGCCTTGGTAATCTTCGGCTTTCAACGAGACTCGGAATCCATCACTGTTGTTGCCTAATAAGACCGAGACACGGGAGATCTCCTTGGCTTTATCGTAGGCCTGCGAGTTGTTCGACTTGCTGAAAGTGACCGTGGTCTGACCCGTGGTCTGGCAGAACTGGGTCAACACGCCGTAACGGCTATGGGAGGCTTTTCGTGAGGTGGAGTCGCTGACCAAGGCATAGCGGACGAGGTTGCCAGAGTAGCTTTGGTTGACTGAAATGGAGAAGATGCGCTTGACAGCGCAAATCATGCCGGGTCCCGAACCACCGAACATCTCTTGGAGTCGCTGACGCAGCACAGAAGTGATACGGTCCATCTCGATCTGGGAGTCACCGTAGTGCATCACGCGGTAAACCTTGTGATCTGCTTGGGCGTGTTCCAGAAGATAAAACAGACTGTCAAAATAGGTATAGTCGTTGTTGGGAAGATGGATGCGGTTGGGATTGACGGTGAGGTAGTCGCGGTAGAAGTCCAAGCTGTCGAGGAGGTTGTCTGAAACGCTCATCTCAAAGCTCTTGCTGACGTTTTCACGGACAGCGTCCACGTCAACCACTTCCTCGGGTCCTTGTTTGTCCTGAGCGTAGGAGGGGAAGTGAAGGCTCTTTTGTCCTACGGCGATGCCATCGGCAGGGAAGAGCAACCAAGTGATGCCCAGCAACAGAAAAACGGCCAGGATGAAGAGTAGGGTGCGTGAGGTTTTCATTGGTAGATCTTGAGTTTTTGGTTGATACGGATGAGGTCGTTTTTCAAGTTGTTCCACTTCTTGAGATCAGAAACGCTCACGTGATATTTCTTGGCGATGGCACCTAAAGTGTCACCCGATTTGACGGTGTAGGTGATGTATTTGGTCTCTTTGGCCTTCTTCGGGGTTTGAGTTGGTTCTGGGTTCTTGGGCTTGGCCGGTCGCTTGATCTCGGGCTTGGGCTGCGGGATGCTGAGCTTGCGCAGCTGCAGGTTCTTGACGTAGGCGGGACTGTAAAGATAGGCGTAGTACACCAGTTCCCAGTCGTTGAAATCGGCGTAAAGGTCGGTGAGGTAACGCATGGCGGCCTGACGGCTGGCTTCTTCGTCGAAACGGTCATCGCGCTCGTCGTTGACGGTTAATCCGTAACGTAATGCGATCAAGGAGGGGAGTCCCCATTCGCCTGCCCGGTCGCCCTCTTCAAAATTCGCGGAAGGCAGATTTAATATCTTTTCTGGAATCTGAAGGGTGTCGCCGTCGCTAGCAGGATGCCCGTAAACGCCCAATGCCGCAAGTGTTAGCAGGAGGCTTATGATGATGGATTGAAGTTTCATATTTTGAAAAACAAATGAACTGCAAAATTAAGAAAAAAACGCTAATTTTGCAGTTTTATTTTTAGAGCATGGCCACCCAATTGATTGATCGAACTAAAGAACTGGAAACCAAGAAGATAAGCGCTTTGCTATGGGCTTATGCGCTGCCTTCCATCGTCAGCCACATCATCGCGTCGATTTACAACATCGTCGACCGCGTGTTTCTGGGACAATGCGTGGGTGCGTTGGCTATCGCGGGACTGGCCATCACCATGCCCATCATGAACATCATCCATGCCTTTGGCTCTTTGGTCGGCGCTGGTTCGGCTGCACGTATGTCGATCATCTTGGGCAAGAAGGACTATAACTGGGCGGAAAAGATTTTGGGTAACAGCTTGTTGCTGACATTCATTTTCGGTTTCCTCTTCGTGACCGGTGGTTATATCTTTATGGACCGCATCCTGACCGCCTTCGGCGCTTCAGCCGAGACCATCAGCTATGCCCGTGAGTATATGGACATCGTGCT
>JAILBC010000100.1 GCA_024681295.1 Bacteroidales bacterium
AGCAAAAGTTCGGATGGCTGTTCGGACGGTGGTTTTTTATTATATTTTTGAACCACTGGGAAATGAAAAAGTTTTGGTCATTGATATGGATGCTTCTCCTGGTGCCGGGCCTCTCGTGGGCCCAGCACCATGCCGCCGTTAACAGGCTTGATAATTGCATCGACTTGACAGATTTGAACGCTCCATACATCCATTGTACTTACGGTACCTATTGGGATCCATATAGTAATCAAGGGGTTGTACCAGGTCGTCATACGGTAATGACGCAACAGAAATATGATCCGTATACAAACAACCAACTTTCGGTGATTCCACCCGGTGAAACCTATTCCATTAGATTAGGGGATTCCATTCCTTTTTCACAGGCAGAGAGTATTGCGGTGGATGTCTCCATTGATACGAATAACTTCGATTTGCTTTTTTTTTTGGTATGCTGCCGTGATGAGAGATATTGGACACACTTTTGATGAACGACCACAATTTAGATTTGATATATTGGATATCGACAACAACCCTATTGATCCAGATTGTCTCTCTGCAGATTTTATCGCTGGTTCGTCTTTAGGTTGGGAGGTTTTTAGCCATTATCGCTGGAAAGACTGGACCTGTGTCGGTTTTGATGTGACTCCTTTTCACGGCCAAACAATACGGGTGCGTTTGACCACTTATGATTGTGGGGAGTATCGTTGTTTCACGTACGCCTATTTCCGATTGACTTGTGGGCATAAATGCATTACTGCCAGTGGGTGCGGCTATACCGAATACGAATACTCGGCCCCAAGCGGATTCCATTACGATTGGTTTTGGCGAGACGATCCCAGCCATTCCATCTCGCACGACCAAACCGTGCACGTTTCCCCAGATAGTTCACGGGAACTGGGATGTCATGTCACCTTTGTTGAAAACTCATCTTGCGGGTTCGAGCTCTTTACTTCCACAAAGAGGCGTTTCCCTTTGTCTGGATGCACCATCGCGGAGACTGAATGCCTGAACAAATTCCATTGCATCAACGAAAGCCTGGTCTCCAACGACGGCATCCATCCCGACGGAACGGGAAACCCATGTGACGATGTCTTTTGGGATTTTGGTGACGGCCAAACCTCTTATGACTTCAGCCCGACACACGCTTATTCTTTTTCCGGTGACTTTACCGTTACGATGATTGCCGGTTTGAATGACTTTGAGTGTACCGACACTTCGTTTCTCGAGGTTCATATTCCTGAAAATGCCTTGATTGACACCGTCACCTGCGAGCCTTTCATCTGGGCGGGTGAGGCCTACCTGGAAAGCGGGGAATACCATCGCTCGTTCACTACCGCCTCGGGATGCGACAGCCTGGTGACCCTCAGGCTCGACGCCAACTATCCTCCTGAGTTTCATCTGCACGGAGACCACTGGCCCATCGGCGGCACGGAACTAGCATGGACACAGTATACTTACAGCCTCGTTTTAGACAACCCCTTATGTTCGGTCGATTCAATCAAGTGGAGCGTGGACTGCCCCACCATGTCGGTGCTTCCTGCAGACGACGGTCTGTCATGCGAGTTGAGGATCTTCTCCTTCCTCCCCGCCAACGACTCGGTGCCCCTGCGCGCCGTCGCCCACAACCGCTGCGGCACGGAGGAGCGGACCCTCTGGATACACACCTCCTATTACGGCATAGACGACCACGCCTTGGCACCGGCCGTCCTCGAAGTGTTCCCCAACCCCGCCTCGGGGGTGCTGAACATCCGCATGAGAGGCCTGGTGGGCGAGACACGCATGGAGCTGTACGACGGCAGGGGAACGCTTGTGGACAAGTGGGCGCGGCACAACAAGTCGGACGACGAGACGGTGGCATACGACACCTCCCGCCTTCCCGAGGGCCTTTACCTGCTCCGGGTGTCGTGCGGCAGGAGGTCGGTGGCGACAAAAATCCTGGTCAGAAGATGAAGAGGAGTCAAGGAATATTGTCCGTTGTCGTTTTGCTTTCTTTGTTTCTTTCTTCCTGTTTGAAAGAGGCCGACGAGACCATTCTGGTCAATGACCCGCAGAAGATCCCCTTCATCACGGATCCCCGATGGCCCAGTGAGCTGCTCGAGCTGTTCGGCGAGGAGAACGTCCATTTCGGCGACGTTCCTCCCCGGCTCGAATGCGGCTTCGTGTCCAACCACCAGTACGTGGCCACCAACCTTCCCCCGGGGCAGTCGCCTGAGATCGGCAGCGTCACTCCCGTGGCCCATTACCACAGGTTCTGCAACCAGTATCTCCAGATTTGCGAGTACCATGGCATGAACTCGGCTGAGAACGTCCTTCATGTGGTTGATACCGCATACATCACGGGGCACGACGACAAGTTCACGGTATACTTCCTTGAGACCTGGTCGACAAGCGGCACGCCCACGCTTGCTGTCGTCATGTCGGGCGAACTCGCCGACGGGGGTGTCGCCGGTTTCCGCTACGGGTACCAGATTGTTAGTTATGCCGACGAGGACATCCCGCCCAACGTCTATCCCGTCAACAGCGTCTTCATATTCCAGGACCCCGACCACCTGTCGGAATACACCCAATGGTAACACTCCCCAACAGCCTCCGTCATGAAACACGGCGTACGATTCATACTGGTCATGGTGCTATGCTCCCTTGTGTTTTCCCCATTGAGGGCGCAGCGGCATCGCACCCAATTGAGGAGTGTCGACCGGATTGCTTACCGCACTTCGAGGGTTTCTTTTGGGGTCAAGGGCGGCTTGAACCATTCCTTCCTCCATTACACCGAACTGCACGGCCAGCAACAGAAGCCCGGCCTTTCGGGCGACCTCTCCGTGTTCATGGAATGGCGCCTTGTTGACAGGCTTTCCGTGGGCGTTGGTTTTTCATTTGCTTGCCGGAACGCGCAATTGGAGTTCAACACCCCCTACCTGACCGGTTACTCAACCACCGCCATCACGAATATCGCCTATCGGCAGTACGTGCGTGGTTTGGAGTGGGACTTGCCTTTTACATGGTATTTCGGGAAGCCCAAGCCCTGGCTTGACACCCATTGCCGCTTTTACGCCTTTGCCGGGCCGTCGCTGTTCCTTGCCTTGGACGGGTCGATGACATGGAAAAGGACACATCTCGTTGACAACCAGATTGTTGACGAGTATAATGTACCTGTTTCCTCCAGTTCTTCCTATCCTTTCGACTATGGGGTGAGGATGGGGGTTGGGATGGCCTTCAGGCAGAAGACACGCCATAGCCATTATGTGTTAAAGGGCGACCTCTCGTTCTATTATGGGATTCCCGACACCTTCTCCGATGCCGAGAAAAGGCTCGCAGTCTCCCATTTTTATGGCTTGGGCAATGTGCAGCACGAAGCCCTTGGCTCCCGTCATTTCAGGCAGGTCACGTTCTCTCTTTCGTTTTCCTTGCCCTTAAGGAAAAGGCCGCACGGAGCTTGCCACATCAACAGCGGTGGGATTTAAAAACTTTTTTAAAACGTTGACCGCTATGGAAAAACATATTATCTTTGCTGGTGAAAACCCAGACGACATGAACTATCCCATTGGTATTCAGACCTTTTCGGAGATGACAAAAAACGAATACGTCTACGTCGACAAGACGGATCTCGTTTGGAAACTCGCCCACAGCAGCAAGTACATCTTCCTCAGCCGCCCCCGGAGGTTCGGCAAGAGCCTGCTCTGCTCCGCCCAGGAGGCCCTTGAGCAGATCGACACGAAGAACTACGCCATACCCTATCAGGGGACAGGCCTTCCTGTAGTAAAAATCGGCATCGCCTTCTCGAAAGAAACTAGAACTGTAAGCTATTGGAAAATCTTTGCTTCATGAAACTCCGAAAAATAATATGGTTATTATTTGCATTAGCCGTGCTAATCGCCAATGTATCCTGCTCCACCGACGTGGATCTGTTTGCCGACTACAAGGATATTCCTGTGATTTACGGGTTGCTCGACTATAACGCCGACACCAACTTTGTGAGAATCACCCATGCCATGGGCTTCCAAGAGGATCTCGCAGCCGCGGCACAAGACCCCAGCCTAAACAACTATCCCGGGAAACTCGACGTTCGCATCACGGAGTTCCGCAACGGAGATTCCGTCCGCCAGTTCGTCCTCGACACCATCACCATCCACAACAAGCAGGAAGGCACTTTCTATGCTCCTGCACAAAAAATGTATTTCACCACAGAGCGTCTTCACAAAAACACTGCAGGGGCAGAGTATTCCTATCGCCTCACCGTGGTTCTGCCCAATCAAACAGTGGTCGCCGAAGAAAACATCGCAGGTAACGACGACAACCCTTTTAGGACAACCGTAGTCGACTTCTCGGGCGGAACCAAAAACATCATGTTCTATCCCGTCAAAAATGCCGGCATTTATGAGGTCCGGTTGGAATTCATTTTTCTGGAGCAGCGGACTCCCGATGCCGCGCTGGTACGGCGCACTTTCGAATGGCCCGTTGGTACTTTTTTTGGTGTTGACCTCGCCCAGCATCCCGTTGACGGAGCCTATGTCGTCCGTTACAAGGCCTATGACTTTGACTATGCTTTTGATGAGTTTTTCGGCAACGACACCGCAGTGCCAGGTTTGACCCGTTACCTCTCCGACTATCCCTTCAGAGTGATCTTGACCGCTGGTGGCGAGAACTTCACCCAATACATGTTGCAAAACGAGGCGCAACACAGTTCGTTCGATCCCGAAAGCTTCCACTCCATCATTGAGGGAGCCTGTGGCGTGTTCTCATCGAAAGTCACGAAAACCGGGAAGTTGCGACCAGGCGGCACCACCCTACCCGACCTGCTCAGCACCAACTATGGATTCAAATATGTCGGCGGCGACTTTTAAATCACCTTATAGATATCGGGGAGGTTGCGGCCTTGCTGGTCGTAGTCGAGGCCATAGCCCACGATGAACTCATTGGCGATGTCCATGGCCTTATAATCAATAGGATAGTCGTATTGGAATGAGTCCGGCTTGAAGAACAAGGTGGCGATGCGGACATCGGCAGCATTGAGATGACGCAGTTTCTCGATGGTGTACTTCATGGTATGACCCGTATCGACGATGTCTTCCACAATGACCACGTGGCGGCCTTCGAGGGAGTGGTCGAGGCCGATAAGCTCGCGTACCACGTTGGTAGTAGCAGTGCCTGAGTAAGAACTGAGTTTCACAAAAGAGATCTCGCAGGGGATGGTGAGGCGCTTGAAGAGTTCCGAGGCGAACATAAAAGCGCCGTTCAACACCACCAAGAAGAGCGGGTTTTTGTCGACCATGTCTTTATTAAGCTGGGCGGCGACGGTTTGGATAGCGGTTTCGATCTTCTCCTGCGGGATGTAGAGGGAGAATTCCTTGTCGAGGACTTTTACGGTTTTCATGTTATTAAAATTGGAATCACAAAAATACGAAAAACATTGATTGTTGAAACGGAAAATAAACTATTTTTGCTACCGATATGGCACCCCGATGGGGTGCGGATACCACAAGAAAATATTCAGATGAATCCAATAGTTAGCATCATCATGGGAAGCACCTCCGACCTTCCCGTTTTAGAGAAAGCCGCACAGTTTTTCGACGAGATGGAGATCCCGTTCGAGATGAACGCCTTGAGCGCGCACCGTACGCCACAGGAAGTGGAACAGTTTGCCCGTGAGGCCAAAGGCCGCGGGGTGAAGGTCATCATCGCCGCTGCTGGCATGGCTGCCGCCTTGCCCGGTGTGATTGCCGCCAACACCACCCTGCCTGTCATCGGCGTACCCGTGAAGGGCATGTTAGACGGGCTTGACGCCATGCTGTCCATCATCCAGATGCCTCCTGGCATTCCTGTGGCCACCGTTGGTGTCAATGGAGGTTTGAATGCCGCCATCCTTGCTGCCGAGATGTTGGCGTTAAGCGATGAAGGCATCGCCAAGAAAGTAGCAGATTACAAGGAGAATCTGAAGAATAAGATTAAGAAGGCCAATGAGGAATTGGGGGGAATTCAATACAAATTCAAAACCAATTAATCTCCTACCGACATGGCACCCCGATGGGGTGCGGAGCTATTTGGATCCTCTGAACACCAAGGTGGTCAGCCGATTGCGGTCAAAGACCTCGTTGGCTTGAGCCATCAGGTCATCGGCGGTGATGACGTCGATGGTATGGATGATCTCGGGGATGGACTCGATGGGCTCGTTCATCAACATGGAGCGGGTGATGGCCAGCAGTTCGCTCATGCCCGACTCCCGACCGAGAGCCAATTGACCGATGAGCTGCTGTTTGGCGTGATGTAACTGCATGGTGCCCAGTCTTTGCGTACAGAGTTTGTTCAACTCCTTGTAAACCAGGCTAATCGCCTTATCCAACGAATCGGGATCAACCCCCATGTATACACTGAACAGGCCCACGTCGGAATAAGCATTGTATTGCGACTCGATGGTATAGGCAAAGCCGTATTTCTCACGAATATTCAGGCTGAGGCGGGAGTTCATGGCCGGTCCGCCGAGGATGTTGTTGAGCAGCACCATGGTTCGCTTGCGTGGATGACTGAACTCAGGGGCCAGGCTACCGATCATGCAATGACTTAAGTGATTGCGGCGTTCCATCTCCACCGAACCAGGCTGGTAGGATTTGAAAGGCTTGCGGCGATTGGGAACGAGGTGCGCGGGACGCTGTCCGAAGAAACGCATGGCCATCTTCTGGAAATCCTCGAAACTGATGTCACCAATGGTGGCCAAGACCATGGCATCAGTACTGTAGTTCGAGGCCATGAAATCCAGTATATCCTCTCGTTTGAAACCTTTTACCAATTCGATGGTACCCAATATATTACGTCCCAAGGGATGGTCTTTGAACATCACTTCCTCGAACACATCGTAAATTTCCTCTGAAGGCATGTCGAGGTAGGAGTTGATCTCGTCAAGCACCACCTCTTTTTCTTTTTCCAGCTCATTCTCTGGAAAAGTAGCCTGGAAGGCGATATCGGACAGCAGGTCCAAGGCCCGCTGGTAATACGTATTAAGGAAAGACGCTTGGAGGCAGGTCTCCTCTTTAGTGGTGAAGGCGTTGAGGTCGCCGCCCACATTATCGAGGCAGCTCAAGATATGGTAAGGCTTGCGGGATTGGGTTCCCTTGAAGATGGTATGTTCGATAAAATGGGCCATGCCGTTTTGCGACTCCAGTTCGTCACGCGAGCCGGTGCCGACTACGAGCACGAGATGGGCTATTTCCCCTTTCTTGCGACGGTGAAGGATACGGATGCCGTTGGGCAGGGTAGCTATGTTGTATTGTTCGGTTTCCATGATGCGAAATAAAAAACGCCGCAAAGGTAATAAGTTATTACGAAAATCGTTAAATTTGCGGTTTACAAAATGAAGTCCATGAGAAAAACGATCCTTACCCTCCTCTGTGTATTGGCGACGGTGGTTTCTACCGTAGCCCAGACCCCACGCAACATCAGCAAAGAGGCCATTCCCGTCACCATGTTTCAGGTGACCTACGCTGCCCTGTTTCCCGGGATGGACACCAAGACCGACTATGGATTTACCAACAATGTCGGCGGCAGTGTCATCTACAAGACCGAGAAAAACTGGTTGTTTACTGCCAACGGCAATTTGGTGTTTGGCAATCAAATCAAGGGGTCGCGCATTGACCTTTTGGGAGAGAGCATCACCACCGAGTATGGTGAGGTCATCGGCGGCGGTGGACTTCCTTCTTCCCTGGCCTTCTTCCAACGTGGATTCCACTTTCAGGCCGAGGTTGGCAAACTGTTCGACCTTGCACCCAACCCCAACAGTGGTATCTTTGTCCAAGCTGGTTTGGGTTATCTGCGCAATCGCATCAGGATCGACTATATGATCGAGGAGCAGAACACGCCCTATCAACTCATTGACGATTATCAGTACGGCTACGACCGGATGCGTGGTGGGATAGCTTTTCACGGCGAGGTTGGCTACATGCTTTTGAGCAACGCCAGGGTCTACAACCTTTCTGTCTCATTGGAGATGACCTACGCCCGCACCAAACCGCTCCGCGACTACGACTTCCGTGTGTTTTACGATGAGAACGGCGAACCGCACATTATGGGCTACAACGACAAAAACAAGCGGTTCAACGACTTGTACTACGGCATCCGAGTCAGTTGGATGATTCCCACCTACCAACGGCAACCCGACGCCTATTACTATTACTAAGCCATGCGAGGACTCTACACGCTGGCGATACGTACCTACGCCGCTGCGGTGAAGGTTGCAGCGTTGTTCGACAACGCCAAGGCCAAGTTATGGGTCGAAGGACGGAAACGACGGCCCGAGACAGGTGCCGACGATGCGCTTTGGGTGTGGTTCCATGCCGCTTCGTTGGGTGAGTTCGAGCAAGGGCGGCCTTTGATTGAAGCCCTCAAAAAACAATATCCGAATCTCAAGATCTCATTGACTTTCTTCTCTCCTTCGGGATATGAGATCAGGAAGAACTATCCTTTGGCCGACGAGGTGTTGTACCTTCCCATCGACACGATGAAGAACGCCCGACGGTGGGTGAAGCGGCATCGTTTTGTCGCCGCCTTCTTCATTAAGTATGAGTTCTGGTTCAACTACATGACGGCCCTAAAGGAAGCGCAGATACCGCTATATTACATCTCCCTTATCCTCAAGCCCAACCAATATTTCTTCCGTTGGTACGGCGGTTGGTTCCGCAAGCAGCTTCAGAACGTCACGCATTTCTTTGTTCAGGACGAGACTACCCTGAACTTGCTGAAAGATTTCAACAACGTGACACTTTGCGGCGACACCCGATTTGACCGTGTGGCCGACATTGCCAAGCAAGCCCAGCGGTTTCCCGAGATTGAGGCTTTCATCGCTGGTCGGAAATGCATCATTGCCGGCAGTTCCTGGCCGCCCGACGAGAAGTTGCTCATCCCCAATCTGGAGCGGCTTCCCGAAGACTACTGCATGATCATCGCACCGCACGATATCAGTGAAAAACACATCCAACAAATCCGTGAAGGGCTCAGGAATGTGAGACCCGACAAGGTGTATGTGGTAGACACTATCGGCATGCTTTCCCAGCTCTACCAATATGCCCGTTTCGTCTACATCGGCGGCGGTTTCGGGGTCAACATCCACAACATCCAGGAGCCTGTCACCTTCGGTTGTCCTGTGGTGTTCGGTCCGAAGTACAAAAGCTTCAAGGAGGCCGTTGACCTAGTTGGTTTAAATGGCGCTTTCAGCGTCAACAACCAAGATGAGTTGAACCAAGTCTTCGACCGGCTCATCAACGACGAGACGTTTTGCCAACAAGCGTCGGCAACCTGTAAAAGCTATTTAGAATCTCAATTGGGAGCCACAGAGGTCATCCTCAAAAAGATTACATCCACTTTCTCTTTTTGAAGATGAAGATGAACACGACGGCCACCACCACCATCAGGCCGACCAATCCGTAGAATGCCCAATCCTTATCGGCAAAGGGCAAGGTCACGTTCATGCCATACAGACCGGTGATAAAGCTTAAAGGCAGGATGATGGACGAGATGATGGTGAGGATCTTCATCGTCTCGTTGGTCTTGTTGGTCTGCATGGAGTCGAACGTCTGCGAGAGGCCTTCGATCAACTCTTCGTAATCCTCGGTCATATCCCACACCTTCTGATAGTAGTCCAAGATATTGCCCCAGTAGTCTTCCATGTACTCCACGTCCTCGGTGAAGCCTCGTATTTTACCGTTTTCGAAAAGTTGGAAGAGGCGGAGCTGCGGTTTGAAGATAGTGTTGATGAGGATGAGGTTCTTTCGGGTGATAGAGATACGTTCGATGATTTTGACTTGTTTCTCTTGCAGCAGCTCGCGATTAATCAACTCCACATCGAGTCCCACTTTACGGAGGAGGTAGACGGATTCGGTGATCAGTTTTTCGAGGATACGGTAGAGCAGTTTATCGGAACTTTCGATATTGACCTCTTCATTGTTTTGAACCTTTTCATCGTATTCATTGAAGAGTTGCGACACTTCCCAAGGATTTTTCTCAATAGAAATAATATAGTCCTTACCCCAGAAGAGTTTAACTTCCTTAATCTTCACGAATTTATTTTGGCCGTCGAAGTTAGGGAAATGGAGGATGAGGAAGTAGTAATCGTCGTAGATATCGATTTTGGGGCGTTGGTTCACCGACTTACAGTCCTCGATATCGAGGGGGTGGAAATGAAAGCGGTCCTTGAGGAATTCGAAGTCTTCCTCACTCGGGTTGTTGAAGTGACGCCACGTGATATTGCCGATTTTGAGACTGTTGATCATACCCTTTCCTCCCCGAAAAAATTTTTCGCTGCAAAACTAAACAATTTTTTTTGAAAAAAAAGCTTTATTCCTTAAAAAAAAGCTCGTTAATTGCCGTTAAGTTCCTATATTTGCAGATTATTTTCAATCCGCGCCAGATGTACGCCTTCATATCCGGAAAGATTGCAGAAATCACGCCTGCTTACGCCGTTGTCGACAATCACGGCGTAGGCTATTTTATCAACATCACACTCAACACGTTCGCTGCCATCGGAGAGCAGACCGAGGTGAAGCTCTACACTCATCTCCAGGTGCTCGAGGATGCCCACAACTTGTTTGGCTTTTACACGGCCAAGGAGCGTGACATGTTTGAGTTGCTGATCAGTGTGAGCGGCGTGGGCTGCAACACCGCGAGACTCATCCTTTCATCACTGACCGTCGACGAGCTCAGCACCGCCATTGCCAGTGAGGACATCCGCACCATCCAGGCGGTGAAGGGCATCGGCAGCAAGACGGCCCAACGCCTTGTGGTGGACCTCAAGGACAAGGTTAAGAAGACCGACTTCACCGAGACATTTGCCGGTCCCGCGAACAATACCGTGAAGAACGAGGCGTTATCAGCATTGGTGATTCTGGGCTTCAGCAAGAACGCGGCGAGCAAGGCACTCGACAAACTGCTCAAACAATCGCCCGACAGCTCAGTGGAAGTATTGATCCGCGAAGCCCTCAAGTTATTATGAACCGTATGAAACGACATATCATCCTGTTTTTATTGCTAGCGTTGCTGGTACCCGGCTTCGCGCAGCAACCCGACTACCATGAGTCGAACTTGGACCTCAAAGAGCCATCCAACATCACCCATGAGGTAGAGTATGACCCCCTCACGGGACAATATACTTTCAAGCACAAGATCGGCGACTTCGAGTATATGACGCCGACCACCCTGTCGCAGCAAGACTATTTCAACTACAAGAACCGCAAGAATGTGATGGAATACTGGAGGGAGCGCCGCATGCAGAACACCAAGTCGGCCAACCAGAGCAACTCCATCATCCCGCCTCTCTATATCGGCGGCGAGGCTTTCGACCTGATTTTTGGAAGCAACACCATCGACATCCGTCCGCAAGGCTCGGTCGACCTGACTTTTGGCATCAAGCACAACTACCGCGGCGACCCCCAGATGACCAAACAGCATACTACCAACTTCGACTTTGACCAGGACATCCAGCTGAACGTCATCGCCAAGATCGGCGACAAGATCAACTTCAACATCAACAAAAACACCAAGGCCACCTTCAATTTCGAAGACCTGATGAAGTTGAAGTACGAAGGCAAGGAAGACGAGATCCTCCAGCTGCTTGAAGCTGGTGACGTGAGTTTCCCGCTTAACAGCACCCTCATCACCGGTACCCAGCGCCTGTTCGGCCTGAAGTCAAAACTGAAGTTCGGCAAGACCACCATCACCTCCGTGGTATCCTACCAGGAGAGCGAGTCGCGAAACATCTCCGTGCAAGGTGGCGCGCAGACCAGCGACTTCAACATCAGCTGCCTTGACTATGAGGAAAACCGCCACTTCTTCTTGAGCCAGTATTTCAGGGAGCAGTACGAAGCCGCCCTGTCGACCCTGCCCACCGTCACTTCAAGCGTCAACATCACCAAGATTGAGGTGTGGGTCACCAACACCAACTCCACTACCATCGACACCCGTAACATCTTGGCATTAAACGATTTAGGTGAAGGAAAAGAAAAATGGATCTATAGTCCCGAAGTGCATCCCGCCAACACGGCGACCATCTATCCCCGTAACGACGCCAACAGCCTGCTGACACGCATCGATACCACACAGATCCGTGACATCAGCGCAGTGACCAACTACATGTCGGGCGACCCCTTGCACATCGGCAAGCAGGGCTATATGGTCTCGGGCCGCGACTTCGAGAAGATTGAGAACGCACGCCGTCTGAGTCCCTCGGAATTCTCCCTGAACTCCAAATTGGGTTTCATCTCGTTGAACATCAACCTGAACTCCAACCAGACGCTGGCCGTGGCCTACCAGTACACCATTGTGGGCAGCGACCGCGTTTACCAAGTAGGTGAGTTCTCCGACGAGGGTATCAACACCCCAAAGGTGCTGGTGGCCAAGCTGCTGCGTGGTACCACGGTGAACACCTCCATGCCCATCTGGGACCTGATGATGAAAAACGTGTATAACATCAGGGCCTACCAAATCGGTTCGAACGACTTCATGCTCAACATTTTCTATAACGGCAGTTCGAGCAGCACCCCGATGGGCTACTTCACAGAGGGACCCGAGAATGTAAAAGGCGTTTCACTGTTAAACTTGCTCGGGCTCGATAACCTGACCCAGCAGAACAACCCCATCCCCGGTGGTGATGGTGTGTTCGACTTCTTGAATGGTGCGCATACTACCGGCGGTACCATCAACTCCGCCAACGGACGCATTTACTTCCCCGTGCTGGAGCCTTTTGGAAGCCACATCCGCCAAGTCTTTTCGGAGAACGCCGACTTGGCCAACAAATACGCCTACGACTCGTTGTACACGATGACCAAGACTTCGGCGGAGCAGTATTCCGACAAGAACCGTTTCACCTTGCAAGGCCATTATTCCTCACAGTCGGGCAGCGAGATCAGCCTGAACGCTATGAACGTGGCACAAGGCTCAGTGACCGTGACGGCAGGCGGACGCACCCTGGCTGAGAACGTCGATTACACCGTTGACTATACTTTGGGCCGTGTAACCATCATCAACGAGGGCATCTTGAATTCTGGCACCCCGATTAACATCTCATTGGAGAGCAACTCCGGGTTCAGTGCCTTGAAGAAGACCTTCCTGGGCTCCCGGGTGGAGCATGAGTTCAACCCCGACTTCCGCTTGGGCGGTACCGTACTCTATTTAGGAGAGCGCTCCTACACCCAGAAAATCAACTATGGCGAGGAAGCCATCTCTAACACCATTTATGGTTTCGACTTCAGCTACAACACCGAGGCACGGTGGCTCACCAGCGCCATCGACTGGCTGCCTGGCATCAGCACCAAGGCTCCATCGAGGATCCATCTCGATGGAGAATTTGCCCGTTTCATCCCCGGCCTTTCCAAGTCGGTGAGCGAGCGAGGCACCTCTTACATCGATGACTTCGAAGGTGCCAAGTCGACCATCGACCTCAGGCTGTATAGCCAGTGGTACCTCTCCAGCACGCCGCAGCACCAGACCGATCTCTTCCCCGAGGCGGCAGCCAACACTGGGTTGGACTATGGTAAGAACAGGGCCAAGCTAGCCTGGTTCACCATCGACCACAACGTGTTCTACGACCGCAACACCACCATACGCCCGAAGAACATCACCGCCGACGAACTGTCGAAGCACAGCGTCCGTCAGGTGTTAGAGACCGAGCTCTTCCCAGCCAGGGACATCGCCGCTGGAACGCCCACCAACATGTCGGTGCTCAACCTCGCCTTCTTCCCCAACGAGAGGGGACCTTACAATTACGACGTCACGCCCAGCAACTATTCGGCCGGTATCAACGAAAACGGCGAACTCTACGACCCACAGTCGCGTTGGGCAGGTATCCAGCGACGCATGGAGACCACTGACTTCGAGGCCACCAACATCGAGTATATCGAGTTCTGGCTGATGGATCCCTTCGCCGATCCAGAATACCAGGACAACCCTGGAAAGCTTTACATCAACCTCGGTGACATCTCTGAGGACATGTTACGCGACGGTCGCAAATACTATGAAAACGGCATGCCCGACAACGAAGAGATTGCGAACGTCGACACCACCATCTGGGGCCGTGTACCCACTTTGCAGGACCTCGTCGGCACCTTCAGCACCAACCCCGACGCCCGCCAATACCAAGACATCGGCTACGATGGCCTGCGCGACGTGGACGAGCAAAGTTTCTTCGAGGACAGCTACCTCAGCGTCATCCGCAACCAATTCGGAGAAGGCTCAACGGCCTACCGCAACGCCCATGCCGACCCGTCGGGAGACAACTATCACTATTTCAGATCATCGGAATGGAACGACGATGACATCCACAGCAGCATCATCGAGCGCTACCGCAACTTTAACGGCGTAGAAGGCAACTCACCCTCCGAGTCGCAGCGTACCGAGAGCTATCCCACCAGCAACACCACGCTACCCGATGGCGAAGACATCAACAACGACAACACCCTGAGCGAGTCGGAACGCTACTATCAATATGAGATCGACCTGAACCCCAACCAAATGGTGGTGGGCAAAAACCACATCGCCGACATCTACGAGGCCAACAACGTGAAGTTGGCCAACGGTGAGACTGGCAGCGTGAAATGGTATCAGTTCAGGGTGCCTGTGAAGCAGCCCGACAAGGTCGTTGGACGCATCGAGGACTTCTCCTCCATCCGTTTCATGCGTATGTTCGTCCGCGACTTCCAGAAGCCCGTAGTGCTGCGTTTCGCCACCCTCGACCTCGTGAAGGGAGAGTGGAGAACCTACACGCAGAATATCCAGGCGCCAGGCGAGTACATCCCTAACGACATCGCCAACGCCACCACGATGGACATCTCCGCCGTGAACATCGAAGAAAACGGCCGTCGCGCCCCTATCCCCTACGTCATCCCTCCAGGCATCACCCAAGAGCAGATTGTGGGAACCACCGCGGTGACCAAGCTCAATGAGCAGTCGCTCCAGCTCACCGTGCAGAACCTCGTCGATGGTGACGGAAGGGCCATTTACAAGACCACGGCCTTCGACCTTCGCCAGTACAAATACCTGAAGATGTTCGTCCACGCCGAGCAAGCCCATGAAGAGGACCCGCTCTATGATCAGGACCTCACCGTGTTCATGAGACTAGGCACCGACTTCACCGAGAACTACTACGAATATGAGATTCCGCTGAAGGTGACACCTTGGGGAACGCCTTACACCAACAAAGAGGGTATCTGGCCTGAAATCAACAACATCGAGATCCTGCTTGAGGACCTGGTGACGGTGAAGTCGAACCGCAACGCCGCCATGAACCAGCCCGGAAGCCATGTAAAACTCAACTTCATTTATTCCGAGCGTTTCAAGAAAGGCAATGTTGACGGTCAGGACTATTATCATACCATCAAGGTCATCGGTAACCCGAGCATCAGCGACGTGCAGGCCATGATGATCGGTATCCGCAACCCGAAGCGCCAAGGTCTTGAAAACGCCACCGACGACGGCTTGACCAAGAGTGTGGTGGTTTGGGTTAACGAACTGAGACTCACTGACTTAAGCAGCAACGGCGGCATTGCTGGAACTGGCCGCATGGAAGCCACCTTGGCCGACTTGGGTCGTTTCGTGGTGAGCGGTTCGTACAAGTCAGGCGGCTTCGGTGCCCTTGACAGCGACATCATCGACAACACCTTCGAGGCCAACACCCAGTTCAGCGTCTCGACCGACCTCGAGTTGGGCAAGTTCTTCGACAACAGCGGCATCAAGATCCCGCTCCATGTAGACTACGGCAAGAACGTGACCACCCCGATGTACAACCCCTACGACCCCGACATCCGTCTCAACGACGCCCTTGCTATCATGGACACCCAACGGCAGCGTGACTCGCTGACCTCCATCGTCCACAGCATGACACAGTACAAGAACATCAACGTGATGAACATGCGGAAGGATCGTACGGCCAAGCGCAACAAGAAAGACGAGAAGACCGAGGGCAAGCCGGCGAACAACCCGAGGGATCCTAACAACAGAAGTGGAAATCGCGGAGGCATGCCTACGGTGCACATCTACGATATCGAAAACTTCAACCTCTCCTTCTCTTACAGTGAGACCAATCAGGAGAACCCCGACATACAATATTACAACACCAAGAACTACCGAGGCAACTTGGGCTATAACTATGCCGGCAACCCGAAGAACGTTGCGCCTTTTGCCAAGGCGAAGTGGGCTTCGAAGTCGTACCTTGCCTTGATCAAGGACATCAACTTCTACTATCTGCCCAAGAGCATCTCCTTCAACACGGAGATGAACCGCATGACCTCGGAGCGTTTGCTGCGCAACAAGAGCGGCGGCGAGATCATCATCAACCCGACCATCTCGAAGCAGTGGGATTGGGACCGCAACTACCAGTTCCGTTTCGACCTCACCAAGGGCTTGACATTTGACTATTCGGCCCGAGCGGAAGCCTATGTGTACGAGCCCGCCGGCAACCCTGACAAAGGAACAGAGGAGTGGAAACTCAACCAGGACACCATCAAGCGTGAGTTGCTCCATTTCGGCTCCATGTCGCGTTTCCAGCAGACGATCAACGTGAACTACACCATCCCCATCAACAAGTTACCGTTGCTGAATTGGGTAACCGCCAATGCCAGCTACCAGGGACAGTATTTCTGGAACGCCTCGGCCTTGTCCATCCAGCACCGTTTGGGCAACAGCATAGAGAACTCCAACAACATCCAAGGCAATGCGAACCTCGACTTCACCAAGATCTACAACAGCATTCCTTATCTGAAGAATCTCAACTCTTCGAAGAAGATGAATGCCAACAAGAGACAGGAAAGCAAGAAGGAAACGAAGACAGAGAAAGGCCAAACGGCAGACAGCACTGTGATGAAGCCTAAGGCCGAGGTTGGAAAGGCTTTGCTTGACGGGACGTTGAAGATTGCCACGATGGTCAAGCGTGCCTCGCTCACCTACTCGATCAACAGTGGACAGAACCTCCCAGGCTTCATGCCCAAGCCCAACTATTTCGGGATGAGTGCCGGCGAATGGGCACCAGGATGGGAATTTGCGCTAGGTCTCCCAGGCGACATCTACGACCAGGCGGTCAGCAGCGGATGGATCACGCTTGACTCCATCCTGAGCGAGCCTTATATCAGGAGAAGCACTGAGAACCTCAACTACCGTGTCAACTGCGAACCTTTCAACGGCTTTAAGATTGACATCACGGGCAACAGCACCTACGTTGAGAACTATCAGCACTATTTCAGGGCCAACTCCTTTGGCTATTTCGAAATCTTCACTCCGACCACCGCGGGTAACTTCAGCTCTTCCACCATGCTGATCAAGACCGCCTTTGCCGATGGCAGTGGTGACGACGAGTCGTCGCCCGTCTTCGACCAGATGCTGGCCAACCGAAGCATCATTGCCGACCGTATTGCCAAGAACAATCCCGCATGGGTCTCTGAGGTCAACGAATATGTCTTCGACACCGTCGCCGGCAGTTACTTCCCGAAGGGCTACAGTGCCTCGTCGATGGAAGTGTTGCTTTACTCTTTCCTCTCCGCCTATTCGGGACAGGATGCTGCGACCATCAAACTTAGTCCCTTCCAGAAGATTCCTTTCCCGAACTGGAACTTGACATACAACGGATTGACCAACATTCCCGCGATAGGTTCCCTCTTCAAGACCGTCAATCTCACCCACTCCTACCGGTCCACCTACACCATCAGTAACTGGGCGAGCAATGTGTATTACGATGAGAACAACCCCATCCAGACTTACGAGAACAGCACTGACATCATCCCCAAGATCGAGACCCAACAGATGGTGCTGAACGAACAGTTCATGCCGCTGGTTGGCATCGACGTCGGTTTCCAAAACTCGCTCACTTGCAATGTACAATACAAGAAGTCTAGGTCGATGACCTTGAGTTTCTCTAACAACCAGCTCACCGAGGTGATGGGGCGTGAGATTGTGTTTGGTGCCGGATACCGCATCAAGGGGTTGAAGTTCAACATCGTTTCGATGACGGGCGGTGGCAACAAGAAGACTGTGAACAATGACCTGGTGTTGAAGCTCGACATCGGCTTCAAGCACGACAAGACGACGTTGCGGCGCATTGACGAGAACAACAGCCAAGTCTCGGCAGGACAGAACAAAATCAACATCTACCTCACGGGCGACTACCAGTTCAGTTCCCGTTTGAGTGCTCAGGCCTTCTTCAAGCGCGACATGAACACCCCGTTTGTATCGACTTCATTCCCCACCGCCACCACCTTTGCCGGTTTGATGATTCGGTTCAACTTAGCACAATAAAGACTATTTCTTAAATACTAACCTTAAATAAAAACAAACAAAATGAACATTCCAACTAACTTAAAGTACACGAAAGACGATGAGTGGATCCGCGTGGAAGGCGAATTTGGCTACATCGGCATCACTGATTATGCACAACACGAACTGGGTGACATCACCTTTGTCGACATTGATCCTGACCTGGTGGGCGAGACCCTTGAAGCCGAGGAAGAGTTCGGCGCCGTTGAGGCTGTGAAGACCACTGCCGAGTTGACCATGCCTGTCGCCGGTGAAGTTGTCGAAGTGAATGAAACCCTGGCCGACGAAGAGAACGCCAAGTTGGTCAACACCGATCCTTATGGCGAGGGTTGGATGCTGAAGATCAAGGTGAGCGACGCCGCCGAGCTTGACAACCTGCTCGATGCCGCCGCCTACGAGGCCAAAATCCAGTAATACCATCCTCTTGGAGCGATTCACGAGAAATAGTACCCCGGGAGTACTATGCGCACTGGTGATTCTGGTGCTGACAGGACTGCCGGGGTCTTGTTTTCCACATGTCAAGCCCGTTATCGGGGTCGACAAGGTGGTGCATGTGTTGATGTACGCTGGATTCGTCTTCGCCTGCCTATGGGGTTACCGCAAGCCTTTCAAGGAAAATGGGATGGCTTTTCGGCGAAAAGCCTTGTGGATAACGTTGCTCATCGGCATCATTTACGGAATACTCACCGAAATCATGCAGGAGTTCCTTGTCCCAGGGCGCACTGGCAGTGTCTACGACTGGATTGCCGACGTCATCGGATGCATTTTTGGTGCGATAATTGCTTATTTTTTGCTTCGTGACAGAAATAATTTGAAAAATGAAGCGTTGGATAAATAAATAATTAGTAATTTCGCATCGGAAAATGTGAAATATCAAAAAAACTATAGTCATGGAAGAGAAAAAATCACCAAAAGCGAATCTTGAGAACAAGAAGCTGATGTTCATCCAGATTGGTTTGATCATCAGTTTGGCCGTTGCTTGGGCTGTGTTCGAGATCAAGAGTTACGACAAGATTGAGTACGCCGATGTGGGCAGAACCGTCGAAGTCGTGGAAGAAGAAATGGTTGAGATTACCAAGCAGGAGCAGAAACCGCAGCCTGTTGAGGTTCCGAAGCAGACCACCCAGATCCAGGTCGTGGAAGACGATGTGGAGGTGGAGGACATCGAGATCAACGCCGACGTGGACCAGAACGAAGTGATTGAGGAGTATGTGGCTCCCGAAATCGAGGAAGAAGACATTCAGGAAGCTGAGATCTTCACCATCGTGGAAGAGATGCCTGACTTCCCGGGCGGCACCCAGAAACTCGCCGACTACCTGGCCAAGAACATCAAGTATCCCCAGATGGCCCGTGAAAGCGGTATCCAGGGTCGTGTGTTCATCAGCTTCGTGGTCGAGCCCGACGGCTCCGTATCCAACGTCAACGTGATGCGTTCACTGGGCGGTGGCTGCGACGAAGAAGCCGTGCGCGTTGTGAAGTCAATGCCGAAATGGAAACCCGGCAAACAGCGTGGCAAACCAGTGCGTGTGAGCTACATCCTGCCTGTCAACTTCAAGCTTCAGTAAAAGTGTGGAAGTGGTCGTAGACCAACTTCGCCTTCGCAGGACCTATCAAGGAAGTCAAGCTTTCGAGCGAGGCTTCCTTGATTGTTTTTACTGACTTCAGTTCTAGCAAAAGCTTCTCGGCGGTAGACTTGCCGATGCCCTTGATATCGGCCAATTCGGAGTGCATAAAGCCTTTCTCGAACTTCTTGCGATGATGGGTGATGGCGAAGCGGTGTACCTCGTCCTGAATATGCGTCATCAGCCTGAAAATCTCAGAGTCGGGCTTGATACCCACGACACGAGGTGGAAAGCCATAAAGCAATTCACGGGTACGGTGACGGTCGTCCTTTACCAGTCCCGCGATGGGAATGTCGATATGCAGTTCGTCCTGGATCACCTGACGCACCACCTCCATCTGGCCTTTCCCACCGTCAGTGACGATGAGGTTGGGCAGGGGTTTCTCTTCCTCGATTAATCGGGCATAGCGGCGATGCACCACCTCTTTCATCGAGGCATAGTCATCAGCCCCTTCCACCGTCTTGATGTTGAAATGCCGGTAGGCGTTCTTGTTGGGCTTGCCGTTGACAAATTGCACCATGGCTGCCACGGGGTAGTCGCCTTGGAAGTTGGAGTTGTCGAAACACTCGATGACCTCGGGCACCATGGGCAGATGAAGCATTTCCTTGAGTTGGTTGAGCACCCTTTTTTGATGGCGTTCTGGATCAACTAGCGTACGTTGTTTTTCTACATCCATCTTATATTGCACTGCATTGCGGCGTGAGAGTTCCAGAAGTTTCATCTTATCGCCCCGTTGCGGCACGGTGACTTCCACATCGCCTAGGTCGAAGTCGAGCTTCACGGGCAGCACCACCTCCTTGGATGGGCTCTCGAATTGCCTTCGGATCTCAGTAACGGCAAGTGAAAGCAACTCTTCAGCTGGTTCGTCGAGCTTACGCTTGATCTCAATGGTATGCGACTGCACCACTGCGCCCTCATTTACACGCATATAGTTCACATAGAACAGGCTCTCGGCATCGACGTAGGAGAATACATCCACGTTGTGTATGGTGCTACTGACCACGGTAGAGCGGCTTCTGTAGTTCTCCAGCAGTTCAAATTTCTCCTTGATGACCTGTGCTTCCTCGAACTCTAGGCGCGAGGCGTGGTCCATCATCTGGGCTTTCAGGTCTTTGAGCACCCCTGACAGGTTTCCCTTGATGATTTCTTTGGCTTCGGCTATCATTTGACAGTAGGCCTCACGAGAGACATTGCCTACACAGGGGGCTGCGCATTTGTGGATGTGGTAGTCGAGGCAGACACGGTACTTCCCTTTCTGGACGTTAGCCTCGGTGAGCGTAGTCTTGCAGGAACGGATGGGATAGATTTGTCCCAGCAAGTCGAGCAGAATGTGAGCCGTGCGTACCGAGGGATAGGGACCGAAGTATTCCGACCCGTCGTTGACTTTGCGGCGGGTGAGGAAGACTCTCGGGAAGGGCTCTTTCTTGACGCAGATCCAGGGGTAGGTCTTGTCGTCCTTGAGCATGATGTTGTAGCGCGGCTTGTACTGCTTGATGAGATTGTTTTCGAGCAGCAGAGCTTCCGACTCCGACTCCACCACAATGAACTTGATATCGGCGATTTTATTGACGAGAACGCGTGTCTTGCCGGTTTGTTCCTTGTTGAAATAGGAAGAAACACGGCGCTTGAGGTTCTTCGCTTTGCCGACATAGATGAGGGTGCCGTCACTGTCGTAGTAACGGTAAACCCCGGGTTTAGAGGGAAGGATTTTTAATATGGAGCTTACTTGAGGGTTCATGTTAGTGGAGAGTGGAAAGTGGAAAGTGGAAAGTTTTCAGTTTTCCACTTTCATCTTTCCACTTTAAAATGGTTCCATCCTTGGGCCTTGAGGGGGATGACATGGTTGTCGGGGGTGATGAGTTCGGCGATGCCTTTGTCGGGGGTTATGAAACCAATGACGGTAATGTCTTCGGACATCGTCTGGATCTTCTCATAGTCCTTCTGGTCGATGGTGAAGAGCAACTCATAGTCCTCTCCCCCATTGAGCGCGGTGATGCTGGGAACGATTTGGAAGTCCTTGGCAATTTTCACCGTGGAAGGGTCTTGCGGGATTTTGCCTTCGTAGAGTTGGCAGCCCACGCCCGACTCTTTGCAGAGATGGAGCACTTCCGAAGCCAGTCCGTCGGAGATGTCGATCATGGAGGTGGGTTTGATGCCGAGTTCCTTGAGACGAGCGATGACATCTTTTCGGGCTTCAGGTTTCAGCTGACGTTCCAGTACATAGTCGAAGCCTTGGAGTTGGGGTTGCATGTTGGGGTTGGCGAGATATTCTGCCTTCTCGCGTTCGAGGATGAGCAATCCCATGTAGGCACCGCCCAGGTCACCGCTCACGCAGAGCAGGTCGTTGGGCTTGGCGCCACTGCGGTACACCACATTTTCTTCCTTGGCTTGGCCGATGACAGTGATGGAGATTACCAGTCCCGATTGGCTCGAGGTGGTGTCGCCACCCACCAAGTCAACATTGTAGTTTTCGCAAGCAAGACGGATGCCGGCATACAACTCATCGAGGGCTTCCACCGAGAAACGGTTGGAGACACCCAAACCCACCACAATCTGGGTAGGCGTGCCGTTCATGGCGTAGATGTCGGAGAAGTTGACCACTGCTGCCTTATAGCCCAAATGACGAAGGGGTGTATAGGTCATGTCGAAATGGATGCCTTCCACCAGAAGGTCTACCGAAACCAAGGTACGATAGCCCTCATGGTTAATAACTGCCGCATCGTCGCCCACCCCTTTCAGGCTAGAGGCATTGCGCAAGGGAAAGTCCTGGGTAAGTTGGTCAATCAGTCCGAATTCTCCCAATTCGTCGAGTTCAGTACGAGTATCTTTATTTTCTTCCATATTTATATTGATTTCTTGAAACGATAACAATCATTCCGACAGTGAGCACGAGGCTAGTAATCAGCAGGGCTACATTGGAGGTACTTCCGAAGTGTTCCCAGTCGACATTGGCGAGGCCTTTATAATCGAGATAGGCCACCACGACAGCGGTGCCGTTGTTGATGAAATGCATAAGGATGCTGATCCAGAGGGAACCTGAATAGTAGAACATGTAACCTAGGATGAGGCCAAGGAACATGCGAGGCAGGAATCCGTAGAACTGGAAATGGATGAACGAGAAGATGAAGGCGGAGAGCCAGATGGCCACGTGGGGATTGCATCGTCTTGTGAGGGACTGTTGCAGCACACCGCGGAAGGTCAGTTCTTCGCCGATGGCGGGGATGAGGGCGATGACCAGGAGGTTGCCCAGGAGGCCCCAAAAGGTGTCAACTTGAAGCATACGCTCGGTAAGGTCGCCAGCCGTGTCTTCCATCATCTTAAGAATTGTTTCAAGAGTCTCTCCGAAGTTGGCTTTCTCATTCCAAGTGCCCAGAATGTTGGTCAGTGGGAGAGAAACGAACATCAAGATGACGCCAATGAGGAGCATCCACCAAAAGGCCGGCTTGCGGAAGCCAATCTGCCGCATGGGTTCGGTACGGGTGAATGCGTAGAGGATGATCGGCGGCGCGATGAACATCAGCGCGGAACTGATCCCCTGCCCTATTTTGAGCCTGGTGATGTCGTTACCTATGGTGAACAAGGCGGCGATGGCAGCACCTATTAACGTGCATACGAAGAAGGCCATCAGGAAGATGAAGATCCTCATGCCCGTTGACTGTTTCAGGTTTTTCTTGAATTCGTCCATCGAAAAAAGTGTTAGAAACTGCAAATGTAGTATTTTTGCGGAAAATAAGCACCATGTACCAGATTGCCGGACTCAAATTTGAGCATTATCCTTTGCTTTTGGCGCCGATGGAGGATGTTTCGGACCCTCCGTTCCGCCATGTATGCAAGTTGTTCGGGGCCGACTTGGTGTATTCGGAGTTCATCTCATCGGATGGTTTGATTCGCGACAGTGTAAAGAGCATCAAAAAGTTGGACTTTGATGAATTTGAACGGCCTTTTGGAGTACAGATCTTCGGTAACGCCGTGGAGCCCATGGTGGAAGCGGCCAAGTATGCCGCGACCGCTCATCCTGATATCATCGACATCAACTTCGGTTGTCCCGTGAAGAAGGTGGCTTCAAAGGGGGCTGGTTCGGGTATCATGAACGACATTCCCAAGATGGTGGCCATTACCGAAGCAGTGGTGAAGGCTGTGAACATCCCCGTGACGGTAAAGACCCGGTTAGGTTATGACGAGCAGCACAAAGAGATTGTGGACATCGCCGAGCGTTTGCAGGATGTAGGTATCGCCGCCTTGACGATTCACGGGCGTTTACGCACCACCAAATACGGTGAGCCTGCCGATTGGACTTTGATCGGCGAGGTAAAAAACAATCCTCGGATGCACATCCCAATTATCGGAAACGGCGACGTGGTGGATGGTCCCTCAGCGAAGCATTTCAAGGATACTTACGGGGTGGACGGCCTGATGATTGGGCGAGCCACCTACGGCAATCCTTGGATTTTCAGAGAGGTCAGACATTATTTGGAGACGGGCGAGGAGTTGCCGAAACCCGATATTGCTGAGCGGGTGCGTGTGGCAAAGATCCATTTGGAGCGGTCAGTAGCCTGGAAGGGTGAGCACATCGCCGTAATGGAGATCAGGAAGCACTGGGGAAGTTATTTCAAGGGGTTGCCGAATTTCAAGCCGATTAAGATTAAGTTGATGGAGGCGAAGACGGCTGGAGAGGTGTTATCGATTTTGGGGGCCATAGACAATTCTGGTTGGATTACCTCCCATTCGGTCGGTGAGCCCTTCGGGGTTGCCACGTCGCTTCGGTTACCTCCCTTCGGTCGGTGAACCCTTCGGGTTTCTAGCAATGACGAACTCGATAATATTTTTTCTAACTTTTCAAAAAATATCGTATCTTTGCGGCGCAATTCCGTGAGGACATTGCGGTCCCATAGCGCAGTTGGTTAGAGCAACTGACTCATAATCAGTAGGTCCTAGGTTCAAGCCCTAGTGGGACCACCCCATAAAAAACGTAGAGACGCCACGATGTGACGTCTCTACATTTATTGTTGGGGTGACCCAACGTTTAGTTTTCCAGTGCGCTACCTTTAAGGGTCGTGTAGTTGATACGGAAGGCACCAACTTTACGGAGTTCCTGTTTCACGTCGGTGACGATACCCATACGGGTTTCTCTGTGCACCTTAAGGGCGGTAGTGAGGAAGGGTCTGTCGGCTTCGCTGCGGGCCTCACGTTCCTGTAGCACCCAGTCGGCGATATCTTCGGGACGGGCGAACTGGTCGTTGAGTTGGATACGCGACTCGGTACCGAGTTTGGGGTCGCGCGGCGGGCCGATGTAGATAGAGCTAACCAAAGCTTTCTTTTCGAGTTTGGCGATTTCAGTAGCCTTGGGCAATGCGGTTTTGACTTTGAGTTCAACGTCACGCATTGAGGTGGTGATCATAAAGAAGAAGATCAGCATGTAAACGATGTCAGGCAGTGACGAGGTGCTCACTTGTGGCACTTCTTTTTTGCCTCCTTTTTTGAATTTACCCATAGTTCTTTCCTCCTTTATTTTTCCACAGGTTCTGCTTCGCTGACACGAACAGGTACGGCTTCGCCGATGGCTTTGGCTTGGTCTTCATTGAGCTGGTCGAGGTGCTTGTGGAAGTGTTTCCATGCCATCTCTTCCTTCAACTCGTTGAAGGCGCGTGCCAGCTCATTCTGCACACTGATATACATAGCATACGAGGTACCGCGGTCGTTCTGGAGTGAGATCACGCCTTTCGACATCATGATTTCGCCCAGCATTTCGATTTGCTTGGGTTCCACTTCCGGGGCGGTTTCGTCGCCCGGGCGTGGGGTCATGAAGTTTTTGGCGTCATCCTTCAAGAGTGAAATATCCGAGGGACGGCCGTTGACCATCAGCTTGTTATTCTTGTTAATAAGAACATTCATCACGTTTCTTTCCTTGACTTTCACGTCGTCGTCGTTTTGTTCCACTGGAGGGGGCAGACGGCGCGTGATACCATAGTCAACGTCCATGGAGGTAGTCATCAGGAAGAAGCACAACAGCAAGAATGCTATGTCAGCCTGCGAACTAGAATTGATTTCTGGAGTTTTCTTGGCCATGATGAAGTGTTATTATTTACCGGATCTGATAACTGAATAGAGAATGCAGAGAATGCTTACTCCGAGTGTTACATAGAAGAAATTGAGGCCCCATTCGACCAATCCGTGGGTTCTGCCAGAATAGACAACGTCACCCGCAGGATATTCAACGCCGAAGCTACCTCTTGACATTAGGAATGCTACAAGTCCAATAACAACTACGGCACCGATAACGATGAGGATGGTCTTCAGGTTGACGCCTTTCACAAAAGCGGCGACAATGGCTGAGATGAGGATCATTACGACGCCCAGAATAATCAAGATGTAGCCCCAATTGAGGATCATGTTGGTGCGAGCCTCATTTTTGAGGTCCAGGTAGAAGATGATACCCAGGACGACGGTAACGAGAGCCAGTGCGCCAAAGACCCACTTACTGATGTTTGAAAGCTTACCGTTCATGATTATTGATGATTATTTTTTGTTGTATTTGACAAGGATATCCATGAAGCTGATGGAAGCATTTTCCATGTCGCTCGTGATCTTTTCGATTTTGGATGCGATGAAATTGAAGAAAACTTGAAGGATGATAGCGGCAATCAGACCGAACACGGTGGTCAACAGAGCGACCTTCATACCTTGAGCAACAACGGTGGGGCTCATGTCACCAGCGGCGGCGATAGCGTCGAAGGCCTGAATCATACCGATAACGGTACCCATGAATCCGAACATAGGAGCCAAGCTGATGCAGAGGCCGACCCAGCTCAGACCGCTTTCGAGTTTACCAGCGGCAACGGCGCCGTAGGAGACGAGAGATTTCTCAACCTCATCGAGGGTTTGACCATCCTGGTAGCGGATGAGGCCTTGGGTGAAGATGCTGGCGACAGGACCGCGGGTGTCCTTGCAGAGTTGTTTGGCACCTTCAACATCACCGGCCTGCATTTTGGCTTCGATACCAGCGAGGAGTTTCTTGGAGTTGCCATCGGCCATGGTCAGATAAATGATTCTCTCGATGGAGATGGCCATACCAAGCAGCAAGATGACCAACACGATACCCATGAATGCCGGACCACCGTCGATGAACTGTCTCTTGATGGATTCACGGAAAGTGGTGGGAGCTTGGGTGGGAGTAAGGTCGGTGGTAACGACTTCCTCTTCAACGGCAGGAGTCTCAACGACCTGCTCGGTAGCGGTTTCTTCCGGTTGAGTTTGCTCTTCCTGAGCAAAGAGACTGCTGATTCCAAAAGTCATGAAACCAACAATCGTGAGTAAAGCAATTAATTTTTTCATGATTTAGTTAATGTTGTGATTATCAATTGTTTCTATTCGTCTGCGGAGAGAGCGGGATTCGAACCCGCGGTACCCTTTTGGAGTACACACACTTTCCAGGCGTGCTCCTTAAACCACTCGGACATCTCTCCAAGAAAAATCGTTGCCAAAATTACATATTTTTTTCGTTCAAAAAAGCAAACGAACCTACATTTTTTTCAAAAAAATGCTATTTCGTCATCTCTCCGCGAATGGAAACGCCCAGCAGTTCAATTACTTTTTCTTTTGGCAGTCCATGACCGAGGAGGTACATCAACTTGGTGACAGCGGCCTCGGTGGTGAGGTCATAGCCGCTCACCACGCCGATGCGGAGCATGTCGAGGCTGGTCTCGTAGCGACCCATCTCGACGGAACCGCTTTTGCACTGGGTGATGTTGAGCACGATAAGGCCACGGCCGATGGCTTCCTTGAGGGCATCGAGGAACCATTTGTCGGTGGTGGCGTTGCCCGATCCGTAAGTCTCGAGCACCAGAGCCTTCAATCCCGGGGTGGCCAGGGTGTGACGGACAAACTCCTCGGAGATACCTGGGAAGAGTTTGAGGATGCCCACGTGGCGGTCCATCTCAGTGTGGAGTTTCAGCTTCTTGAAGTTGGGCTTAAGGATGCGGTCCTTGTTGTATTTGATGTGAACACCCACCTCGGCGAGGGCTGGGAAGTTGGTCGAAACGAAAGCGTTGAAGTTCTCGGCGTTGAACTTGGTGGAGCGGTTGCCGCGGAGCAACTGGTCTTGGAAGAAGATGCTGACTTCGGGAACGATGGCGGTATCGTCCTCACGGGCGGCGGCGATCTCGATGGCGGCGAGGAAGTTCTCGCGTCCGTCGGTACGTACCACACCCATGGGCAGTTGTGAGCCTGTGAGCACCACCGGCTTGTTGAGGTTCTCGAGCATGAAGCTCAAGGCCGAGGCGGTGTAAGCCATGGTATCGGAGCCGTGCAGCACCACGAAGCCGTCGTATTGCTCATAGTTCTCGGTAATCTTGGATGCCAGCATGGCCCAGAAGTCGGGCGACATGTTCGAGGAATCGATCAAGGGATTGAACGAGTAGAAATCGATCTGGTAGCCGAAGTTCTGCAAGACCGGCAGATGTTTATAGATATTATCGAAATCGAAAGGCACGAGGGCGCCCGTCTTGGGATCCTGCATCATGCCTATTGTTCCTCCCGTGTAGAGCACGAGAATCGAAGTCTCTTCCTTTTGGGTCATATATTGAAAAGTGTTTTTGCGTTGTTTGAAGTTGATTCAGCGAATTGTTCAATCGAGATGTTCAAGTATTCTGCTAGTTTTTTTGCCGTATCCACCATGAAGGCTGGCTCGTTACGTTGGCCGCGGTGCGGTACAGGTGAGAGGTACGGCGCGTCGGTTTCCAAAACGATGCGATCAAGAGGAATATTGCATAGATAGTCCTTCACTGCGCAGTTTTTATAGGTGATGACGCCTCCCAGCCCAAGATGGAAGCCTAGGTCGAGATAGACTTTGGCTTCTTCTTCGGTGCCAGTGAAACAATGCATCACGCCGTGGAGGCTACCATCTTGTTTCTTTTCGAGGATTCGGGCCATTTGGTTGAATGCCTTGCGGCAATGGATCGAAAGTGGCAGATGGAGTTGTTTGGCCCATTCCAGTTGGGTTTCGAAGGCATCAAGTTGTTCTTTCTCGAAGGTCGAATCCCAATAAAAGTCGAGGCCAATCTCCCCCACACCTATATATATATCGCGTTCCAGTTCCTTCTCCATCAGGGCCAGTACCTGCTTGTAATCGCCTTTCACTTCCTCCGGCTGGAGGCCCATCATCACTCGTGTGCATTCGGGGAATTGCTCGTGCGTTTTCAGCATCGGCTGGATGGTGGAGGCATCCACATTAGGCATCAGCATCATACCCACGCCAGCATCGAGAGCACGTTGCACCACTTCGGGGCGGTCGGCGTCGAAGTCAGGGCCATAGATATGGGTGTGGGTGTCGATGAAGTGCATAAGTGGAAAGTGGAAAGTGGAAAGTTAATAGAGGAAGTTGTCGTAGGGATAGCGGATGGCGTGCATATCCTTGATCTCTTTATAAAGTAAGTCTCTGAATTCCTGATAGTTATCGCGATTTTTAGCGGAGATGAAGATGCAGCTATCGTTTGACTTGGCCATCCAGGTCTGCTTTAGTTCATCCGTAAAGGTGATGGCGTCGATCTTGTTGAACACCATGATGGTCTTCTTATCGGCGCATCCCAACTCAGAGAGGGTTTGGTTGACTACCTCGATCTGTGACTCGAAGTCAGGATGCGAGATGTCGACCACGTGAAGCAGGATGTCGGATTCGCGTACTTCATCGAGAGTAGATTTGAACGATTCAACCAGATGGTGTGGAAGTTTGCGGATGAAACCGACTGTATCTGAAAGCAGGAAGGGCAGGTTTTCTACCACCACCTTGCGCACCGTTGTATCCAAAGTAGCAAAAAGTTTGTTCTCCGTGTAGACTTCCGACTTGCTCAGCAGGTTCATGATGGTAGACTTGCCCACGTTGGTGTAGCCGACTAGGGCCACACGCACCAACTTGCCACGGTTCTTGCGCTGCACGGTCTTTTGCATGTCGATTTCCTTCAGCTTCTCTTTCAGCACAGAGATGCGGTCGAGGATCAAACGGCGATCGGTCTCGATCTGAGTTTCACCGGGGCCACGCATACCGATACCGCCGCGTTGGCGCTCCAAGTGCGTCCACATACGGGTCAAACGGGGCAGCAGGTATTGATACTGAGCCAGTTCCACTTGCGCCTTAGCGTGAGCGGTATGGGCATTGGAAGCGAAGATATCAAGGATGAGACTTGTGCGGTCAAGCACACGGCATTCTAGGGCCTGTTCCATGTTACGGGCCTGGGTAGCAGAGAGTTCATCGTCGATAACAGCGATTTCGATGTTCTCGGCCTTGATATACTGGTGGATTTCCTCCAGTTTGCCTGAGCCGAGGTAGCTCACGCTGGAGGGATGATCCATGGCTTGGACGAAACGTGCCACGGGGACGCCGCCAGCGGTTTCCAGGAGGAAAGCCAGCTCGTCCAGATATTCTTCCGTGCGTTCTTTGCTTTGCTTTTTGGAAGCGACAGCGATGAGGACGGCGCGTTCGGGGATTTTTTCGTAGGTTATAAAATCGCCCATGGGTGGGTTTAATGGGGTTAATGGGTTAATATGGGCGGAAGCCGATGATTTGGCGGACTTCGTTGAGGGTTTTGGAGGCGCTTTCGCGGGCTTTTTCGGCGCCGAGGCGGGCGATACGGTCGAGGCGTTCTGGGTCGGACGAGAACTCCTGGATGCGCTCGCGGATGGGGTTCAAGGTCTGGACCATGTCCTCGGCGAGTTGTTTTTTCATGTCGCCGTAACGCAGGGTGCAGTCATTCCACTTTTCGTCGAAGTACTTCACTGTTTCGGGAGCACTCACGATACCCATCATGGTGAAGAGGTTTTGGATGACTTCTGGCTTGGGGCTGTTGGGCGTTTGGGGGCCGCTGTCGGTGACAGCGCGCATCACTTTCTTGCGCACGGTCTTTTCATCCTCATAGAGATAGATGCAGTTGCCGTCGCTCTTGCCCATCTTACCTGATCCGTCGAGGCCCGGTACCTTGATGGCATCGCCGCCGAAGTAGTAGTTCTGCGGTTCAGGGAAGAACTCCACACCATAGATATTATTGAAGCGGCGGGCGCATTTGCGTGCCATCTCCATATTCTGTTCCTGATCCTTGCCCACGGGCACCCACTTGGCTTTATGCTGCAAGATGTCGGCAGCCATCAGTGTCGGATAGGTGAACAGTCCGGCATTGACGTTGTCAGGTTGCTGACGAGCTTTCTCCTTGAAGGTGGTGACGCGGCCGAGTTCGCCTATGTAGGCGTTCATGTTAAAGTATAGATACAGTTCTATGGTCTCTGGTACATCGCTCTGAATATAGATGGTTGCCTTTTCCGGATCGATGCCGCAGGCGAGGTATTCGGCGAGGATGGTGCGGGCCGAGCGTTGGATATTCTCTGGTTTGGGGTGAGTGGTGAGCGAGTGCCAGTCGGCGATGAAGAAGTAGCAGTTATATTCTTCTTGCATCTTGACGAAACTACGGACGGCACCGTAGTAGTTGCCGAGGTGGAGGTTGCCGGTGGGGCGGATGCCGCTCAAAACGATGTCTTTCATAGTGAGGAGTGAGAAGTTAGGAGTGAGGAGTTGCTATTTTGGGCGCAAAGATAATAAAAAAGCCCGCTATCATGGCGGGCTTTTGAGTTTTTTTCAACGTTCCAGTTCAGATTTTGATGTTTTCGCCGTTGGCATTCTGGAAGTTGTACTGCAGCATGTGGAAGTTTTCGACGGATTCTACTTTGAATGACTTGCCGTATTTCTTCATCCACTTGCGGCGGATTGAAAACCAGCCTTTGGTGAGGTAGGCTCCGATGAACGGGTGTACCTGGAGGGTGATGTGGTCCTCGTTCTGGTCGACGAGGAGGTACCTAAGGTTGTTTTCGATTTCGTCGATGTAAAGGATGGCAGGACGGATTTTGCCTTCGCCGTCGCACACAGGGCATTTTTCCTGAACTTGCACTTCCGTGGCGGGGCGTACGCGTTGGCGTGTGATTTGGATGAGGCCGAACTTGGTAGCGGGGAGGATGGTGTGTTTGGCGCGGTCGACCGACATCTCTTGGCAGAGAACGTCGTAAAGTTCTTTGCGGTGTGCTGCTTCGCGCATGTCGATAAAGTCGACGATGATGATACCACCCATGTCGCGCAGTCTCAGTTGGCGGGCAATTTCCTTAGCCGCTTCGATGTTGACCAGAAGGGCGTTTTCTTCCTGCGTGTTTTCCTTGTTGACGCGGTGGCCGCTGTTGACGTCGATGACGTGCATGGCCTCGGTGTGTTCGATGATGAGGTAAACACCGTTTCTGATGGTGACCACTTTGCCGAAGAGTCCTTTGATTTGGCGTGAGACTCCGAAGGTATCGAAGATGGAGTCTTTGCCTTTGTAGAGTTTGACGATTTCGACTTTTTGTGGTGCGATGGTTTGGATGTAACTCCTGATTTCTTCATAGAGCAACTCGTCGTTCACGTGGATGTTGTTGAACGACTCGTTCAGCAGATCGCGCAGCATGACCATGGCTTGTTCTTGTTCGCTGACCATGCGGCCGGCGGCGGTCATTTTGGTCATTTCGTCCATGCAGCGTTCCCACTTTTCGAGTAGGGACTTGAGGTCGGCATCGAGGTCGGCCACTTTTTTGTTTTCAGCGACGGTGCGGATGATGACGCCGTAGTTGGCTGGACGGATGCTTTGGATGAGACGTTTGAGGCGACTACGTTCCTCGCTGCTGCGGATTTTTTGGGATACCGAGATGCGGTTTGAGAACGGCACGAGGACGAGGTAGCGTCCTGCGAAGGAGATCTCAGCGGAGATGCGGGGGCCTTTAGTGGAGATGGGCTCTTTGGCAATTTGAACGGGGATGAGATCGCCAGCATTGAGCATGTTGGCGATCTTTCCGTTTTTCTCGATGTCGGGTTCCAGTTTGAACCTTTCCATCGTCACCTCTCCTTCTTTGCCGGTGACCAGCATGTTTTTGAATTTGAGCAGTGACCGGAACTGCGGACCAAGGTCCAGATAATGCAAGAAAGCCTCCTTCTCGTAGCCCACGTCGACGAAAGCGGCGTTTAGGCCCGGAAGGATCTTCTTGACTCGTCCCAGATACACGTCTCCAACCGCAAACTGGTTGTTGGTTTTCTCTTTGTGAAGTTCGACAAGAATCTTGTCCTCCATCAGAGCGATGTCAACCTCCGAAGCGTGGGCATTGATAACCAGCTCCCGCTCCACTTTCTTGACTTGGATTTCTTGAGTTTCTTCAGCCATAGTCAGTGTGTTTTAGGGGGTTGACAAATGAGGCACAAGAATTATTTCTTCTTGTGTCTGTCCTTTCTCAAGCGTTTTTTGCGCTTGTGCGTTGACATCTTATGTCTTTTGTGTTTCTTACCGTTAGGCATAGTATGAATGATTTATATGGTTTGTGTATTATTTCACAGCGTTCATGAAAACCTTGGCCGGCTTGAAGGCGGGGATTTTGTGAGCCGGGATGGTGATAGAAACTTTCTTGGACATGTCACGACCGGTCTTCTCAGCACGGGTCTTGATGATGAAGCTACCGAAACCTCTCAAATAAACATTGTTGCCCTTGGCCATAGAGGCTTTAACAACTTCCATAAAATTCTCAACAACAGTTTGAACAGCGCCTTTTTCGATACCAGTTTTGGCGGCGATTTCAGCTACGATTTCTGCTTTGGTCATTTCTTTAAAATTTTTAAAATGGTTTGTGTATACTTTGTGTAAATTTGCCGCAAAAGTACGAACATTTTTTGTTACAGCAAAACATTTTCGGTTTTTTATGAACGAGACACAAGAAATCCTCGCCCGATGGTACGAGAAAAACAAGAGGGAACTCCCTTGGCGGGACACCCCTTCGCCCTACTATGTGTGGCTTTCGGAGGTGATCCTTCAGCAGACCCGGGTGAGTCAAGGGCTAGACTACTTCAACCGCTTTGTGGAGCGATGGTCCACGTTGAGCGACTTGGCAGCAGCCAGTGAGGAGGAGGTCCTCAAGATGTGGCAGGGCCTGGGTTATTACTCAAGGGCGAGAAACCTCCATCGTTGTGCCCGGCAGGTAATGGAAGAGTGCGGGGGCAAGTTTCCCATGGAGTTGGAAGAACTAAAAAAACTGCAAGGCATCGGCGAATACACAGCGGCGGCCATTGCCTCCATTGCTTTCGACAAGCCCTACGCCGTGGTCGATGGCAATGTGTATCGTTTATTGGCGCGGCTTTATGATATTGAAACACCTATTAATAGTAACGAGGGCGTGAAAATTTTTGCCGAGTTGGCCGATGCCCTTCTCGACCGGAAGCATCCTGGACGGCACAATCAGGCCATGATGGAGTTTGGGGCCCTGCACTGTGTGCCGAAGAACCCCAACTGTATGTTTTGTCCCCTGCAAGCGCACTGCCTCGCTTTCGAGCATCAGACCGTCATGGAACGACCCGTAAAATTGCAAAAAACCAGGGTCAGGACAAGATATCTCAACTATCTGGTAATCAAAGATAAAGATCAAAATATTTGCCTACGGAGACGACAAGATAACGACATCTGGCGCAATCTTTACGACTTCCCTTGTGTGGAGAGCGACAAGGCCCTGTCCCCCGAAGAGGTCTTAGCCAACAATGCCTTTCTGGAGTTGGTTCCGAAAGCATTTCAACTGGTAAGGGTCTCCCCTACCTTCACGCACAAACTCACCCATCAAACTTTGATCGCCACCTTCTTTGAAATAAAAATTTCAGATTTTTTGCCCACAAGTCAAAAAAATAACATACTTTTGGTGCCTGAAAATGAATTGGGGAAATATCCCATCCCGAAACTAATTGAAAAATATTTAACGGAAAACGGAGAACGGAAAACTTCTCACTCCTAACTACTAACTCCTAACTAAAAAAAACCATGGCAAGCTTAAACAAAGTCATCCTCATTGGCCGTCTCGGGAAAGACCCTGAGATCACCACATTTGAAAGCGGAAACAAGAAAATGTCAGTCACCCTGGCCACCACCGAGCGTTATCGTGATCGCGACAACAACTGGGTGGACCAGACCGAGTGGCACAACCTGGTGGCCTGGGGCAACCTGGCCAACGATATTGCTGACAAGCGCCGCAACTATGCCAAAGGCGACATGATGTATGTGGAAGGCCGCCTTCGCACCCGCCAATACACTGATAATCAAGGAATTAATCGCTATGTGACTGAGATTCAGGTCGATAAGCTGATGCAGCTGGTCTCAGGCCATCAGTCAACACAGTCGTCATACGGCACCGCCCCGCAACCTGCACAAGAGCCGGTTTACCAGGCTCCTGCCGCTGCCAATGATCCCTTCGCCAACCAGCAGATGCCGAGCGATGATCTGCCGTTTTAAAGAAGACAGAAGATAGAAGTAAGAAGAAAGAATAATTGAAATGGATCCTGACCCTGAACCTTATATAGAACTCCTTTCCATCCTGCTCACCCCGTTTTATACGGGATTCACTATTAACGCCATCATCGGATTGGTGATCTTATGCTTGCTGCTGGTAGCATCGGCTTTGATTTCGAGCAGCGAGACAGCTTATTTCTCGCTTCAGCCTGCCGACATCGACAGCCTGGAATCGATGAACGACCCGAAAAGCCAACTGGTACTGCAACTCAGGGAAAACCCGAAGATGCTGTTGGCTACCATCCTCATTGGCAACAACTTCGTCAACGTCACCATCACCTTGCTGGCCACCTACATCGTCAGCGAGATGTTCGACATGGCCAACCACCCGGCGGCGGCTTTCATCATGGAACTCGTCGTAGTCACTTCGTTGGTCCTACTCATCGGTGAAATCATTCCAAAGATTCTGGCGGCCAAGAAACCCGTGCGTTTCGCACGCTTCATGGCTCGCACCCTGCAGGTGCTCATCGTTCTGTTCAAGCCCCTCAGCAAGCTGCTGGTCAACTCCACTTCGTTCATGGACAAGCACTTGGAGCGGAAGAAGGCCGACATCTCTATGGACGACCTCTCGACCGCCGTCGACATCGCCACCGAGTCGTCGACGCCTTTGGATGAGAAGAACATGCTGAAGGGCATCGCCTCGTTTACTGAAAAGGAGGTGAGCAACGTGATGAAGCCCCGCATCGACATCGTCGCCGTGGAGGTCGGCATGCCTTTCCGCGAAATGCTCGACACCGTCATCAAGAGCGGTTTCTCTCGAATTCCCGTCTACGAGGAGAGCCTCGACAAGGTAAGCGGCATCCTTTATGTGAAGGACCTTCTGCCCTACCTCGACGCGCAGACCTTCGAGTGGCGGATGCTGCTGCGTCCCGCCTTCTTTGTGCCGGAGAACCGTAAGATCAACGATCTGTTTCAGGACTTCCGCGAGAAGAAGATCCACATCGCCATCGTGGTCGATGAATATGGCGGCACCTCGGGCTTGATCACCATGGAGGACGTCATCGAGGAGATCGTGGGCGAGATCAACGACGAGTTCGACAACGTGAAACAGGAGCAGCACTATACTAAAATCGACGATACGACGTATTTATTCAAAGCCCAGACCAGCATTGTCGACTTCTGCAAGGTGTTCAACCTCGACGAGGACTACTTCGAGGAGCAGCAAGGCGAGGCCGACACCCTAGCCGGACTGGTGCTGGAGATCGAAGGCCGCATCCCCGAGATTGGTTTCAGTTTTAACGTGGAGAAGTTCAATTTCGAAATCACCGATGCGGATCCGAGGAAGATTATACAGATTAAGGTGAAAGTTAGAAGTTAGAAGACAGAAGACAGAAGACAGAATTATGATGAAACGATTGTTAGGGTTGGTTGGTTTCGTAGTACTCGCAATGACAATAGTTTCTTGCGGGGAGGAAGAAAGACCGTTGCCGAAACCGAAGGGTTATTTCCGTATTGATTTGCCTGAAAAGAATTACGTGAACGTTGACACCATCGAGCGTTATGCTTTTGAGGCGCCGAGTTATGCCACGATCACCCACGACCCCTTTTCGCCACAGGAGAAAAACTGGATCAACGTGGAGATGCCCTGTTTCAAGGCTTCGATCCACTTGACCCATAAGGATGTGAAAGGCAACCTCGGTGAGTATCTGGAGGACGTCCACACCATGGTCACCAAGCATTTGCAGAAAGCTAATGGCATGAATGACAGCCTCATCATCAACCCTGAGCACAAGGTTTACGGCATGCTCATCGAGATGGACGGCAAAGGCGTGGCCACTCCTCTTCAATTCTACCTTACCGACAGCACCTCCAACTTCGTCCGTGGCGCCCTTTATTTCAACTTCGTCCCCAACAACGACTCAATGCAGCCGGTAATCGATTACCTGAGGCAGGATATTGATCGGATGATCAATACTTTCGAATGGAAATGATTTTGTTCCTTTTGGCTTGAACCAAAAGGAACCTAAAAATTCAAGGCCAAAAACATCGGCCTACCGCACAGCCTCTCTAAGTGGGTGATCCTCAAGGCAGGGAGTGCCTTCGTGCCGAAGGCAAACGCTCCGCTAAAGCTCCGCGCCCCGCCCTGAGTCTCATCCCACTTAGTTCGGCTTTTAGGCGGGCGCTGCTCCGGTTTTTGGCCGTAGCCCACGCGCCCAGCCCGGAAAAATGATTCCTTCTTAATGATTATTATAAAAGAATTTTGTATATTTGCGTGTTTTTTTAAATTCATAATGTATATTAGAATTAATTAATATCATGAAATTTAAACACCCTTCAGATAAACAAACGGAACAAAAAGGAAGCGTTGTCCTTTACCAACCTGATGAGACTATCCGAATTGAACTAATCGTGGAAGACAACACCGTTTGGCTGACGCAACGACAGATGGCTGAATTGTTCGGGAAAGACAGAACAGTTATAGGGCGACATATCCAAAAAATCTATAGGGATAAAGAGTTGGAACAAGGTATCACATGTGCAAAATTTGCACACATGGGAAGCGAAGGCAACCAACAGTACGGATATACCGCATATAACCTTGAGGTCATTATCGCACTGGGCCAACGTATCAAATCCCAGCGTGGTTTACAGTTGAAGCAATGGTTTGAACAATTTCTATCAGAAACGAGAAAGGAGTTGACCCCAACTGTTACAAACAATCAACTTACTGATATTCAAGATGGTTATGGAGAAATCGTCATATACCAACCCGATGACACCATTAGTCTTGAGGTGCGCATGGGAGATGAAACAGTTTGGTTGACGCAAGGTCAAATCATAGAGCTTTTCCAATCAAGCAAGGCCAATATCAGCGAGCATATAAAGAACATTTATGAGCAGGGAGAGTTGAATTACGAGGCAACTGTTCGGAATTTCCGAACAGTTCAACGGGAGGGCGGCAGAATGGTAGAACGCATACGGACCTATTATAATCTAGACGCCATTATCTCTGTGGGGTTTAGGGTGAAATCCAACAGATAGAGACCACTCTTTCCGACCATCAGGAAAAGATCGACTTTTTCGTGCGCACTTCATTGCCACCGGTAGAAGGGATCTTCTACGACGGGCAGATTTTCGACGCCCACGTACAAATCTCAGGGCTTATAAAACAAGCCAGAAATCGAATCGTGTTGGTTGACAATTACATTGACGAAACAACATTAACCTTGCTCAACAAACGTGATTCCAACGTGGATGCCACCATCTATACTCGTCCGTTGTCGCAGCAACAGCAACTCGACGTGCAACGGAACAACCAACAGTATCCGCCAGTCACTGTGAATATCTGTCAAAGAACGCATGACAGATTCCTGATCATCGACGATGATGTATATGCTTTCGGCGCCAGCCTAAAGGATGCGGGAAAGAAACTCTTCGCCTACATCAAGATGAAAGAAACCTCGGCGACAGAGTTGCTAGGCCTGATCAGGTGAAAAACAAGTCAAACCGCAACGGCTCTTCCAATATCCAGGATGATCCCTTTCCACTGACTGTAGAGCTCTAAATAACTCCATGCTGTCAACATAGTTGTTTTTTCTTGAAGACGGGTGATATGCGTCAACAAATGGATACTCTTCCCCGTTTACACTAAGAGTGAAAATGTTCACATAATGAGATTCTGGTGTGTATAAATCATCTCCCCACTCCATTATCTTCTCAAGAATGCCGTCAACAATATTCCCTCCAATAATAATTGATGGATTGAAGAACGATATCTGCTTCTGTAAAATCTCTTTGTTTCTCAAAGCGCATTCATATAGGTTCCTTCTGCTTGATTTTTCATTGCCATCTGATTTCTTTATATTGCAGTAGGCAACTTTAAGCATGTCTTTTCTAAAGTCTTCCTCTGAATACGAGTTTAAATATTGTTCAAAGTCTGAGTCCGACATAGTTATAACGTCTTTTTCAAGCAAAGAAAGGACTCGGAGTCTGTTTTTGGTCTTTACCTTAATGGGATTATTACCAAACATCACAAGGTTATTATCAATCTCCTTTTTTATTGCTTCGTTGATGTTATAGTCATCCCCATAAGTTTCTCTGTTCAAAAACATGACCTTTATATTGGCTTTTGCGTAATCTTCTGGGGAAACGACACCATCCCAATTAAAACGTTCCATATTTGGCCATAATCTCTTATATTCTTCTTGGAGTGTTATGTCCCATTTTTTATGCTTGTTGAAATAATCCATGATAGTTAGTTACAATATTTCGTTAAATAATTTATAAATAATTGATTTTCAATATAATAATTAGTTTTTCATCGGCAAAAACCGATATTTGAGTTTAATCTTAGTTTATTGTTTTTGTTTATTTATTTAGAATATATATAAA
>JAILBC010000131.1 GCA_024681295.1 Bacteroidales bacterium
TGGACTTTCGTGTATCTTTACAAGAAATCGAAACCCGAAGCAGTTGTCTATGAAGTAGTGGAGGCCCGTATCGACACCATCCAGAAGACCACAGTGGTCACTGGACAGATCGACCCTCGCGATGAAGTGGCCATGAAGCCACAAGTGTCGGGAATCATCGCCGAGATTCTCAAGGAACCCGGACAACAAGTCAAGCAGGGCGAGGTCATCGCCGTGGTGAAGGTCATTCCCGACGTGAGCAGCCTCTCCGCCGCCGAGTCACAGGTGCGTGTGGCCAAGCTGAATCTCGACAACGTGGAGAAGACCTATAAGCGTCAGGAAAGCCTGAAACAGAAAGGTCTTATTTCTGCTGAGGAGTTCGAGAAGTCACAATTGGAGTATCAGCAAGCCAAGGAGAGTTACAACAACGCCAAAGACCAGTTGAACATCATCAAGGAGGGCATCTCGAAGAGTTCGACGGGATACAGCAATACGCAGATTCGGGCCACCATCTCCGGCATGATCCTCGACATCCCCGTGAAGGTGGGCAACTCGGTGATTAATTCCAATACCTTCAACGACGGCACCACCATTGCGACCATTGCCAACATGAAGGACATGATTTTCAAGGGTAAACTCGATGAGACCGAGGTGGGCAAGATCCATGAGGGCATGCCGTTGGTACTGACTATCGGCGCCATGAACGACCGCAAGTTCGACGCCGAGCTGGAGTACATCGCCCCCAAGGGCACCCAAGAGAGCGGTGCCGTGTTCTTCGAGATGCGCGCCAAAGCCATCCTGCCCGACGATGTGTTTGTCCGAGCCGGCTACTCCGCCAACGCTGAGATCATCCTCGACCGCGAGCAGGGTGCCGTGGTCGTCCCCGAAAGTTGCATCAGCTATGAAGAGGGGAACACCTACGTGTACCGCAGCATCAGGGAAGACGAGCCGCAAGAGTTCGAAAAACAGGCCGTCAAGGTGGGTCTTTCCGACGGCGTTAATATTGTTGTCACCGAAGGTTTGAAGGCCGGGGATAAGATTCGGGGTAATGAAATCATTGAGAAATAAATGGATATTATGAAAAAGAATCTCATTATATTAGCCTTGTTTGCGATGGTTTTTTCGGTGAAAGCCCAACAACCCTGGACCCTGCAGCAATGCATCGATTATGCCATGGAACACAACGCAGGCATCCTGCAGAGCCAGTTACAACAGCAGAACGCCAACTACCAACTCAAGATGAGTCAGAATGCCTGGCTGCCTTCTGTGAATGCCAGTGCTTCAGAGGGATTGGGGTTCGGCCAATCGCCGTCCTATACCGGCGTTTATGTCTCCGACAACTCCTCGTCGGCCTCGGTGGGTCTCAGCGTCTCCGTACCCTTGTTTCAAGGATTGAACCTTTATAACACCAACAAAGCCAATGAGTTAAACCTACAAGCCAGTGTTCAGGACCTCGAAGCCGCCAAACGAGAGCTTCATTTGGCCATCATGGCCTATTACATGGAAGTGGTCTATTGCAAGGAGTTGAAGGGCGTTGCCGAGAAGCAGTTGGAGCTCTCGCAGAGCCAGCACCAGCGTACTCAAGAATTGTATGAGATCGGTCGGGTGCCCGAGTCGAACGTCTACGAAAGTGCCGCCCAGGTGGCTACAGACCAAGCCTCCCTCACCGAAGCAGAGAACAATCTGTTGCTCAGCCTCTTGAACCTCACCCAAGCCATGGAAATTGAGGATATGGAAGGTTTCGACGTGGTGGATCCCGAGTTTTTTATGACTGATGACGAGTTGCCTTTGGCTTCACCGCAATCCACCGTGCAGCACGCCCTGAACCACCAGCCCGAGATGCAGGCCGCGCAGTTGAGATTACAGCAGGCACATTATGATTTGAAAGCCGCCAAGTCCGCTTGGTATCCTTCACTCAGTTTTTATGGGGGTTACTCCAACGGGTATTATCATTATTTCACTGATGGTTACGCCAACACACCGCTGTCGCAGCAGCTCCAGACCAATGGTCGCACCCAGTTGGGATTGTCGCTCAATATTCCGATTTTCAACAGCATGCAGACCAAATACCGTGTGAAGATGACTGAATTGGGTATCGATAACCAACAGTTGAACATCGAGAATACCAGCAAGCAACTGAAGAAGGAGATCCAGCAGGCCTATTATAGTGCTGTGGCCGCCAAGCAAAAGTATGTGGCTGCCGACAATAGTTTGAAGTCATCGCAGTTAGCTTACGAGTACGCACAAGCCGGTTATGATGCTGGCAAAACCACCTTGATGGAACTCAACGAGAGCAAGAACAGGCTTTACAAAGCCGAATCCAGCCTGTTACAGGCCAAATACGAGTATTTGTACCGTTGCAAGGTGATGGCATTCTACAACGAGGATTGAGGGATAAGCAACTTCCACGTTCTTGGTTTGGAAATAGCGGTAGCCTAACCCAGATGCCTTCGTCGTAATCGGTGAAATCGACGTTTTTGCGGTTACCTCTTCTACCCTGCGTCATGTCCCAAGTGTAGGGGAAGCAAAGAAAACCCGATAAATTCACAAAAAATTCGCTTTGTGTCCAAAGTTTCAACACTTTTGATATTGTCTATTAAAATCTTCCTTGTATTTTTGCAGCGAAAACTTTAATACATCACCATTATGAAAAGAAATCCTATTGAAGAAGCGAAGTTTCGTGCAAACAACGCTAAATTGATTTTAAAAGAAAGAGGTCTCTTGGACGAAGAGGTCAATTGTTATGAAAACCAGAAGTATGTCCGCAAGTCGGGCAGGGCTTTGTGGCGTTCTGTGCTCATTGCTTTGGACACTGTTTTTGAAATCCGTGAGGATCGGCGGACCAAGGTCTTCATTGACGATTATCTGGAGGTCGTGGCCAAAAAGGATGAAAAACTGGCAAAACTGGTGGATGTGGGATATTATGTCATCCGAGTCTGCATGGGTTATGACGGTTTCTCATACAAGCCAATTTGCGATGAGGGTTTCCGTCTCGGCGAGGCTATTATAGACCACTGCGCTGCAATGTTACTAAACAGATGACTATAGTGTTTCATTTGGCAAAGACTAAAAAAAGATTATCTTTGCCAACGCTATGGAAGAAATCATCACCTTTCTCACCAACGTGCTCCACAACAATAACCGCGAGTGGTTTCATGAGCATAAACAGGAATATCAGAGCGCTCAGGCGAAGTTCAACGCTATCGCCGAGCAGATCATTGAGGGCGTGGCCAAGTTCGACAAGGACATGCAGGGACTAACCCTAAAGGACTGCACCTACCGCTTTTATCGCGATACCCGTTTTTCGGCTGACAAACGACCGTACAAGACCCATTTTGGGGTGTTTGTGTGCAAAGGCGGCAAGAAGTCGATGCTCAGCGGGTATTACTTTCAAGTGCAGCCCCGTGAGTCGGAGGATTATTTTAGCGGCAACATGCTCTGTACAGGGATGTATATGCCTTATCCCGAGACCCTGAAAAGCGTTCGGGAGGAGATTCTCTATAACGGCGAACCCCTGGAAAAAGCCATCAAGAAAGCCAAAGGCTTTGTTTTTGACACGCACAGCGCCTTGAAACGGGTGCCCAACGGCTATCCCAAAGACCATCCTTATGCCGAATACCTCAAACAGCGCGACTACCTTCTAGTGAAGGAGGTTGACGACAAACATCTTTATAGTCCGAACCTCGTAGAATGGGTGCTAGAGGAGTTCAAGAAAACCAAGGACTTTTGCCAGTGGCTCAATCAAGTTGAAAGTTGAAAGTGGAAAACGGAAAATTTTCCACTTTCCACTCTCCACTTTCCACTTAAACGGTGGCAGGATTTTTGTGTTTTCACCTAGGAAACGCAAAAACCCCGTCATTATGGATTACGTACTACTTAGCATCACATTCGCCGGGGCGCTCATTTCAGAGCTGCTTTCCATCTACGCCGACATGATCGGCTGCAAGACCTTCCTCAAGAAACTTTGGCCCGGCAAAACGGAACGATTCTACTTCATCATCGACGCGCTGTTGATGCCCATCATCGGCACGGCGTTGGCCTACTTCATCATGGAACCCGAGAGCATGAAGACCGCCTTCTGCGCAGGCCTCACCTGGTGCGGAACCCTGCAGACTCTCGGCCTCACACTGAAGTCGGAGACGACAACCACCATCAAGGAATCGGGCGGCAAGACCACCGTGTCATCGACCACCAAAACCACCAAGAAAGTCTAACCCTAAAACCGCAAAGCCATGAAAAACAACAATATCAAGCGCTTCTTCACCCTCATCCTGCCGCTGGTGATCCTGGTTCTTTTTGTAGGGTTGTTCGTGGGGAGTAGCATCAGCCGCAGCAACCTACGCAAAGAGTTGACGGAGATGAAAGAAAACGCCGCCAAAAGGGAGGATTACAGTTCCCGATTGACGGCGATAGAGGAAAAGAACAAGACGATTAGTTTTATAATAGGAAGAGATGAGGGGACGGAAAAAATTATTGAGGAATTAAGAAGATAATGGACGATTATTTTGGGGCATGCCCCAATCCATTATGGGATTCACCCTATCAATAATCCATTATGAATTCCGTTCTTTAACAATCTCCTCTTGTTTGTCCTTAGGCGTTGGGGTGTATTGGAAGAACTCCATGGAATAGTTGGCGCGGCCGGAGGTGAGGTTGCGCAGAGCGGTGGCGTAGCCGAACATCTCCATCAAGGGGATGAAGGCATCCAACTTCTGGGAGCCCTTGCGGAAACGACGCATGTTCTCGATGCGGCCGCGGCGTTTGTTGACATCGCCCGTGACATTGCCGATGTAGTCGTCGGGGGTGTTGATCTCCACCTTCATCATGGGCTCCAGCAACACAGGGCTGGCTTTCATGAAGGCTTGCTTGAAGCACATCTGAGCGCAGAGTTGGAAAGCCATGTCGCTTGAGTCGACAGGGTGTGAGCTACCATCCACCAAGACACATTTCACATCCACCACGGGATAGCCTGCAAAGGGACCTTTGAGCATGGCTGCCGCCAGACCCTTTTCCACAGAGGGTATGTATTCCTTAGGAATTACGCCGCCCTTGGTAACGTCAACGAACTCGAAGCCACCGCCTGGGTTAGGCTCGAAACGGATGACGGTGTGGGCAAACTGGCCCTTGCCACCGGTCTGCTTCACAAAGCGATAGTTGCACTCGAACGGAGCGGTGATGGTCTCGCGGAATGACACCGACGGAGCACCCACCGTCACTGGCACCTTGAACTCGGTGTTGAGACGGTCGACGATGATTTCCAAATGCAACTCGCCCATGCCAGCGATGATGGTCTCTTCTGTTTCCTCGTCGAAATGGGCACGGAACGAAGGGTCTTCGTTGCAGAGCTTGGCCAGGGCTTCGCTCAACTTGCTACGGTTCTTCTTGTCCTCAAGGTTCACCTTCATCTCGATGACCGCCGGAGGGATGTGGATGTTCTCCAGCATCAGCGGGGCTTTCTCGTCACAGAGTGTGTCGCCCGTACGAGTATATTTCATCCCCACGAGGGCTACGATTTCGCCCGGACCAGCTTCAGCGATTTCCTCGCGCTCCTTGGCCTTGATGCGGAAGATGCGTCCAACGCGTTCGTTCTTGGCTTTGTTGGTGTTGTATACACTCATGCCGTTCACCAGCTTGCCGCTGAAGATGCGGATGAAGGTCTGCTGGCCCACGTAAGGGTCGTTGATCAACTTGAAGGCCAATGCGGCGAAAGGCTCGTTCTCCGAGGGGTTGCGTTGACAGGTCTTTTCTTCGTTGTAGGGATCGTGGGCGATGACGGCACCCAGGTCTTTAGGTGAAGGTAGGTAATCGACGATGGCGTCAAGCAGCAGCTGGATGCCTTTGTTTTTGTAGGCGGCGCCGCAGAGTACGGGGACCATCATCAGTTTGATAGTGGCCTTGCGGATGGCGGACATCAGTAGGTCGGTGGGAATCTCTTTGTCTTCGAGGTAGAGCTCGGCTACGTCGTCATCCACGTCGGCGACCTTCTCAATAAGGTTGCGGCGGGCGGCTTGGGCCTGTTCCATCATCTGTTCCGGGATGGGACCCACGATGCGTTCTTTTTCGATAAACCTCACCGAGTTCATCTGAACTAAGTCGACCATGCCTTCGAACGAGGCTTCGGCACCGATGGGCAGATGCAGCGGCACGGCGTTGGCACCGAGGTATTTCTGCATCTGGTTGACGACCTCGTTGAAGTCGGCACCGGTGCGGTCCATCTTATTCACGAAGGCGATACGCGGCACTCGGTATTTGTCGGCTTGGTTCCACACGGTCTCCGACTGGGGCTCCACGCCACCCACAGCGCAGAAGACGGCTACCATGCCGTCAATGACACGTAGCGAGCGTTCCACTTCGACGGTGAAGTCGACGTGACCAGGAGTATCGATAAGGTTGATCTGATGGTCGTTCCAATGGGCGGTGATGGCGGCTGAAGCAATGGTGATGCCGCGTTCCTGCTCCTGTTTCATGAAGTCCATGGTGGCCTGACCGTCGTGGGTCTCGCCTACTTTACGGTTCACGCCAGTAAAGAATAGGATACGTTCGGAGACAGTAGTCTTGCCGGCATCGATGTGGGCGGCAATGCCAATATTGCGAAGTTTTGAAATGTTCTGACTCATAGGAAAAAACGGAATTTATATTTTTGATGTGATTTTGGGCGGCAAAATTAGCATTTTTTCTTATTTTTGCAGATTATCATTGATTGTATTTGCCTATGCCCTCTCCTTTGTTTGGAACCATCGTCAAAACAGCGGCGGAGTTGAAGAACATCCCCGTTTCGATCAAGCAACGCACCATCCGTCCGGTGAAAGCCCAGGAGCGTGAGTTGAAGAAGTTGCTCCGCAAGGCCCAGTTTACCGACTTTGGACGCCATTATCATTTTACCGAGATTCTTTTGTCGAAAAACGTCATGGAGGCTTATCGGAACACTGTTCCCGTGTTTGACTACAACAAGATGCATGACGAATGGTGGTACCGCGCCTTGAACGGCGAGCACAACGTGGCTTGGCCGGGAAAGATCAAGTATTTTGCCCTGAGCAGCGGCACTTCTGAGGCTTCCAGCAAATATATCCCGATTACCCGCGAACTCAACTCGAAGATCACCAAGGCCAGTATCCGTCAGTTGTCATCGGCAGTGCGTTATAATTTCCCGAAGGATTTCTACAACCGTGGCGTGCTGATGATCGGTGGCAGCACCGACCTCTCCTACAGCCGTAAGGGAGGCTATTATGCTGGCGACCTTTCGGGCATATCCGCTGGAAAGATTCCGAGATGGTTTGAGTTTTTCTATAAACCTGGAAAGAGAATTTCACAGATTAAAGATTGGTCGGAAAAGTTGGATGAGATGGTGAAAGCCGCTCCGAGTTGGGATATCGGCGTTATCGTAGGTGTCCCTGCTTGGGTGCAGATTCTGCTGGAGCGCATCATCAAGGAATATAATCTTAAGACCATCCATGACTTGTGGCCCCACTTGATGGTGTACGTGCACAGTGGTGTGGCGTTTGCACCATACGAGAAGAGTTTTGAGCGCATCTTCGGCAAAAAGGTCATCTACATTGAGAGCTATTTGGCCTCGGAAGGTTACATTGCCTATCAGACCGATTTGAACAAGCGCGTGATGCAACTCTTGGTGGACAATGGCATCTATTTCGAGTTTGTGCCTTTTAATGAGGAAAACTTCGACGAGAACGGCAACATTGTGGAGCATCCCAAAACGCTGACATTAAAGGAAGTAGAGGTGAACACCGACTATGCTTTGTTGCTCTCCACCTGTGCTGGTACTTGGCGTTACCTCATCGGCGACACCATCAAGTTCCTGCCTCCTGAGGGTCCCATCTACGGAGAGCGTCCCAAGGGCGTCAATATCGCCATTACAGGTCGTACCAAGCAGTTTTTGAGCATCACGGGCGAGCATCTTTCGCAGGACAATATGACCCAAGCCGTGGAATTGACCGCCGAGGAGTTAGGGGTCAACATTACTGAGTTCACCGTGGCGGGCATCAAGCATGACACCATGTATGCGCATCACTGGTATCTCGGTACGGATGACAAGATTGACCCGCAGGTAGCCATCAAGAAGATCGACGAGCATCTCTGCAAACTCAACGACGACTATGCCGTGGAGCGCACCGAGGCTATCAAGGAGTTGTTCATCGACGTGTTGCCCACCGAGGTCTTCTACAAGTTCATGGAGGAGAAAATCGGCAAATGGGGCGGCGCCACCAAATTCCCAAGAGTGCTGAAGGGAAAGAGGCTGGAGATGTGGGAAGAATTTTTAAAAGATAAAAGTTAAGAGTTAAAAGTTAAAGATGATACGGTTTGTTTTTGATGCGATTGTGTTTGGGTTGACGCTGGCGATTGTGCTGGGGTTCGGTCCGGCATTCATCACGTTGATTCAGACCAGTATTCATCGTAATTTCCGCTCAGCAGCCTGGTTTGCCGTGGGCGTGTTCCTCAACGACGTGCTGATGGTGTCACTCTGCGTGCTGACCTCCATTCAGGTGGTGGCCAACAACGAGCGTGAGATGTTCTACTTCAGCCTGGGTGCGGGATTGATTCTTATCATTTTCGGCATCTTCACCTACACCAAAAAGGTGAAAGAGGACAACTTCAAGAGCATTAAGGAGCGGACTGACGAGATTATCGATGAGAACCGCGAGATCTTCAAGAAAGACGACGACACGCCGAGATGGTTTGTATTTCTCGGTAAAGGCTTTGTGCTGAACATTTTAAATCCTTTTGTGTGGATTTTCTGGTTCAGCACGGTGGCGGTCACGGCAGGTCAGATGGAGGGCAACAAACTCAAGGTTTTGTTGTTTTTCGCCATCGTGTTGGGTACCAGCTTCGGCTGCGACCTGCTGAAAGC
>JAILBC010000170.1 GCA_024681295.1 Bacteroidales bacterium
ACTTTCAACTTTCAACTTCTCTTTCCTTCCCCCTCAAAGGCCACGAAAAGAATCACGTGGCGGCTGTGACGCCGGGGCGCACCTCTTCCCATTCCGAACAGAGAAGTTAAGCCCGGCAGTGCCGATGATACTGCGACAACCCGTGGGAAAGTAGGTCGCCGCCCACCCAAACGAGAAGCCCTCCGCGGAAGCGAGAGGGCTTCTTTCGTTTTTGCGCCAAACGTGGCAATGACATTGCGGCCTCCGGCCGCGGCTCCGCTTAAAAGGCTATATCGCTCCGTATTGTTTTCGTCTTCGCGGATTCTCAAAAAAAGAACTCTTCCTTGAAATTTACGAAATATAATAGCTCCTGCGCCCTTGTAATCGCAGTATAAAGCCATCGCAGATCTTCCTTCTCCAACTCATCCTTCAAATTGAGCGAAGAATCTACAAAAACCTGCTTCCACTGCCCACCCTGGGTCTTGTGGCAGGTGAGGGCGTAGGCGAACTTCACCTGCAAGGCGTTGAACCACGGGTTCTGCTTCATCGCCCTGTACCTATCGCGACGGTTAGGAATATCCATATAATCCGCCTCAATGGCACTTCGCAAACGCATGCTTTCCTCCTCAGTTAACGAGGCGCTCTCACTGTTCAAGGTGTCCAATAGAATCTTTACCTCCAAATTCGGTGCCTCAGGGTAGTCGGGAAAACTCAACTCTACATCGGCAAAGCGAAAACCGTACAACTCCTCGTAACGAGCAATTTTCATGATCTCTGCCATGTCACCGTTGGCGATGAAACTGATTTCCTTGTTTTCGTCGGTCCAAAAATAATTGTTCTTCACAATCATCAACTTGTCGCCCGTGGCTATCTCACCTTCGATGTTCAGTATTCTGCTTCGCACGGCCTGATTGAACAGATTGGCTCGCTTATTCGACTTGCAAACGATGACGGCATCATTATTCTCATCACTTCCAAATGCCCGATAAAGCAACTCCTCAAAGGTCTCAGGATCAATACGACTCGTGTCGCTGAAATTTATATTAAAGAGTGGTAATTCATAAACAATACTGTTTTGTGTCAACGCTTCCCTGAGATGAGTGGCATTGCTCAAAATGCCTGATTGCAGGGCCTGGCGCTTCACCTCGGTCAGTTCAAACGAGGCGATGGTTAGAGGAAATTGGCTCTGGAGGTAGTCGATGTCGAGGGCAGGACTATCGTCGTTCCCCACAGGTGGGAGCTGTGCCGTGTCACCGATCAGCAACAGTCGGCAATGCTCGCCGCTGAAGACATATTCCAGCAGGTCGTCGAGCAGGCTGCGGGAACCGAACTCATGCTCCTCGCCAATCATCGAGGCTTCGTCGACGATGAAGAGGGTGTTTTTATGCTTGTTTTCGGCTCGCACCATCCTCATGCCCCCGTCGGGATAGACCTGAACTTGATAGATTTTCTTGTGTATCGTGGAAGCATAGCGTTGGGTATAGCCCCCCAACACCTTGGCGGCTCGGCCGGTGGGAGCCATCAACACGTAATCCATCCCGATCTCGGGGAGGGTCTTCACCAAGGTGGTCACTAGGGTGGTCTTTCCAGTGCCGGCATATCCCTTCAAGATATAGGCGGGATGAGGCTTCTGAGATAGGAGGAAAGCGGCCAGATGCCGTAGTGCAGTGGCCTGTCCTTCAGTGGGCGTAAAACCGAAGGAATCCGTCAATAGTTTGGTCAACGCTTCCCTGGACATGGTTTAGAAAGGATATCCGATGTTGAGTGAGATATGCGAATCCATGATGGAGAAGTCATCGAATTTCCAGTGGTCACCGATGGCGTTCGGGTAGGGGCTCCTCAACAGGAAGGCCCAGTCGAGGCGGACGATGGCGATGCTGAAGTCGAGACGCAAGCCGAAGCCGCCGTCCACGGCAATTTGATTGTAGAAACTATTGAAGTGGAATTCGCCGTCGGGGAGCAAGGGGTTGGCATGATAAGTCCATATGTTGCCGGCATCAACAAAAAGTGCCCCGTTGAAGCTGCCATGAATGGGGAAACGCAACTCGGTATTGCATTCTAGCTGGATGTCGCCGATGCGTTCGATGTTGTGGTTGTCGTTGGTGGGGTTATAGGCACCTGGTCCCAATTTGCGGTATTTCCAAGCGCGCATGCCGATGGAGCCTCCCGAGTAGAAACTACGCTCAAAAGGCATGTCGTAAGAGTTGCCGTAGGGGATGCCACAGCCTACCAACTCGCGACATACAAACCAGGTTTTTTCGCCAATTTTGTAATATTGGCGGAAATCGACATCACCACGAACAAACTGGGCATAACGGATGCCGAGCAGTTCGTGATGGTCGTCCTGGGTGGTGATCATCGAGGTATTGTTGAAAAGGGAGAGCAAGCCGCCACTCGACTCCAAATTAGCCCTCAGGTAGATATAGTTCTGCTGGTTGTATATGCTCTGTGTGCTGTAAATCAACGAATAGCGTCCACCAAAGACGAGGTGGCTGGTATATTGGTCCTTGATGCGTTGGTTTTCCTCTTGATCGAGAATAGCCTGGAACTCAGGGATGGGGTCCACCTTCACGTAGTTCAGGTATATTGGGGTGATAATGAACTGCAGGCGAGGGTTGGTTTTCCAGTCGTAACCAAAGGAACTCATGGTGATGTAACGCGAGTAGGCGTATCGTTTCTGAGTGCTGCTTCCTAAGGTAAAATTGGTCCTGGGCTGATAATCACGGGCGAAGGTCTTCAGTGGGATGGGGCTGAGGAACCTGGGGAAATAAATGCTGGAGTTGAAAATGAGCTCGCTGGTGTTGAAGATGCCTTCTTCTTCGGTTGCATCGCCTAGGTTGATGACCTCCTGAGCTTCCAAGCCGCCTTTGACACTGACAGTCAGCACTTCGGCTCCCTTGAAGATGTTTTTGTTGGTATAAGTGACGCTGCCGTTGATACCCAAGTCACCACCAGAATTGGTGCCTTCAGTCTGGAACTTCACAGAATGGGTGTTAGCACGGCGTAGCAGGATCTTGCAGTCAAGTAGGTTGGCGGTATCGGTGGGGACAGGCTCGAACTCGATACTGGAGTTTGCGATGATCTTCAGGTTTGAGAGGGCACTATAGGTGAGTTCCACCTGCCGTTGTCGGTAGGGCCGGTCCTTTAGAATCATAATCATCTGCTTGAAGGTGCTTGGGCGGATGCGCTGTTTCTCGTGATAATAGAAATGAAGCGTGTTCTCCAAGTCCCTCATGCCTGTTGAGAAGGTCAGCGTGACCGAATCGGTGGGGGGCGTGTTGGCCCTCATGGGCAGGTAGTTGGGGAAGATGCTGATCTTGTTGATGGTGTATTTCTTGTGAGGATGCGTCTCACCTGTTTCTCGGTCCTCCACATTGGCAATCTTCATCAAGATCTCCACTGTGTGGTTATTGAAACTGCTATCCACCTCGAAAGTGATGTATTCGCGGGTAAAATAGTAATATCCGGCATTCCGTAGGAAATTGGTGATGGTGGTACGCTGCTCGTCGAGGGTGTAAGCATTGTAGACTTGGTCGACTTGGGCAGGAAAGCGCCTTTCAATGAGAGAAAGGGTTTTCCATAACGCTGTATCTTCAACCTGATAGTCAATCTTGCTGATGTGGTAAGGCTGGGCTGGATGAATGGTATAGGTGACCTTGGCCCGTTTTTTCGAGTAATCGACTTTGGTAGTGACCTTCGAGTTGAAATAGCCCCGGTTGTCGAGGTACTGTTCCATCTGCTTGGCGGAATGGCTTACCTCAGAGGCATCGTAATACTCGGGTGTACGGGTGAGATGCTCGTTAATCCAATGTTTGAAGCCTGAGCCGGAGTTATTCTCAGTCACATAATAAAGCCAGACGGGAAAGCGCGTGGGAAATCTCACCTTGAAAGGCTTCTGTGTGATGTACTTCGAAACCTCTGACTTGGTGAACTCTACCTGTTTTTCATCTACCTCAACCGTGTTCTTGTGAAGGAAATACTTGCCTTCTGGAACAAAACGGTTGACGCGGCACGAGGAAAGAATAAGGGCCGTTAGGAAAAGCAGGATGATATGGAGGCGTTGCTTTCGCACAAATCTGTATTTTCCTGCAAAGGTATAAAAAATCAGACTACTTCGGCAACAATGAAATTAGAACCTCCCACAAAGATGACGTCGTCGAACCGTGCAGCGTTGATGGCTGACCTGTAAGCGTCTCGTACTGAATTATATACATTGCCTCTTAAGCCTAATTCAAAGGCTTTCTCTGCCAAGATGTTCGCATCAAGTCCGCGTGGGATGTCGGCTTTGCAGAAATAGTACTCACAATTATGGGGCAGGAGTTGCAAGACGTGGTCGATATCCTTGTCGTTGACCATGCCGATGACAAAATGCAGTTTGTTGTAGGTCATCTCGGCGAGTTGGCTGACCACTTCACGGATACCGTCCACGTTGTGCCCGGTGTCGGCGATGGTTAGTGGATCTTGGTTGAGGACTTGCCAACGGCCCATGAGATGGGTATTGCGGATCACGTTGGCGACGCCGTCGCGGATGTCGTCGTCTGACAACTCGAACTGCTTGCGGAGCAGGTCGGCAGCGCACATCACGGTAGTCAGGTTTTTCTTCTGGTAGTTGCCCATCAGCGGGATGGTACAGGCCTCAAGATAGAGTTCGCTGTTTTTCCAAATGTCGTATTCCTGTTGGGTCAGCGACTCGATGTGGACCTTGTCGCAATCGAAGATCTGGTCGGCAAAGAAGATGGGGCTGTGGCATTCCATGGCTTTGTCCTCGAACACCTGGTGGGTCTCGGGTTGGGTCTCGCCGATGACGACGGGGATGCTTTCCTTGATGATGCCGGCTTTCTCGTAGGCAATCTTCTCGAGGGTGTCGCCGAGGAACTGCACATGGTCGAGGCCGATGTTGGTGATGACGCTGAGTTCGGGGGTGATGAGGTTGGTTGAGTCGAGTCGTCCGCCCATGCCGACTTCCACGATAGCGATGTCGACCTGTTCGTTGGCGAAATAGTCGAAGGCCATGCCTACGGTCATCTCAAAGAAGGAGAGCCCCTGGGTTTGGAAGAACTCTTGGTGCTTCTCGATGAATTCCACCACATTGTCTTCGGGGATCATCTCGCCGTTGATGCGGATGCGTTCCCTGAAGTCGCGGAGGTGAGGTGAGGTGTAGAGGCCGGTTTTATAGCCAGCTTCCTGGAAAATGGAGGCCAGCATGTGTGAGGTGGAACCCTTTCCGTTGGTGCCGGCCACGTGGACCGATTTGAAGCGGTGTTGGGGATTGCCGAGCATATCGAGCAGGGCGATGGTGTTGTTGAGGTCGGCCTTATAAGCCGCAGCGCCGATGCGTTGGTACATCGGCAGCTGCTTATACATCCATTCGAGGGTTTCCTGATAGTTCATTTTGTTACTGGTTTTGAACGAAGGTATAGGTGATGGTTCCTTTTTGTTCTTCGGCAGCGGAGGGGTCGGGGGCGAATTTGGATCGCATGGCGGCTTCTTGGGCCATGTTGCGCATCTCTTTGTTGGCGATGTCGGTGCCTTTGGCGATGTTGGTCCGCACCACATTGCCTTCGCGGTCCACCCAGATCTCCACCACGATGTGTCCTTCTTCGGGGAAGTCCTTGGAAGGTCGTTGGAGTGACTTGGCGCCTCGGCCTCCGAGGTCGTAGCCGGGGCCGTTGCCTTGTCCGCCCTGTCCGTCGTATTTCTTCACGCCTGCCAAACCGTTGGGGTTGCCTTGGTCGCCAGGTTGTCCCGTGTTGCCTTCCGAGCCTCCGTCTTGGGATTTGTTGGATCCTTTGAACAGAGCTCTCTCATTGACGGTGGGTTGCGGCGGCTCCTCTTGTTTCTCGGGCTGCTCTTTGGGTTTGGTCACGGTTTCCTCTTTGGGGTCTTTCTTTTGTTCAGTCTTGATGGAGGGGGTCTCTTCCGAATCCTGCGTCACTATGTCGTCTTTGCTCTTGGTGTTCGTCTCGTCGTGGGGTTTGGGTGGGGCAGCCTGTTCGGGGATGGCTGGCTTGTCGGGCTGAACCTGTCCCATGCCTTGGTTGTACATCCCCAGGTCGACTTCTACGCCTTCTTCGCCGGGAAGGGGCAGGGGGGTGCGGAATGCCATGAGGAAGAGCACGAGCAATACCAGCAGGTGCACCACCACGGTGCCGAGAAAGGCAATGGGTTTATCGTTTTTCGGGTTGCTCATTTTTTCGGTGATGTGGCCAGAATGACCTTGTGGTTTTGTTGGGTGGCGTTGTTGATGTCGTTGACGGCGTCAATCACGTTGACGACGTATTGAACGGGTACGGTCTTGTCGGAGCGAAGCACCACGTTGGCGTCGGTCTGTCCGCCGATACGGTCGCTGATCACGGTGGCCAAATCCTCGTCGGTGACGGGGGTCTCGTCCACAAAATACTGGAAGCGCTCGTTGATGTATACGGTGACGGTTTGCTTGGCCATGGTCTTGCTGCTACTCGACGGCAACAGTAGCTTGATGGCGTTGGGCGCCACCAGTGTGGAGGTCAGCATAAAGAATATCAACAGCAGGAACACCAGGTCCGACATGGACGAGGAGTTGAAACTGACGCCGATTTTGTTTCTTGTCTTGATAGCCATTTTGAAAGCGTTTTAGGCGTTTATGCGGGCTCGTTGAGGACGTCCATGAATTCGGTGGCCTTGGCCTCGAGTAGGTTGACCACATCTTGGATTCTGGCTACGATGATGGTGTAGAAGAGGTAGGCGATGATGCCGACGATCAGACCACCTACTGTGGTGACCATGGCCTCGTAGATGCCCGATGACAGCAGCTCAATGTCGATGTTGTTGCCAGCCATTGACATGTTATAGAAGGCGCGGATCATGCCGGTGACGGTACCTAGGAAGCCGATCATCGGGGAGGCGCTGGCAATCATGGAGAGCAGGGTGACGCCTTTTTCGAGCTTGGCGATCTCAAGGGTGCCTACGTTCTCGATGGCGGTGTTAATATCGCTAAGGGGACGACCCAAGCGGGTGAGACCCTTCTCAATCATCCTGGCGATGGGGGAGTTGCTTCCCTTGCACAGGGCTTTGGCACTGTCAATCTTGCCGTCTTTCATGTACTCGCGGATGCGGTCCATAAAGCTCTTGTCGAACTTGGTGGCGCGCTTTACGACGATGTAACGTTCAATGAAGATGTAAACGGCGATGATGGAGAAAATGGCCAGAACGATCATGATCCAGCCGCCTTTCATGGCGAGGTCGAGGATGGAGAGTTTGATTTCAGTTGCTTCCATGGGGTTAAAGATTAGGACAAAGATATTAATATAACCAAAATTATACCATTTTATTGCAATTTTGACGTTGGATGCCAGATTTTTCCGCTGCAAGAGTCGCTTGGTGCGCCAGTGACGGAACTGAGCACGTTGACGTTGCCTTCAAGCCGGAGCAGGCCGAGAAGCGCAAAGATCAAGGCTTCCTTGTAGTCGACGGTCTGACGGTCAGGGACGACCACCTGATGACGGGTATGATGCTGAATTCGTTCGACGAGATAGTTGTTATGGGCGCCACCCCCGGTGATGAGCATTTTGCCTTGAGGTAGGTGCGCTATGGCTTGAGCCACCTGGATGGCGATGTGTTCGGTAAAAGTGGCCAGTGCATCAGCCGTTGCATAATGCTTGAGAAGGTCTTTTTGGAAAGCCTCGAAGAACTCCCGGCCCAGCGATTTAGGCGGTGCTTGATGGTAGAATGCATTGTTGTTGAGTTTCTCGAGCAGAGCCGTATCGAGCTGGCCTTTTTGAGCTAATAGCCCGTCTTTATCGTAGTTGAGTCCTTCCTGCTGGGCCAGCCAGTTAAGGGCTTGGTTGGCGATGCAGATATCGTAGGCGATGCGTTTGCCGTTGAGTTCGTACGAAAGGTTGGCGATGCCGCCGATGTTGAGGCAGATCTCATAATCGCCGAAGAGCAGGCGGTCGCCGATGGGCACCAATGGTGCCCCCTGGCCGCCTTTACCGACGTCCTCGCTGCGGAAATCGTTGACGACAACGATTCCGCAGGCGTCGGCGACCGCCTGCCCATCACCAATTTGCAGGGTATAGTGTTGCTCGGGTTTATGGAATATGGTATGGCCGTGCGAAGCTACAAAGTCGGGTCTAACACCATGCTTCTTTTCAAAGGTGAGTACTTGTTGTCCGAGGTAGTTGCCGTACTCTGTGTCAAGCGGCCCCAACTCCTCCGGTTTATGGAGGAAGGCACCAGCGAGTTGCTTGTGCCAATAATCCGGGTAGGGGATGGTTTCGGCGGCTTCGATATGATAGGTGTAATGACCTTCACTGCTGGTGAACTGGACCAGAGCAATATCGAGGCCATCGAGCGAACTGCCCGACATCAGTCCAATGGCAAGGGCGTTCTTCATTGGATGAGTGGCAAAATCTTTTCGAGTTGGATGCTATGTGACCCTTTGACGAGGATGGTTCGGCCTTCTACGGGGTGCAGAGCAAGGTAGGCGGCGAGTTCCATGAAGGTGTTGAAAGTGTGGTAGTCGGGGTTGTCGTTGAACTGGCTGAAGCAGAGACCCACGAGGTATGCCTCGCGGAATCCTAGGTCTTTGAGCAGTGCAAGGATGGCTTTGTGCTCTTGCTCGGAGGCGTCGCCCAACTCACGCATGTCGCCCAGAATCAGCAAGGCGTTGTCGCCGCAGATGTTGCGAAAGTTCCTGACGGAAGCATTCATGCTGGTGGGGTTGGCGTTGTAGGCATCCATGATGATACGGTTTTTGCCTTCGATTACCTGCGAGCGGCTGTTGGTGGGCTGATAGCTTTCCAAGGCTTCCTTGATGTCGTTGTCACTTACGCCAAAATAGCGTCCCACGGCAATGGCGGCGGCCACGTTCTCGAAGTTGTAGCTGCCTACCAGATGGGTCTGAACGGTTTGTCCTTCCCAACTTACGGAGAGGTAGGGATCACAAGTTGCAGGCTTCACTACGCAGTCGGCATTGTCAGTGCCGTAAGTGTGGCGGTTCAGTTCTTTTGAAAGGTCCATCAACAGCTCGTTGTCGGCATTGACAAAAGCGGTCTTTTCTTCCTTTTTGAGCTGTTCGTACAGTTCGTTTTTGGTCTTGATGACGCCTTCGAAACTGCCAAAGCCTTCGAGGTGCGCCTTGCCGATGTTGGTGATGATGCCGTAGTCGGGGCAGGCGAGGCTGGCTAGTGTCTTGATCTCGCCAGGGTGGTTAGCTCCCATCTCCACCACGGCAAACTCGGTGTCAGGGGTGATGCGCAGCAGGGTGAGGGGCACGCCGATATGGTTGTTGAAGTTGCCCTGGGTGTAGATGGTGCGGTATTTACGGCTCAGGACGGTGGAGACCAGTTCTTTGGTGGTAGTCTTGCCGTTGGTTCCCGTGATGGACAGCACTTTCAGTTGCTTCATCATCAGCCTGTGGTACATGGCGAGGCCCTGAAGGGCTTCCAGACTATCTTTGACTTTGACGATGCGAGGGTGGTCGGGTAGTGTCTGCCTATCGGCCACGACCAGGCTGGCGATACCTTGTTCAGCGACTTCAAGGGCGAAGTCGTTACCGTCGAAGCGTTCGCCTTTTAAAGCGAAAAACACCGACGCAGGCTCGATGTGCCTGCTGTCGGTGCTTACACGGTATGATTTGCAGTAATACTCGTATATGGACATTGTTTATCTTGAGAAGGAACTTCCTACCTTGTTCATCGCGCAGCGGAAGCCGATGGAGGCTGATGACTGATTCTGGTTGAGGTAACGTCTGTTGCCTGGGCTCAGGTAGTAAGGTCCGTCGGCCCAGGAGCCGCCTTTGTAGACCCTCGACTCGTCGTTGATGAGGGTGGTACCGGGGCCATCGTTGGTGGCGTAGTCATACATGTCCTTGGTGAAGCTTCTCTGATCCTCTTGGGTGTCGGTCCAGCTGTTTCTGATGGATGACATATAGTCACCGTCGACGTAGTTGGAGTTGAAGGAGGTGCGGTAGTTCTGGCGTTTGGCGGCCTCTTCCTGTGAGATTGGTTCTGTGGGAATGCGTCCGAGGGAGTCTTTCTGGGCGATGAAACCGTCTTCGTCGCGTTTCTTCTGCACAAAGACATTGCCACGGAACGGGCTGTAGTCGGCCACATCCTCGAAGCTCAGCGGACGGTAAACGTCGGCTACCCATTCAGAGACGTTGCCAGCCATGTTGTACAGGCCATAGTCGTTGGGCCAGTAGGAACCCACGGGGGCAGGCAGTGCGGCACCGTCGTTGAGGTTGCCGGCCACACCCATGTAGTTGCCGGGACCAATCTTGAAGTTGGCCAAGAAACTGCCACGGTATTTCTTGTTGTCGGTGCGGAGCCCGTCGCCGTTCCAGGGATATACCTTACGCTGTGAGATGATTTCGTTGTTGGTGTTGCCAATCAGGCCGACGGCGGCATATTCCCATTCAGCTTCCGTGGGAAGACGGTAGGAGGGAAGCAGGATGCCGTCCGACATGTTGACGTTGCGGATGCCATCGCCGTTCTGCTTGCTGAGGTCCTTCTTGCCGTTCTTCACGTTGCCTACATACTGGCCGGCAAGGTAAGCGTCAGTGTTGAAGTTCTCCTCGTCCTGCTGGTTGGGATCCCAGTCGAGAACGCCGGCCTTGATGAGCATCAGCTCGTTCACACGGTCGGTACGCCAGGAGCAGTAGTCATTGGCTTGTACCCATGACACGCCCACCACAGGATAGTCGTTATAGGAAGGATGTCTAAAATACACCTCGATCATCGGCTCGTTGTAGGTCAAGCGGCCACGCCACACCAGTGTGTCGGGCATGGCGTTGCGCACCACCATGGGGTAGTTCTGGCCGTAAACACGGTTCAGCCAGTAGATGTATTCGCGGTAGTCCACGTTGCTGACCTCAGTGCGGTCAATCAAGAACGAAGGCACCGTCACCTTGCGGGGACTGTTGTCCCAACTGTAGGTCACATTGTCGGTGGTTCCACCCATGACAAAGGTGCCGCCCTCGATGGCTACCAGGCCGGGGCCGATTTGCTGGTCGTTGATGTCAGTCACTTCAAAACCGCCATTGTTGGGGTCATTGTAAGCCCATCCGGTAGTCCTGGAAGTCTGTTTATGACAAGAGGTGAAAATCATACCTGCCGCAACAAGGCAGATGGCTAAAGTCTTGAATCCTGATTTGATTTTCATTGCAGATAAGAAATTTTTGTGCTTTAAAAACTGACTTCTTTCGCTTTTATTGTGTGCAAAATTACAATTTTTTTCTTTTTCGTCCTAAAACACACCTAAAAAATAATAAAAAAGCCGTAATTTCGTTCCCTCTAAACTAAGACTTGTTTTTATGCATCATAAAATCTTTTCACTTTTTGTTTTTTTCTCGCTTTCTCTCGCGTCGATGGCTTCCGACTCGGTGCTGTCCTCAGGCAAGTGGTACAAGGTGGGCGTTTCTGAGACGGGCATCTACAAGCTGACCTATTCCGACCTTTCTTCGCTAGGTCTTGACGTTGACCATATCGACCCCAGGGATATTCGGCTTTTCCATAATGGCGGCGGAGTACTCAGTGAGTTGAATGCTGAACCCCGTTTTTCTGATTTGGTGGAGATTCCCGTGGTAGTGAATGGAGAGGGCGACGGACGGTTCGACAGCGGTGACTATATCCTTTTTTATGCTCGTGGACCGGTGACATGGACATACGATAGCCGTCCGGGAATCTATCTGCATAACCCGAACGCTTATGACGATTACGCTTACGTGTTTCTTACCGCCGACAAGGGTAGGGGAAAACGTATTCAAACGGCTTCCCAACCATCAGGTGCAGTGGGGGCCAATATTACTGAATTTCTTGATTATCAGGTATATGACAAGGATAATTACAACATCATCAACGGTGGAAGGACCTATTACGGCGACATTGTCGATGTGGCTGGCGAAGTGAAACTCAATTTCGATTTCCCCCATGCCATACCCGCCCGTCAGTGTGTGGTCGATGTTGATCTGGCAGGACGCAACTTCAATCCGGCGAGTTTTCAGGTTTATGTCAACAGCCAGTTGCTGAAGACGCTCAACATCTCAACCACGACTTCCAGCTCGCAGAGCGCATACGCCCATGTCGCGTCTGGTCAGGTGTCGACGACAATGTCTGGCGATGAGGTGCAGGTGAAACTGAAACACGTAGGGGTGTCGGGCACCACCTCCATCGGCTATGTCAACTATGTATCAGTCAATGCCTGGCGCTCCCTCACCTTCACCGGTTCGGAGATGCTCTTCCGCAACCCTTCGGCTTCCGATGCGACGAAAGTGTATCACTATCAGCTTTCGGGCGCTACTTCGGCAACGCAGGTCTGGGATGTTACTGAGCCTACCAACCCGATGCTGGTCAACGGGCAACTCTCAGGCTCCACTTTCGGATTCAATGTGAACGGGGTGGAGGACAACGAGTTTATTGCCTTTAACGGCTCCTCTTACCATAGCCCGGTGCTGAAAGGGGAGGTGGCTAACCAGAACCTCCATGGCGACCTTGGCTACGACTACCTCATGGTGGTTTATCCCGACTTCTTAGGACAGGCCGAACGACTGAAAGCCATCCATGCGGCGGTTGATCCCGACTTGAACATCAAGATTGTCACACCTGAACAAATCTATAATGAGTTTTCTTGCGGTGCAGTCGACGTATCGGCTATCCGTGACTATTGCCGGTTGCTCTATCAAGACGCACGTCCATTGCGTTATCTGCTGCTTTTCGGAGATGCCTCGTTCGACTATAAAAACCGAAACGGTATCGTTAATTTCGTGCCTACCTACGAGGCCGTTCAGGCCAACAGCATCCTTACCAGCGTGGTCACCGATGACTTCTTCTGCTTTATGGATGACGACGAAGGCTCTTTGGTGACATCCAGACCCGACATCGGTGCGGGTCGTTTTCCTGTTTCCACAGTGGAACAGGCCGAGCAGGTGGTGACCAAAGTGGAAAACTATTTGGCCAAGAACGAAGCCACCATGCAACCTTGGCGTAACGTCATCACCTTTATGTGCGATGATGCCGAGGGCAATGATTTCTTTGAAAACTCTGAGAGTTTCGCCCGCCAGATCAAGAACACAGGAGGCGACCGTATGGTAATCGACAAGATTTACCTGGACGCATACGATCAGGAGGATTCCCCTAGCGGACAAGTCGCCCCTGCAGTCAACCAAGCCATCAATAACCGCATGGAAAAAGGAACCCTGGTCCTCAATTATATGGGCCATGGCGGCGAAGTGCAGCTTTCCGGGGAACGCATCCTTCAACGCGCCGATGTCAACTCGTGGCGCAATGGTCCGCAATACCCCCTTATGATTACTGGCACCTGTGAGTTTAGCAGATACGATGACCACAACCGTACTTCTTTGGGCGAGTATGCTTTCTTGAACCAATACGGCGGCATGGTGGCCATGTTCACCACCTCGAGGGTGACCCATGGCAACAACAACAAATCCTTCGTCAGTTCGGTGTATGACCATCTTTTTGAAACCGAGAATGGCAAGCGCCTCCGTCTGGGCGATGTATATCGAATGGCCAAACAGTCGGGCAAGTCATGGGAAAGACAGTATGTGTTTTTCGGCGATCCTGCCCTGCGTCTGCCCTTGCCGACATGGACAGTGGAGACCACAGCCATCGCCGACACCGTCAAAGCCCTGCAACCCGTCACCATCGAAGGGGTTGTTAAAGACAACAACGGGTCCGTGGCTTCTTCGTTCAACGGTGTGGTTTACGTGAGTGTCTATGACAAGGAGACTACCTATACCACCAAGGGCGACGAGGAGACGGAGCCACGTGACTTCCAACTGCGTCACAGCATCCTGTTCAACGGCAAGACCGAAGTGGTGAACGGACATTTCTCTATCGACTTCATCGTGCCTCGCGACATCTCCTACCGCTATGGTAGCGGCATGGTCAGTTATTATGCCACCGACTACCAGCACGATGCGGCGGGACTCTATGAGGACTTCGTTATCGGTGGTTTCTACGACGATGCTGTGCTTGATGAGGAACCTCCCACCGTCCAGCTTTACATCGACGATGAGATGTTTGTGAGCGGCGGCATTACCGGCAACAGCCCGACCTTGATAGCCTACGTGGAGGATGCCAGCGGCATCAACACCACTGGAGCCGGCATTGGCCACGATATTGTTGCCAGCCTTTCGGGCCCTTCTGGTGGGTACTATGTCCTGAATGACTACTTTGTGTCCGATTTGGGCGATCAGGGCCGTGGCACCATCACCTATCGGATGCCCAACTTGGAGGAGGGCGACTATATCCTCACCCTCAAGGTGTGGGATATTTACAACAACTCGGGGGTCGCCAGCATCGCCTTCCGTGTGGCCGACAGCCAGCTTATGGCCCTCGAAGATCCACTGTGCTTCCCCAATCCAATGGCTAACGAGGCTTATTTCAGCTTCGGCCATAACCAAGTCGGCAACAACATGGATGTACAAATCCGTATTTATGATATCACAGGCCGTTTGGTCACCATCGTCAACGAACAAGTCCAAGGCACCTCAGCCCGAACCAACCCGATTTATTGGAACGGATGCGCCAGCAATGGTTCTAAGTTGACCTCTGGTCTATATGTATATAGTATTATTGCAACAAATGACCAAGGCGAAACGGCCACAATCACTTCAAAATTTATTGTTACTCGATGAAACTTAAATCGCTGAAATATATTTTAACCCTGCTGGCGGTCGCTCTGGCCGTTCCCTCTTGGTCGCAATGGGACACCCATCGTTCTGTGCTGGCCGACTATACCTGGTTAAAGATAGGGGTCACCGCCGATGGCGTCTATGGGATCGATTATGCCACCTTGGTGGCCAATGGCATCGACGTGCAGCGGCTCGACCCTTCACAACTTCGTTTATATGGCAATGTACAGGGTATCTTGCCAGAGGCGAACGCCGATGAACGTTATGACGACCTCTCGGAGATCTCCATTCAGGTGACGGGTTCCGGCGATGGCTCGTTCGACGAGGGTGACCAGATTTTGTTTTATGGGCAGGGGCCTGTGAGTCTGTCTTGGACGGCTGACAACTGTTTCAAATATGAACGTAACCCTTATTCGGATACGGTGTATTATTTTCTATGTGTAGACCGTGAGGGCTGTGGACTCCGTATCCGCGACAGGGTAGGGGTGCCTACCGACGCATCTACGCCACGAGTCAACACTTTCCCCGATTGCTATTACCATGAGAGTGAAGAACTCTCACCTTTTTCTTCGGGAAGAGTATGGTTTGGCGATCTCTTTTCGCGGTCTGACGGTCCCAAGGAATTTCAGATGAATTTCCCTGGGTTGGTGACCACTAAGGAGGTATGGATTGAGACGAGAGTGATGGGCCGTAGCAAGCCGAGCTCCGTTTTCCATTTTAGCCTTGATAACGAAGTTCTGGCCACTCAAGTGGTCGATAAGTTTGGCGACTATGAATATGGGAAGATGTACACTTTGAATGCAAGTACGTCTTTTCAAACCGAAAACACAGTACTTCGATATGAATTTGAACCCGGGGAAGGTAACCCGATGTTGTTTATCGATTACTTTGTGATGACTTTTTGGCGACAGTTGCGTTATCGGGGACAACAGATGGGCTTCCATTTGGTCTTACCTAAGTCACAACTAGGCATCTCAAGGGTGGAAATCGGAGGAACTGATGCGACCACAGTATGTTGGGAAGTGTCAGATCCCATACATCCTTTCAGACAGTTGGTCGAATTGCAGGACGACATGGTGTTTTTCGGCGTGGAAGGAAATGAGGAACGCCGTTATCATTTGTTTCACGTTGACGAGGTGAAGCCTGTGGCTTCCTGTCGCAAGATTTCCAATCAAAACCTTCATGGTCTTGACGATGCCGAACTGCTGATCATTACCCCACGCGTGTTTTGGGAACAGGCCCAGGCACTGGCATCGTTCCATGCCGAGAACGACGCTATGAATTGCCTGGTGGCAGACGTCGAAGAAATCTACAATGAGTTCAGCACCGGGATGGTCGATCCTACAGCGCTTCGCGACATGATCAGGATGCTTTACCTCCGTAGTGAAGGCCGTCTGAAATATGTGCTTCTTCTGGGTAAAGGCACGCATGACTATAGAAACATCAAGGGAATAGGCAATAACTTCGTTCCTACCTACGAAAATACGTATAACCCCTGCTTGGAGACAGGTTCGATGTGCACTGATGACTACTTTGCTTTGATGGATGAAGGAGAAGGCTCCAGTTGCGAAGGCAAGGTGGATATTGGCGTGGGACGCATTCCGCTCACCACCCCTGAGCAAGGCGATGCAGTGATGAATAAGATTCAGCGCTACGTTGATCTTGGGGTTTCACATGGCGATTGGAAAAACAACCACCTGATCATGGCCGACAACGACCAGAAGATGTACACCACATATGCCGAGGCTTTGGATGAGATCCTCGACACTGTTTGGCCGTTAGCTACCGTTAAGAAACTGTATCTTGAATCCTATCCCGTGGTCAGCACGCCCAACGGAGACCGATCCCCACTGGCTCATCAGGTTCTAATGGAGTATTTTGAAAAAGGTTTTCAAGTGATGAGCTATATGGGCCACGGGGGTGTGAAAAACCTCACCGGCGAATGGGTGCTGTCACCTTCCGACCTCATCACATTAACGAACGACAAGTTGCCTTTCATCCATACAGCCACCTGCGAGTTCAGCAGGTTCGACAGACCCGACCTGGTCTCTGGGGGTGAACAGCTGATGCTGAAAGCCAACGGCGGGGCCATCGCGCTGTTGACTACGGTGCGACCTACCCAAGCCATGACCAACCAGTCCATGTCGAAATCGGTAAGCCAGCATATTTACGATAAACTGGACGGCCAGAGTCTTCGTTTCGGTGACTTTTATAGAATTGCCAAATCTGATCCTAAGTATTACAAAAAGAGCAATATGGTGTATGTGTTGATGGGCGACCCAGCACTGCGCATGTCGTACCCCACCCATAGGGTGTTGACAGAACGAATCTTCGGCACCGACATCGTTACCGTGGATGGCTTTGTCGTGGATCCAGAAGGTGTCTTTGATTCCCTTTTCAATGGTGTCATTGACGTGAAACTCTACGACCAGAAGTCACAATACACCACCTTGGGACTGAATTATGAGCCTATCGACTATACCTATTACAATGATCTGCTTTTCGAAGGCAAGGCCAGTGTTACCAATGGTCGCTTCGAGGTGGAGATGCCGTTGCCTTCTTCGGTGAGCCAAGGAAATGGAAAGACCCGTATGAGTTTTTACGCCTACGACTCCATCCGTAAAGTCGATGCCAACGGCGTCTACGACGGCTTCCGATTGGAAGTGCCACCAGAGGTGGTCGACAACCAAGGCCCTGAGGTGCGGCTGTACTGGAATACCCCTGAGTTTGAAAGCGGCGACACCGTGTCGCCAAGCGGTACGCTTTACGCCGACCTCTATGATGAACATGGCATCTACCACTATGATTTGAGCATTGGACGTGATATCGTAATGAAGAGCAACGTTGCCGGTTATAGCAACTTGATTGTGAACGATCGTTATGAACCTGTCCTCGACGATTGCCACCGTGGACGCATCTCCATTCCGTTTGAGGAGCTGGATAACGGTATTTACGAGTTCTCGCTGAAAGCCTGGGATACTTGGAACAACCCGACGGAAGTGGAGATGGTGATGATTGTAGAGCGAAACACGCTGATCGCTCAGGTGCAGTCGTATCCCAACCCCTTCGAGGGCGAGGTGTCCTTCTCCTTTATCAACGGGGAGATGACCGAGGACCTTGACATTCAGCTGGAGGTCTTCGACATGATGGGCCGTCGTGTGGCCCTGGTGCACGAGCATACCGCTTCGGTGGTTGGCGAGGTACCGGTGATTCGCTGGGACGGTCGGGGAGATGGAGGATTTGCGCTTCGTCCCGGTGTCTACGTCTATCGGCTAAGTATCACGGATTCAGCAGGGAAGACGCGGACCCTTTCGCATCGTCTCATCAAGAAATAAAAAAATCTTCTGTAATATAATAAACCAAGGAGTTAATCGTTATTTTTGCATGTTATTATCATAATTTTTCAAATCGTATGAAAGTAAAAGCATTTATTCTTATGGCCGTTATGGTCGTTTTAGGAGCACGGTTGTATGCGCAGAACCAGCATGAAATCTTGGGTCAGTCATTGAATCCCAATGTCATCACCACCGCAGTTCCTTTTGTGTCGATTTCACCGGATGCCCGTGGCGGCTCCATGGGTGATTGTGGCGTGGCATCGGAAGCTGATGTCTACAGCATGCATTACAATCCGGCCAAATATACCTTCATGGATCAAAAGATGAGCATCGGTCTGGGTTACAGCCCTTGGCTGCGTAATCTGGTGCCCGATATGAATCTGGCTTATTTGGCTTTTGCTACCAAGTTGAACAAGGAATCTGCCCTTGGCGCCACCTTGCGCTATTTCAATTGCGGTAACATTACCTTTGTGGACGGTAACGGCCAGAATCCTATGGATTACAAGCCTAATGAATGGGCCTTGGATGTCACTTATTCCAGAATGCTTACCGAGTACCTCTCGGGAGCTGTGGCGGGTCGTTTCATCCTCTCCAACCTGACGGGTAACTATGATGCCGAATCGGGTGCGGGATGGTCGGTTGCCGCTGATGTCGCCGTGTACTACAAACGTCCTGTGGAGTGGTTCAGTGATATGGATGCCGACTTCTCATGGGGTGTGTGCATTAACAATATCGGATCCAAAGTGAGTTACAAATTCACCTCACTTGACAAGGACTTCATCCCCACCACGCTGCGTTTCGGCCCCAGCCTGAAGCTGGAACTTGATGAGTATAACTCCTTGGCTTTCATGGTTGATGTGACTAAACTGTTGGTGCCTACGCCGCCTACCTATTATCCGGGCACTGACTCTCTCGTTTATGGTATGTCCGACAATGTTTCCGTGCCTGTGGGCATCATCCAGTCGTTCTACGATGCTCCTGGCTATTCGTTCAATGACCAAGGCGAGCGTGTAGGTAAGGGTTCCTTCTACGAGGAACTTTGCGAATATAACATCGGCGTTGGTGCTGAATACTGGTACAACAACGTGTTTGCTGTCCGCGCAGGTTATTTCAACGAGACTGCGCTGAAGGGCAATCGTAAGTACATCACTTTGGGCGCTGCTTTGAAATACAATGTCTTTGGCTTGGATGTTTCATATCTCGTCCCGGTCAATGGTACAGTGGGTACCAATCCTCTGGAGAATACTTTAAGGTTTAACCTTAGTTACGATTTGAAATAATCGGTTTTTTTAAATGTCAATAACGTAGAGAGGCGGCCTCGTCGAGGCCGCCTCTCCTTGTTTCTTTATGTTTCTATATACCCCTCTTGATCATAACACCGATGGTATTTGTTGATTAAGTCAATAACAAACTGAATATCTTTTTCATCACTCTTCAAAAAGCCGAATCGAGACAACTGGCTATCATACCGTTCTTGCGAGCCTTTTTGTAATCTCTTCTCAATATCTGACGGGATGAAAAATGATGAACGTTCAACAAGGTATTGATGGAACTCCTTCAAAAAGATATGAATGCCTGCCAAATCAAAATCACCGAAATGGACATACCGATTGGGGATGGACTGGAGCCATGAACGAAGGTCTGTGGATTGAGGATAGCGGGAAACAAACAAAAAGCGATGCTTGCCAATTTCTGATTCGAATAGTTGTCTTTGTTGACGAATCATTCGGAAGTTCTCCATGTTCTCAATACCCACAACAACGAAATCCTCAGGAATGGAAAAAGATTTCCAATCTGTGATAAACAAGAAACTGCCCTCAATGGGATTGATGACCATCTCTCTGTTGTTCATCAGACATGTTAATGGCTCGTAGCAATTTACAGGGAATCCTGGACAAGAGCGGACTTTCACCAACTTGGAATTACCCGTTTCTGCAGCCATTGAAGCACGAGAATCAGAACCACTGCCTTCCAGCATACGATAGCTTTCATCTTTGTCTATGAGAAACCGCTTCAATGTCTCAATATCACGAGCTTTATATAATTTCTTTGAGCCATGGGTTACTACCAATAATAAACCCTCAGCCATCAGTTCGTCAAGCCATTTACCTCTTAGATGAGAACCCGCCACCTGCTTGCCCGCTATCAAAGCTTGTAAAGATGCACTTATTGCCATAAATGATGCCCTGTTAAATCCGTTTCAACAATTTCTCCACTCTCGTCTTCACGCCATGCTTACTCAATAGATACGTATAGCGGTAATCATACGGATTATACGAAGTTGGGGAACTGTTGATGAGGTATATGTTGCGTGAGTTGGCAAATTGCAAGATGCCCTTGATGTTGTTAGGATGCAGGCGTCCAATCTCGTCCATCATGCAATGCACGATGAAGTCACCACTCTTCTTGGCTGCCTTCTTCTTGAAAACATTAATAAGCATGATGTTGACCATTGCTTTCACCAGTATGTCTGTGCCATCAGAGCCCACATTGTTGATGCGCTCCACCCAGTTGGTATCGTTGTCATTCTCCTTCACACGGAACTGTAAGCGGAAGGTGTCGCCAAGCGACACCGTTAGGCGGTTTGGTTCGTTCTGCAACTGATGAGAGAGACTCTTCAGATAGTCCACTACCCTGCGGTTCACCTCATCACGATTGTCGCTTGAAAAGAGGTTGAGTTCACCTATTGAGAGTGCATTCTCGGCAGTATAGTCATGAATGGAAATGAGCAACTGCATCAGCTTGTCGGACGATTCATTTGCCCTAAGCTCAATGCTCTTGATGACTCCGACAAAGTTTTTCTCTACAAAGTCACGATTGATGTCGAGTATCACGCCATCCACATCCGAACGTCGTTTCATAAGCTCACCAATCTCCGTGGAGATACGTCCTAGTATGTCTTTATAGTGTTCGCTGGTACGGCGTTGGAACTCTTCAATCTTGTTGTTGTCCATGAAGTCCTGCAAGTCAACAGCAATCTGCAGGTAGTCGCTGTCCGTCACAGGCATGGTGTTGAAATGGAAGGCGTTCTGTGGTTTGAAATTGCGATTGAAGTTGACAACCGTATCTTTCAGCTTGTCTATCGAATCCCGTTTCTGGTTCACCGTTCCGCGAAGCTGACTCAACAGTTGCTGGCAATCCTGGTTGGTTGTTCTCGCCTTATCATCAGAGAGGAAAGTATCTGGCACCAAGTGCTCATTTTCCACAACCTGATGATAAAGGTTCAGGCCCTCTCGTCTATGTGTTAGATTCTTGAGAATTGTCTTTTGCCGTTCTTCCAATTCCTGTCGTTTTTTCTCTATCCGCGCCCGCTTGTCTTCGTAACGCTGACGCATCATGGCGAGTTGTTGCTCAATGTCTTTGATGGTATTCTTGAGTTCCGGTTCCTTGGCGAACAGGTTCTGTTCTGCATCGCGATACCTGATGACGATTGGTCGCTCATTATCAATTCTCGTCAACAATGCCTTTAAATCCTCCAGAGCTTTGCGGTATTGTTCGAGCAGTGCTACATCTACACCCTTGCCTGCAAGCTCAGATTTCTGCTGTTCATCAAGCTGGGCTTTCTGGGCTTCAAACTCCCGATTCCTAACTGATGCTTCCGATTCCTGCTTCTCTTTGAATGTGCGCAGTTCATCATCGAGCGCTTTTGCAGATTTATTAAAGGCAGTATCAAGGTCTTTGAGCTCCTTCTTGTTCTTGGCCTCCTTTTTCTGTTGGTCTTCCGTTTCCGCTTGCACTTTTAGAAGTGCTTCGTTGAAGGCATGTTCGCGAGCCTCTTTCTCTTTTGCGACAAGCTCCTGCTCTTCCATCTCCAGTTTGTGCTGTTGGTTCTGCAAGTTCTGTCGTTTGACGGGTATCTGCTCTTCCTCAACCTTTAATAAAGTGGCCTTATGACGAAGCGGATTGAGTAGCGCAGCATATTTTTTTCCGAGTTTCGATATTTCTTCTTGTAGGGAAACGGGCAATTGTGCAAGCTTACGGTTTATCTGCTGCACCTGTTCTTCCAAAGCCTTCTTTTCCTCTCGATATTCATCAGGTGTGCGATGCACAGAGTCTATATTATCTAAATTTAGCTTTACGCCAAAAAAACTGTCGGATGCTACCCCCAACTTAGGTTCAAGGCCTTCGGCATAAAGGATCCGCTCTTCATCAACAACCTTGCCTATCGTTTCTTCCCAACTTTCTGCATTCTCGCAAAGCCAATGATAAAGAGAGCCATCCAGATGGGCGAGCAAATCATTAATTTTTGCAATTTGCTCACGATACTGGTCGCGACTACCCTCAAGGCGTTCCTGCTCACGTTGATAGGCTTGTTTCAGTTCGGTCTCCTTCATCTCATACTCAGCAGTAATCTGATTAATCTGACTTTGTACGGCGGTCTGTTGAGCCGCTTTTTCTTTCTCTTCCAAAGCCAACTGTAGCAATTGTTCCGCAACCTGCTTTATTTTTTCTGCCATAGGATGCCACTGACGGAGTTCTTTCCGTGCGCTGTCAGCTCTGAACTGTTCTGCCAATAACAACTGAAGACGTTCATCAGACTCATGTCGCCAACTATTGAAAGCGTCCAAGAGCTGATTCCTGTTTTTCGTGCGTTCATCCTCCAGACGCTTACGCTCTTTCTGTAACTCAGATTGTTTCTTATAATATGCCTCTTTCTGGCTGTTCTCAAATGCCTGACGAGCGTTCTCTAGTTTTCCTCGCGCAATATTGTATTTCTCTTCAATCGAGTCATGAGTTTTCAAAAAGTCATCCAGTAGCATCTGTTTGTTGGCCTTTTCCTGTTTGATGGCATCCTCGCGATTTGCAAGCGCAAGTTTGTCCTCAATGCCCATAGTAGCGAAATCTTTTCTTGCCTGAGCAATCTCTTTAAGCTTTCCTTTCTTGGCTCCCAACTCTTGATTCAGGGCGTCTTTCTCTTTGTCATATTCGGCTGTGAGTTCCTTTTCGCGGCTATGTTCCTTTTCCGTATCCGTTTTCACTTCTGCTGCATCTGCCTCTAAAAGAGGTATCTGTTGTTCGCTTTCAGCCACAGCAAAATTCAGCATGTGCCATACATCCAACAACTGTTGGTCAAGAGCCACAATCTTTCGTCCCTGTTCAGCAATCTTCAATGCCTGTTGGCGTACAGGATAATTACCTTCTCGTGTCTGACGGAACCAGCAGTCTATCTCGTCATACTCTCGCTCGAAGTCTGTCACCAATCGTCTGTAGGTCTGCAGGTCGATGGGCAGATCTTCATCTGCCATAGACTGTATGATAGTGTTCTTTACAAAGTCTGCATCTAGTTTAGTATTCAGAAATACGTTCTGAATGCTTCGAGGAATGTTCTGATAGTGGGAGCTCTGAACCAATGAATAACGGGTGTATTTATGGTCATGGGTGTTGCCAAAGATAATGTCCTTGAACATCACTCCTGAGTCTATTCTCGCTGATACAGCGACGTTTTTGTCGATACGCTCACGTATTTTCACCCAATCACTCAATACTTGCTTATCGTCATCGATTAGCCATTCACGCTGATATGGCGCATCAATGAATCGCCAGGACGCACGCCCTTGGTATCTGCTTACCAAAATGGTATAAGCCCCATTGTCGTGCATTACCTCATAAAGGATATGTGAGTTAGACTGGCGGAAATAGAATTCATCAAATGATTTCTGCCCCAATTGAATGCCCAGGCGATGCTTATCGGCATTGTAGAAGAACAGCAACGCTCTCAAGACGGTACTTTTACCTACGCCCTGCGTTCCTGTAAAATGCACATTGCCATCAACAGAAATCTCCGCATATGGTATGTTGGCGCTATTGATAAATATAATCTTATTCAGGTATTTCATCTTCGTTCATGTTTTTAAGCCGTCGTTCTTTCAACGTTTCAAGCATTGCTAATCCCAACTCTGTTAATACCCATTCACCATCCTTTCGACCACCCTTGCGAGTTAAGATGCTCCTTAATTGTAGGTTCTCTATATCACGTTTGATAGTCCTTGTCGCAACGCCGTTCTTTAATGACATTTCTGGTATTGTCACGAAAGAATCCTCAACGATCATCTCCAATATAATCAATTGTCTTTCAGTAAGTTCTTTGGTGACGTCTTTGGTGACATCTTTGGTGACATTTGGCTCCTTTGCGCCCATTTGTTCAACCAAGAGGGTATCGGTCACGAATTCTGGATGACATGGAATGTCTATCAAGAAGTACGTCCTCTCCTCGTCCGTTTCAATAGTTGCTCTAGGCGAGCCGTTGGCTTTCAGTTCGTCCTGAATGGTGGGAATACCTGTTGCGCGACCCTCGGTCAGATCCAACTCCTTTAAGAACTCACCAAGCCTACGGTTACGATAGCGGCGCGAGCGCAACGACTTACCCTCACGCACCGCCTTCATCGGTATGGTGTGATTAGGTCCGGAGAAATTCAGTATAGATATTTTATCTGGCTCAATGGTAATCTCCACTGGCTCGCGTATCGTCCAATCGCGATGATACAGCGAATTCACAACTGCTTCTTCTAGCGCCTGATAGGGATAATTGTAGAACTTGTCGGAATGCTCGTCGTTCTTGGGCTTCAGTATTTTCTTTTTGACTACATTGGTACGCAAGTAACTCAGCGTTTCTTTAATCATCGTCGGCACGTTTCCCCTAATAGGTTCTACCTCAATCAAGTTATTGGGATTCTTTTCGCGCCCTTCAGGGAATAGCACAATCTCCACTTGAGACTGCTTGAAGAAACGGTCTGGACGCTCAGCGAACATCATGGCCGCCACGTTCTTGATGTTATATCCCTCGGGTGTCGGCTCCAACAGTTCCATCTGTTCCAGCACCGATTTCATGTTTTCCGTCAACGAATCGCTGGCAAGGCTGCTTTTCACTTTCACCAGATAGTCGTGCAATAGCAGCGGCGAGATGTCCTTCAGCGTTATCTGGTCGTTTCCTCGGTCGTCAAACGGCGTACGGTTAGCCAGGTCTATCAGCTCACGTTCATATTCACCCTTAGGTACAATGCTGCTACTGTTATATCGGATGTAGTAGTTGTAAGTTTTCTGTTTGGCGGTGATTTGGTCAGGCACCTTGTATGGGCGACGCTCACCAGCTGATACCTTGATGACCAGAATTGTCTTCCCGTCGGCCTCCTCAATATACAGCCGCGGTTGATAGTAAGGCTGCATCAGGTTGTTGTAGCCTACCATATCTTTCTCTATGGGCTCGATTTGGTTGGGGTCGATACCGACAACAGGACGGATAGGGCGACCGCTCATTTCCTTAACACCCACCACTATATAACCGCCACCCGTCTCGTCAAAGTCGTTGGCAAAGGCGCACACGCTACGGTAGATGGCATCTGGGTTCCATCCCATCTTATACTCAATGCGGTCACACTCTACAGCTCGTCCACTGAGCAATTCTTCTATGTTAATTGGTAGTTTCATATTAGTTTTTTTACACCTCCGGTATCTCATCCTCGTTAGCTATTTGAATCATATTTACCAGTTCCTCGGCATAGCGGAATGCTGAAGTAATCTTATAGGTCTCATCCTGTTCGCTAATGCACTCAGCAAACCCCATACTCAGCATTTCCTGAAGTAGTTTATTCACAATCTCTATATATGACCCCACGCCGTACTTCTTAAATAAATGACCGGCTTTCTCTTTCAATTCAATATCCAGACTTATTTGCTCTATCAAATGGCTCTTGCGAAACTGATAGCCAGCCGTAAACGACTGGTTATAACACTTTAGGAAGTCCAAATAATCGAGCCACTTGGAAAAACTGTCCAATTTTTGCTCAATAGACTGTTTCCCTTCGCCTATTCGTGAAAAATAGAAATAACCATTGCCTGATTCCAATTGTAGACCGATTTCCTGAAAAAAGTCAGTATAATCGTCCATATTCTCCTCAATATCCTCATATAAATGACGGATAGAGGTATCTGTACTATCAACCGAGAGAAATTCTCCACGGCTCAGTCGCTCGTATATTCTTTGAGTGTTATTTCGCATAGATTATAGGATATTCAATGTCTTGATAAATTGCGTATTCCTCAGTCATACGACATTCGTTTGGATGAAGGATGACCAACTGGCAGAAGAGGGCGGCATGATCTTCAATATCACGCTTCGCCTCATAGTCGTATCTCAGAATAAAATCAAACAGATTGTAACTTGACGCAGAAAATGCATTCCATACTTCAGAAGGATCAATGCCTTTCAATTTTTGAACATGTTCCTGCAAATCCTCGTCTGTCAACGGTTCGGCTTCTGTCCGTGCAGTTTTTTTCAAGCCGTTACGCTCGGCTATCCGCCTCAGTATGGTTACTATCTGGTCGTTCTCCCTCAACATTTCCAACGAGAGGCGGATTCTGTTGTATTGCCGGGATTCCATCCAAAGTGGGTTGCTGTCCTCCAACACCTGCAACAGATTGGTGTCCGTCTTGATGAGCAACTGGTCTTGAAGATATTTCAGCTTGCGTATCTTCTTGTAGAGCTGGTTCTGTTGTTCAATCTGGTTGATATAGACAATAATCTGTCTGTCTATCTCCATCAGCGCATGGTACGCCTCCACAAAAGCATACTTCACATCACTGCATGTCTTGGACATGTGTGGGTCATTGGCCATGAGAAAAAAGGCGTGCTCATTATCCATCAGTTTCTCACACTCACGTATCATCGAGCGGATGCTGTGGCTCTTTTCATCAAGATTCTGCAGCTTCTTTTTCTTGATGATGTAGTTTGGCTCCTGCTTATAGGCATTATCCATATTTCGCTTCAAGTCCACCACATTCTTCAATGTTCGGAATCCCGTCTTTTTCAATAGTTGCCGCACACTATCCTGGTATCCAGCCTTACGATTGGCATTTGTTTCTTGCAGGTAATAGCCAATGTATTCTTTGAGGGTGTTAATACATTCTTGTACGCTGAGTACATTGATTTCCTCATTTACATTCAGCACCTCCTCGAAGAAGTTTAGGTAGTCGCTTTCAATCTCTACTGTATTTCCTGTTTCAATCAACACCCCATAGTCCACGAGTCTTCTGAGTCGCGCCTCATTTCCTCCCACGAGTTCCAAAGCCAACCCTAACGAAAACTTCATCAGTTTTCGTTTCTCAAACAACTCACTCAGCAATCCATGTTCGCGCGCGAGTGTTTTTGTTAGCTCTTCTATCGTCTTGAAATGTGAAAGAATCTCCATGATAATCTACGCCTGAACACAAAAGTACGATTATTTTTTAGAAGCAAGCAAGTTTATCATAGAAAACTGATGCAAAAAGAGGCGGCCTCGTCGAGGCCGCCTCTCCTTGTTTTAAGGAGTTAGGAATTTACTCCTAACTCCTAACTTCTCACTCCTAACTATTACTTGATGTGGAGTTTCTTCACCACCGTACCTTGGTTGGTGACGATTCTCACCAGGTAGCTTCCGGCAGGTTGCTGCGACAGGTCGACGCTGAGTTGGTCGGCGTTGACTTCCTTGTCGTAGACCATTTGGCCGATGGTGCTGTAGATGCTGACGCGGGTCATGCCTTCGCACTCGATGTTTACCAGGCCGGAGGTCGGGTTCGGGAAGAGTTTGGCATTGGCTTCCAGCTCATCCACACCGGTGGAGTTCTTCACCGTGATGGTGAGGGTACCTTCCGTGTCGTTGCAATCCGACAGCGGAGTGGCGGTGAGGGTGACGGTACCTTTGAAGGTCTGGCTCCACACGACGCTGATGCTCTTGTCGTCGTTTTCGACTTCAATCGTGCCAGCTTCGGCAGGGCTGAGACTGTAACTGACTCTCAAGTCGTTGGTGACGGTATAGGTGCTGCTAGGCGTGATGCGGGCATCCAGCTCGGTATCGCCGTTGATGATAGGAGCGATGTCGGTGGGAACCACAACTACGGAAAGGGTGATATCCAAGGCGTTCTCACAATCGCTACCACAGCCGCTAGCTGAGGAGGTGATCTTCGTCAGATGGATCTCAGTGCTCTCGGAGGGCGTGATTTCAAAGGTGTAGCTTGTTCCGGTAAACTCGATTGGCTCGATGCCATCGCCTTCGATGGTGAAGCTGGGGATCATGGTGTCGCCTCCAGTGGTGGCAAACTCAAATGTGGCAGTCTCGCCTGCGCAGATTTCGACGTTGGTGTTGGCCACAGTGAGGTTCGGCGTCTCAAGGATGGTGATGCCCAAGCTCATGTTCGGGTCGATTTCGCATGAGCCGTTGCTCAGGTGGTGGAAATGGAAGGTGTAGGAACCGGGTTCAAGGTCTGCTGTAGGAAGGGTCAAAGGTTGTCCTTCTATCAGGGTGATGGTTTCCTCGTTGACTTCCATGGTCATCTGTCCGTCGACATAACCGGTGAAAGAAGCAAAGCCGACCGTGAAGTCCTGACCTTGGCAAGCCGTGATGATGCAGTTGGGCAAAGGCATGTCCATAAAGGGTGCCGGGTTCATCTCGAACAGATATTCGTATGATACGGGGCCGCAGCCTGCGGAGGTGGCGGTGGCCAATAGGGTCACGCTACCGGCTTCGATATCCTCGGCGCTTGGCGTATAGGTGGTGATGAGTTCGCCGTCATTTTCAAACTCGCCGCTGCCTGTGGTGGTCCAGAGGAAGGAGGCATATTCGCCTTCTACCTCAACGGCAATACCCTGAGGCTCGCTGATGGCGCAATAACTTACCTCTGCTAAGCTTTCCGGGAGGGTGATGCTGACGGGGCTATGGAAGGTGAGGGTCATGTCATCGGTGATGGTCTGGGTGCCCTTGGTGGCGGTCATGGTAAGCGTAACAGTGCCGTTGGCGATATCTTGTGTGCCGGGAGTATAGGTCGGGTCCATGACAGTGGCATCGTCGAAGGTGCCGTCGCCAGAGGTGGCCCAGGCCAAGGTTTCGTAGTTGACCGCGTAGCCTAGGATCTGGGTGGGTTCGCTTTCACATGCATCTATGTCAAGGCCAGCGCTGGCAGCCAGGCTCATGTCACGAGGCAGGATCACAAAGTCGATCCAAGCGCAGTCACTACCACTGCTCACGCTAGTGTCTTTCTTGTATTTCCATTTGAAGATGTGGCTGCCGGCCAATACATAGTATTGTGCCCTGGTCCAATCAACGGCGCCAGACCAGTTGGCCTTCTCTTGGTTGTCGACGTAGAAGTAAAGCTTGTCGTAGCCGCTTTCCGACGACACCTTATAATAGAAGGCGATGCTGTCGTTTTCTCCGACTTCGAAGGTGAGGGAGACCTCGGTTTCGGCGCTGTGGCCGATGGTGCCTGATTTCAGGCACTTGGCGCCTTCGTAATGTTCGTCGGAGCAGAAGGTCCAAGGCATACTGGAGTTGTTGGTCCACATGGCTGGATCGAGGGTGCCTAGTTCGAAGTCTTCCACATTCAGTCCGATCTTCGAGACGAAGTCCTTGGTGTCGGTGTAGACGCCTGAAGCCACGTCAAGGGTGTATTCGGCGGCGAAGCCTGACGGGGCATTGTCCACGTAGATTTCATATTGGAAGGCATGGCCTTCGCTGGCGGGAATGCCATCGATGGTAATACCCGGTTCACCAAGATTCTGCATGAAGGCGTTGTTGATGGTGAGGTTGGCGGTGGCTTCGTGTGAGTCGGCATTGCCCTTGTTATTGACAATGAAGGTGAGTTTCACGGTCTCGCCTGGGTCGAGGCGGCCATTGCCGTTGCCGTTGAGTTCGCGGATGCCCACGCTTTCAATCTCAATCAAGGGGGCGTAAGCCTTCATGTTGATGTGGTTCTCGTAAGTGTCGCTGCCGCTGGTGATGGTCACCGTGAAATCGATGGGGGTCTTGTTGGGTACCTCATCGGAGATGGTGAAAGCGAAGGCGTTGGTGAGGTTGGTGGTGACGTTGGAGGCGATGGCGCCAAAGTCAACAGTGCCGTTGGTGATGGTCACGTATTCCGACTCGGTGGTCAGCGTGGCAGTGCCTGCTGAAGCCTGGCTGTTGCCCACGTTCTTCAGGACGAGGTCGAAGCCGGCGTCCTCACCGAAGTTGAGTTGGGAAGCTTGGTTGGAAATTGTGTATTCGTTGATGATGATGTAGGGACCATCAGCAGGGATGACGTCGATGTCGGACTCATAACGGAGGTAGTCCTGACCGGTGACAGTGAGATGCAGAACGGTGGGCGGTACCTGCCCAGGAATCTCAATGGTCTGGACACTTCCTGTGGCAATGGCTACAGCCACGATCTCCAGGTTTTCCCCTTCACCTTTGGTGAGGGCGATGGTAGCACCTTCAGGAGCAGTGATCTGGAAAGTGTTCAAACCAGCGAGTTGCACGTTCTGGTGGTTGACGGCCATGGTCTGCGGGACCTGGGTGAAGATTCTCAGGAAGGCGTCGCAGTGTGCCGTGAACATGGTGTAGGTGATGTCTTTCGAGTCAGGGTTCGAGGGCCATGAACTTTGGGCGAGGAAGTATTTGCCAGCCACGTTGCCGAAAGCAGGCATCCAGTTGCCGGTGTTAGCGGCATACGGCCCATAGTCGGGCATGAAGTCTCCGTCGAAGAGGTCGTAGACACCCCAAACGTATGCGTCGTTGACGAAAGAGTAGGATACCTCAGTGGGGCTGAGCACACCGACGGCACCGGCATTTTCACCGTTGTAGGTGCGGCGCATCCATTTTTCGGTGAAGCAGTTGCCGTTCGAGCCCGTGTAGTTGAACATACCCGTCTCGCAGTTGATGGACATCACGAAAGGCAGTTTGCCCACATTGTTCAATTGGTCGATGTGTTGGTTACGTACTGCGGGTTCGCCCCAACCTTCATCCAGACCGTGGTCACGGTGCTGCACCCAGAAGGTGCCGTTGTTGACGGCTTGCACCACTTGTTCAGGGGTGCCACCGGTCCAACCACCCATTTCAGAAGGAGTGGCAGGGATGTAGTTCATACCAGTGGGTCCAAAGTAGTTGGTCACCATGGAGGTGTTCTGGTTTGACGACCAGGAGTTACCCGGAGTACCCTGATAGATGCAGTTGATACGTTGTGGGGTGTAGCCGTGGTTGCGCATGTAACCGCCGAAGACCTCGGAGCAGATCTGGAACCAACGTTCGGTCTGCCAACCCAATGCGGTGATGGGGCTGGAGTAGAAGTTGGGATCCATGTTCGGGTCGGACTCATAATCGATTTGTTTGCTGACGAAAACAGGGAGTTCAGCAGCGTTCTGGGCCACCAGACGGGAGAATACCATGTCGGGCAGGTTGTCGTTGCCCACGGCATCGGAGTAGAAGTTGTCGGTGATGCAGGTGCTGCTATAGGGGTGACTGGTGGTTTCGGCAGGGATACCCTGAGCCATATTGGTGTTGTGGTCACCGAGCAGGCACACGGCCACAGGGGCGATTGTCCAAGTGTTGTATGCGTTGTGGAACCACTGCTTCATGGCATTGGTGGTGGTGGCAGGCATCTGGTCGAGGCGGTAGACTTCAGTGATGATGCCTTGCTTTGTACGGAACTCCTTCAGTTGCTGAGCGTAGGGTGCCCAGTCGTCGTTGTTGGGGGTGATGATGAGGTATTCAGCGCCATCTTCCCCGTCGCGGAGCCACTGTTGCATACGGGCCTCATAGTCGATTACCGGCAGTTGGTCGTAGTTCATCAGCTCGGCGGCGAGGATGGGATCCCAGTAAGGCGAACGGAGACGGTCTTCACCGAAATGTCCAGTACCGCCTTCATAGCTGATGGAGAGTTCCACATCGGTGTAAACCACCAGTTCCTTGGTCACCGGGTTGTACTGGAAGGGAGTGATGGACAAGGTAACGGCATCAACACCGCGGATGTAGGACTTGTTGATTTCGAAAGGATGCTCGGGATAGAAGGCATTTTGGTTGTAAACCTTGGGGTCCTTCTTGTAATCCATGTCAGGCTCCTCGGCTTCTGCTTGGATGCGCAGGGCGGGAGCGATGTTCACGTTCTTGATGACCTGACGCTCTGTGTGAACCACATTCAAAGTGGCGGTGGCACCTTGCGGGATGGCCATCATGCGGCTCTCGGTAGGCAGGTTGGGGCTGCCAGCCGTGTTGGGAAGGACGATGCCTTTGATCGAGATCTCAGACATTTCTTCGCCGCGGTAGTTCAGCTGTTCGAGAGTGAAACTCCCCAGCTCGTAGCTGACGTGCATGCCGTCCCTGGTCTTGTCGGACAGGGAGAACCCCTGTTGTCCTCTGACGGGGTAGGTGTACGTCTGTGCCATGGTGATGCTGGCTGTGAGCATCAAAACCATTAAGGCAAGTGTTCTAGTAAAATACATTTTCATACTTTTATTGATGTTATTTAAAGATTGAAATTTATTTCCTAAAATTATAACATGCGTCGTGGAGTATTCTTTTGATAGGATATACGATAGAGATACTGACCTCCACGTCATTGGCAAAAATGCGCTTGTCCTGGGGCTCGAAGGGCCACTTCCAGGCTTCTTCGGTGGGGACGGCCAGGTTCATCAAACCTTGGTTGTAGGCGGCATCAAACTTGAAGAGGATGGCGGAGTTTTCGACACGTATCTTGGTCATAAAGCCCAGCCCAGCCACAAGGCTGACGTTGAGACCGGGTTTGAAGGCTTCCTTTTTCTGGGGGAGCGGATTTTCTCCCGTAGGTCCGTCGAATTGTTGGATGGTGGCGGCAACGCTATCCATGCTGAACTTCATCAAGTCGAAGTTGAACCCCAGAGGAATGTCTACTTCAGGTCCTGCAAAGATGTATGGAACCACCTTGTCATCCCTGATCATGCCTTTGAAGTAATAGGAGACAGGGACACGCACCGTCAGCACATTGTAGGCCACCTCGTATTGGGTCTTCAGAATGCCGTTTTGCAAAAGTGAGATTTGGTAGGGCTTGTCATTGTGCATCTTGGCACCTTTTTGTGCGAGGGTACTTTCAACGGCCACGGACCATTTGCCCAAGTTGCGTTCGCCTGAAATCCCAACCAGGTAGCCAAAATGTCCTTCATTCGTCGTCTTGACCAAATCGGACTTCGTCATGAAGCTCCAAGGGCAGCCCAGTTTCACTCCGATGTTGTAGTTGCTGAAGCCCAACATCGACTGGCTGGTCGATTTCAAAGGCTTTTTGAATTGCCTTTGGGCATACGCCTCCCCGAAGCAAAGCAAGGAAAGCAAAATACCGATGAGGAGCGTACGTTTCATGGAGCTTTATTAATTGTATTGTTGCCAGCGAGTGCAGGTGTCACGGAGAAAGAAGGATGCTTTGTCTTTGTATTTGATGTCGATACTTCCAGGAAGGTAAACGTCGAGAACGGCGGGAAGCGGGTCTCTGTAGTCGATGATCTTTTTCCCCATGATGAGGTTCTTGATGCCGTTTTTGGTGAGGGTGCCGGACAGCAGAATGCCTTGGATGGGATGGTATTTACTGTTAGGCATTTCAACGAAGTAAGCGGTGAAGGTGGAGTCTTTCTCTGAACCAATGATATACACGGTGTCGTAGGCCATCATAAACCGGTCTTCCCCTGGCCCAAAGTACAACAAACTGTCGCTTGCAATGTTTTCACTGTGATGGAAGAAACAGTGGTAGTATTTGATGGGGTCGTATTCAAGCGGGAAATTTGATATAATAGGTTCGTGATTGGGACCGTAGATGTAGTGCTTGCATACCTTGTATTCCAAACCGTCCACGTAAAAACAGATATTGTTCAGATTAGGGGGTGTGTGACCAAAATGGATGTTTTCCTGGCCAAAATCTGTAATGAGGTCTGATGGGATGATATTGAGGAACTCAACTTGTTGGGGGTCGCTGATGTTGAGATCAACGCCCTTTGAGCATGAGGCCATCATGACAAGGCTAAAAAGCAGTATCGGAAAGAGGTGTGTCTTTTTCATGGTTATCAATCGAGAATAATCACCTTTTTCGTCAGGATGCCTTTCTTGTTGGCGATGTTGAAGAAGTATACGCCAGGAGTGAGTCTGCCTGACTGGTAAGTGTAGGCCCAATGTCCGAACTCGTTGTGGATTGTGAACTGGTCAACCAGCGTGCCGGTGATATTGTAGACCTTGATGAGGGTTTCGCCTTCCATGTTGTCGAACGAGAGGGTCATGTTGCCATCGTTGGGGTTGGGGAAGATGTCGACAGTGCAGGGGTCAATGGTTTCGTTGACACTGTGGTAGCCGCAAACGATCCAGAGTTCTTTGTCGTCGGAACCGCATTCGCAATCACCGGTACTTTCGGTATGGGCGTGTAACCAAATAGTGTCTCTTTCGAAGGTGTAGATGTAAAGATAGCAGTTGTCGCCGTTGCCGTATGGCAGGATCTCCCATTTGTTGAAAGGATTGCCGTCTTTATCGTGAAGTTCCCAGGTGGTCTGGTGGGTGGCTCTTGGATGTTCAAGTTCAATCCAGTATCTTTCGACGGAGAATTGGAACTCGGATCCGCCAATGACCCATTTATTGCCGTAGACTTTCTCGAAATCTGGGGTGTAGTCGAGTTGGAGTTTCAGGGTGACGGTGGAGTCGCAGCCTAGGTAGGTGTCGATGGTCTTGGTGTAGTTGCTTTGTTCGGTGAGGCCATAGGTCTCGTTGTTCCAACCAAACTGCCAGTCATATTGGTTGCATTGGTTGTAGACCTGGATGGTGTCATTGGTGGAATGGTTGACGGTGAGGTCGAGCACGAAGGTGCTGTCGCAGGCGAATCCTGTGCCTCCTGTTTCATGGAACACCTTGACGAGGTTGTGGTTGGTGGTATTGTATGTGATGCCTGGGGTGGCGTGCCACACGAATTGGTCGCACACGGTTTCAGTCTCGGTTCGGTAGAATTCTTGATGGAACTTCAGGTCGAGGCGGTGAAGGACATCGCATCCGCCGTCAGGGTCGGGAAGGATGATTTCGTCGTACGTGTCTTCGGTATAGGTCTGCTGGGTCTTGTCCCAATAGTAGGAGGGACTGTCGTCGTGGGCATAGCAGATGCGAGGCTGCTCTTTGGGAGGCTTCTGGTAGGGGCCTACGCCGAGCACGAGCTTTTCAACCTTTAGGCATCCATGATGGTCAAGGGTGTCGAAGTAGACGACGGTATCGGTGTTGTATTCGATGCCGTGGAAATTGTAGGTCTGCGAGGTGCAGATCTCTGCATCCACGAGGGTGGTGTCGTTGGCGGGGTAAACGGTGAGGTCAAGCCACACGACGCTGTCGCATCCATGGATGGTGTGGAGGGTCTCAGAATGGAGGCCTGTAGTGCTGTAGTAATGACCATGGAAGTTATAGCTGGTTCCTGGGCAGATATATTCGGTGGTGGTATGGGCGTTCTCGTATGAGGGATAGTGGCGTAGGTGCAGGGTGATGACCTTCTCGCAGCCTTGCGAAGTAGTGGTGTTGTAGTCGTAGTCGCCCACCTCGCTGTACTCAGTACCGTAGAAGTTGTAGGTGTCGCCAGGGCAGATATATTCAGTAGTCTCGACGTATTCGGGTTGGTTGACAGTGACGGTGGTGCTGACCTGCTGGGAGGTGTAGCCGTCACTCACGTTGCAAGTGTAGGTGGTGGTGGCGGTCGGCGAGGCCACGGGATTGGCAATCAGGGGGTCGCTGAGACCCAGCGAGGGGCTCCATGAGTAAGAGTAGTTATTGGCATTGCCACCCACAGCGATAGCGTTGAGTTGGGCGGTCTCGCCACGGCAGATGCTGCTGGGTGAGGCACTGGCGCTGGCAGTCATATTGGAACCTTGGACGGACACGATGACTTGAGCTGTACTGTTGCAGCCGCCTTGGGGCTGGGTGGCGGTGACGGTAAAGGTTGTGGTCTCGGTCAGTCCGACGGTTTCTGGGTTCTGAATGTTGGCGTTCACTACCTTGTTGGCGGGTTCCCAATGGTAAGTGAAGGACCCTGTGCCGCCACTGCCGTGGAGTTGTGTAGTGCCACCGTATTGGACTACCGAGTTTGTGGCTGTGGCACTGGCCACGGGGGTTTGGTATACAGTGACGTTTTGGGTCTTGGTGCTGGTGCAGCTCCCGTTACCACAGCTTGCAGTGAGGGTGACGGTATAATTGCCGGCCTCGGCGTATGGGTGAGAGGGACTGGTCTGGTTCGAGGTCTGCCCGTCGCCAAAGTCCCACAGGTAGCTTATGCTTTGGTTGGCAGGGTTGGTGGTGGAGCTGTTGGTGAATTGGGTGCTTTCGCCTTTGCACACGGAGTTGGCGGTGAAGTTGGCGGTGGGTTTTGGGAACACCTGGACCTCAGTAGTGGCACTGTTAGTCTGACCGTTAAGGGTAATGGTGCAGGTATAAGTGCCGTTCATGGCCATGGTGCAGTTAGGTCGGTTCACGGTGTGGCCAGTGGCGGACCAGCCGCCAGGTCCCGACCAGCTGTAAGTGGCGCCTTGCTGGGCATTGCCGCTGAGCTGGATGTTGTCTCCCACGCAGTAAGGACCTCCGTTTTCAATCAAGGGAGGAAGAATGCCGCAGTCAGTTTCGCCAGGACCACTACCAGCGACTTTTTGGAAAGTTATGTTGGTAGCGGTAGATTGATTGTACTTGGTAATCACCATGATATAATACTGGCCTACCTGAGCTGAACTAGGAATTTGACAGGTTTCTGTTGCGGCACCGCTTGACCCGCAGTCTATATATTTTGCTTGAGTCAATTGGGAGGGACAGGGCGTTATGGGGTCGGAGAACGGGCCCCAGCAGCAGTAGTCAATATCGACACTTGATGAGTTGGTCATTCTGATGGTGAAATTACCAGCTACACCAATTTTCATGTGAAACCAGAACGGAGGTCTGTCGGTATAGGGAGCGAGACATCCGTAATAAGGTCCACTTTCACAGTAACCGCCTGGATTTGCTTCAACGTGAAAAGTTACCACATCGGTGGTGCAGAAAGGATCTGAGGTGGCGCAGGTTTGGTTGCCGTCTCGGTTTACAGGATTCTCAATTAGCATAATCTTGAACAACAAAACATAGAGGTCTTGTGGCAAGGATTCTTTCCATGCAATGAAGGTGTTTCCTTGAGTCTCTTTTTCTGCTGTAAGATAACTATTAAACTCAGTATTGATGGCAGCTTTCGTTTGGTTGAAGTAATCTTGAAACTGTTGGTCGGGCCATTGTTTGGAAGAAAAGACAAAAACAGAGTTGTTATCCTCGTCAATGGTGTAAATATAGTGATCATCATTGGCAATATTCGATAATAAGCAAAAGCGCTTGTCAGGATTATCGATGGCTTCAAGTTCAAGTTCAATCATGTGATTGTGAACGTCTTGTCCGAACTGTCTTAACGGCATCGCTAGTAAAAACAAGCCTATTGCCAACATTTTAAAGAATAGTTTTTTCATGTTATTTTCTCTATGTTTCAATAAAACGCCAAATATACGCATTTTATTTAAATAAGGTGGTGTTTTTTTTGAAAAACCTGGACTGATTTGAGCGAAAACTTTAATCTGGTATAATTAATTTCAATGTATTAATATAGTATGATAAAATATATTTGTTAATTTTGCAACCTAAAAACACTTACGCTTATGAATGAAGATAAAGATTTTCTGCGACAAGACAGCAATTATCGGACGCTATGGGCGTTCCAAAAGGCTGAATGCATCTATGACGTTACCTATTATTTTGCTCACCAATTCCTTAGGTATAATGACCGTACTATAGATCAAATGATCCAAGCAGCCCGATCAGGAAAACAAAATCTTGCTGAAGGAAACATTGATGGTATTGCGTCCCGAGAGATGGAGTTGAGACTAACAAATGTGAATAGAGCCTCTCTTCATGAACTCCTTCTTGATTATGAGGATTACCTACGTGTTCGTGGGCTGGAGCAGTGGGAGTATAACGATCCTCGTTGTCTACAAACACGTGCTTTTTGTAGAACACATCTAGATTCGGCTGTTTACCGGGAGAAAGTAAAAGAACGTTCTGACGAAACAATAGCCAATATTGCCATTACGCTTATCCATCAATGCGATGCTCTCATTCGTGGTCTGATTGAATGGATAAAACGCGACTTTATGGAAAAAGGTGGGAGAAAAGAGGAGATGTATCGAGCGAGGAAGAGTTCTAGAAAAAGGGATGGGTTTAATGGGCCAAATGGGTAACTACCCATAAAGCCCATTAAACCCATTAAACCCCATTCTCTCGTTTACACAATCCCCGTGAACCCCATAAACGCCAGCGCCAGAATGCCAGCAGTGATGAGGGCGATGGGGGTGCCTTTCATGCCCTTGGGGGGCTCCATGAGGTCGATGTGCTCGCGGATGCCAGAGAAGATGATCAAAGCCAGTGCGAAACCGAGGGCGATGCCGACGGCGTAGACCACCGACTCGCCAAGGCTCAGCAAGGAGGCAGCCTGGCCTTCAACAAAAGCGAATTCCTTGGTGACCACGGTCAACGAAACGCCCAAGACAGCGCAGTTGGTGGTGATCAAAGGGAGAAACACGCCTAGGGCAGTATAGAGAGAGGGACTAATCTTCTTCAGGATGATTTCCACCATCTGCACCAAGGCGGCGATGATCAGGATGAAGGCGATGGTCTGTAAGAACTTGTCCAAGCCCAGAGGCATCAGGATGTAACGGTTGGTCAGCCAAGTCACGAGGGTGGCGAGAGTCAGCACAAAGATGACGGCGGCACCCATACCCAATGCAGTCGAAGTCTTCTTGGAGGTGCCCAGGAAGGGGCAGATGCCCAGGAACTGGGAGAAGATCACGTTGTTGACCAATACGGTCGAGAGGATGATGATAAGGTATTTCATGGCTTAGTGACTTTCTTTTTTGAGTTTGTTGACAATAGCGATAACGAAGCCGAGGCAGATGAAAGCGCCGGGAGGCAGGATGAACACCAGGATCTTGGCGGTCTCAGGCAGGATGCTCAGTCCGAAGATGGAGCCGTTGCCGAGGAACTCACGGATGCAACCCAGCAGCGTCAGTGCGAGGGTGAAGCCAAGGCCCATGCCGAGTCCGTCGAGCATCGATGGGAACACGGGATTCTTCGAAGCGAAAGCCTCAGCACGACCCAGCACGATGCAGTTCACCACAATCAAGGGGATGAAGAGGCCTAGAGTCTCATAGATGTCGGGCACATAGGCCTGCATCAGCAGCTGCACCAGGGTCACGAACGAGGCGATGACCACGATGAAGCAGGGGATACGCACCTTGTCGGGGATGAAGCCTTTCAAGAGTGAAATGAAGATGTTTGAAAGCACCAGCACGAAGGTGGTGGCCAGGCCCATGGACATGCCGTTGATGGCGCTGGTGGTCGTTGCCAAGGTGGGGCAGCAACCCAGTAGGAGCACCAGAATCGGGTTTTCTTTGACGAGGCCTTTGGTGAAGGTTTGCAAATTGTTACTCATTTTCAGTTCCTCCTTCCTCAGTTTCGATTTCCTCCGCTTCGGGGATGATCTCCTCGACGGCGGGAGTGAATTGGTTTTTGTTGGCTTCAAATGCGTTATAGGCTTTGTTGACGGCCTTCGAGAAGGCTCTCGAGGTGATGGTGGCCGCGGTGATGGCGTCCACGTCGCCGCCGTCCTTCTTGACGGTCAGCTTGAACGAAGCCGGGTTCTTGTCGACGAACTGGTCTTTGAAGGGACCGGTCATGTTGGCACCGAGGCCCGGGGTCTCGCTGTGGGAGAGTACTGAGGTACCTTTGATGGTGCCGTCGGCAAGGAAGCCGACCATCATCTCGATCTTACCGCCGAAACCTCCCTCGCTGGTCTTGATGGCGGCGCCTTTGAAGTTGCCTTGGGCGTCGTAGGCCAGGTTGCAGGGGAAGGTGGTGGTGACACCGTTTTCAGTATAACTCAGTGTGTCGGCCTTATAGGTGATCTCGCCTTCCAGAGGCAGCACGGCCTGGATGGCGGCTTGGTTTTTCTTCAGGTCAACCTCGGCGATGGCATCTTTAGTGAAACTGTAAACCAGTCCCAGCACGCCACCGGAGACAGCCGTGATGACGAACAACGCCAGCAGCATGTTGATCAATGTGGATTCTTTCTTCTTAGCCATGGCGTTTATTGTTTAGAGGGTTTGACAGTGCCGAACACCTGGGGCTTGAAGGCCTTGTTGATGAGCGGCGTGAAAGCATTCATGATCAAGATGGCGAACGACACGCCTTCGGGGTAGGCACCCCAGAGACGGATCACCACGGTGATGGCACCGACGCCGAAGCCAAATAGGATCTTGCCTTTGGTGGTCATCGGGGTGGTTACCATGTCGGTCGCCATGAAGAAGGCGCCGAGGATGAGACCTCCGTAGACGATGTGGTACCACGGGGCGATGTAGTGGATCGGGTCGATGAGGTAGAAGATGCCGGTGAACACGAACACGGTGAGCAGGATGCTCAGCGGCGTGGCGATGTCGATGACCTTACGGCAGATGAGGTAGATGGCTCCGAGCAGCAGGGCGATGGCGCAAATCTCGCCGAAGGCGCCTCCGCGGTTACCGAGCACCATGTCGAGGAACTGCATGTTGTCGAGTTGGGACAGGGTCTCGGCTCCCGACTCCTTCAGGATGCCCAGCGGGGTGGGACCCGTGACGGCGTCAGCGAAGAAGCCTTTGCTGAAGATAGGCTGGACCTGAGGCCAGGTGGTCATGGCGGTCGGGAACGACACGAGCATGAACACACGGCCTACCAGAGCCGGGTTGAAGGGGTTCTTGCCCAAGCCGCCGAAGGCCATCTTGCCGATGCCGATGGCAACGACGCTGCCTACGATGGCCATCCAAACGGGAAGGTTGGCCGGCACGTTGAAAGCCAGCAGCAGACCTGTCAGGGCGGCAGATCCGTCATTGATGGTGATGGGGCCTTTGATGAGGAACATCTGGATGAGCCACTCGGTAAGCATGCAGGTGATGACCGTCACAAGGGTCAACCTAAGTGCATACCAGCCGAAATAATAAAGCGCCACAAGCAAGGCGGGAATCAGCGCGAGGATGACGCGGTACATGATCTTCCTCGTGTTCTCTGTCGAGTGTACATGTGGCGAGCCGGATATCGTATAATTATTCATGGTCAATTATTTTTGATTTCTTGCTTTAATAATAGCTCCAGTTTTGGCTTTACCATAGCGGATGTAGTCAAGCAACGGAATGTTGGCCGGGCAGGTGTACTCGCAGGAGCCGCATTCGATGCAGTCCATGATGTGGTTCTTTTCGGTCTCGTCGAAGTCGTTGAGCTTGGCCACCTTGTGGAGCAGGAAAGGCTGCAGTCCCATGGGGCAGGCCTTGGCGCAGCGGCCGCAGCGGATGCAGTTGGTCTGGCGGCGGTCCTGAGCATCGCGAAGCGTCATCAGAAGGATACCGGAAGTGCCTTTCATGGTGGGGAAGCTGGTCACGGAGACCGACTTACCCATCATGGGACCGCCGTTGATGACGTCGGTGATGTCTTCGGGCAGACCGCCAGCGGCCTCGATGAGGAGGTCGGCAGGCACGCCGAAGCGGCAACGGAAGTTCGAAGGCTTCTTGATGGATTTGCCAGTGACGGTGACGATGCGCTCAATCAGAGGCTTGTTCTTCTGGACGGCCTCATAGATGGCGAAGGTGGAAGCCACGTTGACCACCACGCAGCCCGTCTCGATGGGTAGCTTGCCCGAGGGGACCTCGCGGCCGGTGATGGCCTTGATGATTTGCTTCTCGCCGCCTTGCGGGTATTTGGTCTTCAAGGGTTGCACCTCGATGCCGGCATAGCGTTCGGGATGTGCCTTGATGGTCTTCTCAAGCAGTTCGATGGCGGGCATCTTGTTGGTCTCGATGCCGATGATGCCGTGTTCAGTGCCCACGCCTTTCATGACGATTTTGACGCCCATGAGGAACTCCTGAGTCTTCTCAAGGAGGAGACGGTAGTCGCAGGTAAGGTAGGGCTCGCACTCGGCGGCGTTGATGATGACATATTCGGCTTTTTTGCCTTCGGGTACCATCATTTTGACGTGGGTGGGGAAGGTGGCGCCGCCCATGCCGACGATGCCGCATTCCTTCACTTTGTCGATGATGGCCTTGCCGTCCAACTTGATGTCGGTGAGCAGCTCATCGGTGACGATGATGCCGGGGGCCCATTCGTCTTGTTCCTCGCGGTCGATGAAGACAGCGGGTTTATAGTATCCGGTGTGGTCCATCACGACGTCGATCTTGGCGACGGTGCCGGTGGCGGGGGAGTGGACGTTGGCGGAGACGAAGCCTTTGGCGGTGCCGATGAGTTGTCCGGTCAGCACGCGGTCGCCTTTGTTGACGATGCAATCAGCCGGTGCACCAAGGCATTGTCCCAGGGGGACGATGATCTGCTTGGGCATCGGGAAGTCTTGTATGGGCTGGTCGGCCGAGAATTTGTTCTCCTCGGGATGGACGCCGCCCTTTTTGAAAGTCTTTATGGGATTCATGCTGTGACGGGTTTTTCAAGTTCGACTTTAGGAGCTTCAGCAGGCTGTTCTGCTTTGGGCTTCGGAGTGGGGAAGTTGACGGTGTGGATGGCTCCACGTGGGCACACCTTGGCGCATTTACCGCAGGTCTTGCACTTTGCGGGGTCGATGTAGGCGAGGTTGCCTTTCATCTCGATGGCTCCGAAGGGGCATTCCTTCAGGCACTTCTGGCAGCCGATGCAGCCGGCGGAGCAGTTCTTGACGACCAAGGCACCCTTGTCGGTGTTGGAGCAGCAGACGTAGATGCGGCGGTCGTTCTTACCTCTAGGGCGGATCTCGATGATGCCGCGCGGACAGGTGCGGGCGCAGACGCCGCAACCCACGCACTTGTCGGGGTCGACGACGGGCAGTCCCGTCTCCTTGTCGATGTGCAGGGCACCGAAGTTGCATTTCTTCACGCAGTCGCCCAGTCCCATGCAGCCTTTGGAGCAGCCGCCCTTGCCGGCGTAGAGGGTACTAGCGAAGGCACAGATGTCGGCGCCTTCGTAATGCACCTTGGCGGGTGAGTTCTGGCAGCTGCCGTTGCAGCGTACCACAGCGATCTTAGGCTCGAAGGCGGCAGCGGTGAGCCCGAGGACAGCGGCCACCTTGCCCATATCGGTGCCGGGGCAGGCCAGACCGTCGATGTTGCCCTTCTCGGCGGCTTGCTTCACGCAGGCCTCAGCCAAGGCACGGCAGCCAGCAAAGCCGCAGCCACCGCAGTTGGCACCAGGCAGACAGGCCTCCGCCTCGTCGATGAGGGGGTTCTCCTCGACCTTGAACTTCTGGGCCACGATGTAAAGCACCACGGCCAACACAGCGCCAAGCACTCCGAGAACAATCAATGAAATTAGTAGAGTGTGACTCATTATGTAGGAAATTTTAAATTGTTTTCAATTTTTGCAATCTGCAAAAATAAAAATTTATTCAATACGATATTCAAAACGACGCTTCAATTTCTCGCGCTGGGTGTAAAGAATAATATAATAAGGTACCAAAGCCGCGATGCCGATGAGGGCCGACAAGCCCTCGCCCAAACCCAGTCCTAGGCAGACGAAAAGGGCTGCTAGCAGAATGATGATGGGGATGAGGTAGGCCAAAACAGCCGCCTTGTTTCCCTGGCCGATGGCCATGATCACCTTTACCTTCTGCATCAACTGGAATTCCTGGCCTTCGGGCCGTGGTACGGTGAGGATTTTCTCGGCTTGCTCGCCCATGCCGCAGGCATTCTTGGCATGACATAAGGCGCAGGCACTCTGTGAGACAATCTTGACTTCCAGCAAATCGTCGGTGATCTTGGTAATCACCCCTTCATGTGAGATGGTTTCTTCGCTCATGGCGTGAATTTTTGTTTGCAAAGTTAGTTTTTTTTTAATTTTGCACATTAATACAAGTGGTTTATGTGGATTAAGCGAAAATACGAAGCCATAAAAGAGTGGTACCATAAGGACGACAACTTTCTTCGGAAGGTGCGTTTCCCCGGCACAAAACTTTCTTTGCTGGAAGTGGTTACCGAATTCTTCAAGCTCTTTACCAAAGGCCGCACCATCGACCGTGCAGCCGGTGTGGCATTCAACTTTTTTGTGGCCCTCTTCCCTCTGCTGCTTTTCTTTTTCACGCTGATTCCCTACATTCCGATACCCCATCTTTATGAGCGGGTGATGATGCTTATCAAGGACTTTCTCATTCCTTCGGGAACTCTCGATTATGTGACGAATACTATCGACGGCATCATGAACCAACCACACGATGGGTTGCTGTCCATTAGTATTATCCTGTGCTTGGTGTTCGGCTCGAGTGGGGTTGTGGCTTTCTTTAGCGGTTTTCGTAATGTGTATGCCAACTACGTGACAGACAAAGGCTTGACCCTGAAAGGCTGGGTCATCCAACGTTGTTTCGCCATCCTCATGCTGTTGATCATCGGCATGTTGATTGTGCTTTCCATCCTCTTGATTTCTTTGGGTGGCAATGCGCTGAAGTTTTTGGTTACCCATGAGATCCTTGCCCAAGGTAAATTCCTGTTCTACCTTTTCAACGTTTTGCGTTGGATTATCGCTATCTTCGCCCTTTGCTTCGGTATCGCCATCCTCTATTATTTCGGCAATGTAAGGTATGATGAACATTACCGCAAGGAACTGAAACGTCCCAAGGTGGTCAAAAAGAAAATCAAGAGATACCGTGATTTCGTCATCTTCAGTCCCGGTACCATTTTGGCGACAACCTTGTTTGTGTTTGGAACTATCGGATTCAATACTTATATTTCAAATTTTTCTAAATATAACGTATTGTATGGCTCCATCGGAACCCTAATCATCCTTTTACTGTGGATCTGGATTGTAGCCATCCTTATCCTGACTGGAAACGACCTGAACTCAGGTATTCGCCGCAAGGCCGATAAACTGAGCGCCGCGGAGGATAGCACCCGTAAAAAGCAGATTGTAATCGATTCCTTGAGGAAAGCGATTCAAGGTCACGAGCAGGCAATTGAGAACAGAAACGGAAAGATTGAGCGCTACCGCAAGGAGATCAAGGATAAGGAGGTGATTATCCACGACTTGGAGGAAGAAAACAAGGATAGTGAATTGATTATCAGTGCCTATCAGGCTTTTGTGGAACAGTCGATGCGTGAGGCGGATCAGCAAAGCATGGAGTCCGATTCGATGCGGGAACTGGTTGCTGACGATAAGAATGAATAAGCCGTTGATATGGGAATCGTAGCACGTCAGAGCATTAAAGGGACCATAGCCACCTATATAGGTGTGGCGGTTGGCATCGTCACCACCTTCTTCATCCAGACGAAGGCGCTCCAGCCTGAGCAGATTGGCTTGATCGACATCCTGTTGCAGTGCGCCATCCTTCTGTCGGGGCTGTCGCAATTGGGCACCAACTCCTCGGCCATGCGCTATTACCCCTTCTTCAAGGATGAGGAGCACCGCGACCATGGCTTCTTCGGCTGGACTTTGCTGGTGCCGCTGATTGGATTTGCCTTTTTCTTACTGGCTTTCTTCCTGTTCAAGGATGCAATAGTGACTTTCTTTACCAAGGATACGGGTGTGGAGCCTGAGGCTTTTGCGAAATATGTCATATTCGTTGTCCCGCTGGCGTTTTTCATGCTGTATATTTCGGTGTTCGAGACCAACAGTAACCTGCTGCTCCGTATCGTATTGCCCAAGTTCATCCGCGAGGTGGGCTTGAGGCTGGCTACCTTGGCAGTGTATCTGCTGTATTTTTACAAGGTCATCAGCTTCGACGGGGTGATTGTCGGGTTCTGCGTTTTCTACGGGTTGGCCACCTTGATCAATATCGTTTATTTGCTGTCGCTGAAGCGGGTTTCGTTCAAGATTGAACGCAAATATGTATCGGCCCAGTTGAGGCGTGATTTCCTGTTTTACACCCTGTTTATGATTACGGCTGCCTTGGCGGGCAATGTCATCCCCATGCTGAGCAAGTTCTTTGTAGCAGGCTTGACGGGCTTCCGTCTGGCAGGTATCTTCAGCATTGCCACCAATATTGCAGCTCTTGTCGAGATGCCTTATCGATCGCTAGGGGCCATCTCGCGGCCGCACATCTCAGAAGCGATGGCCAAAAAAGATGTGGCGCAGGCCGACAGCCTGTGCAAAAATGTGGCACTACATCAGTTCATCGCCGGGTCGTTTGTGTTTTTCTTGATCTGGACGAATATCGATTTCATTTTCGATTTGTTGCCTAATGGCGATATTTATTGTCTAGGGAAATGGGCGGTGTTGCTGCTTTCGCTGGGCCGTTTGTTCTATTCCACCTTTGCGGTGGCTACCACGGCGCTCAGTTATTCGAAGCATTATTATTATTCCTTGTTGTTCACCATCCTTCTGGCAGCCATGTCAATATTGTTGAATCGTTGGCTTGTCCCGAAGTGGGACATCAACGGAGGTGCCGCCTCGTATGCCTTGTCCTATGCGGTCTATACGATTCTCCTGTTGGTCTTCATCCGTTGGAAAGTCAAAGTGCTGCCCTTGTCGGGTCGGATGTTTCCCGTTTTGGTGGTGATTCTGGTGCTGTTCGGGCTCAATTGGGCATGGACGGCTTTGCTGACACCTTGGTTCTCCGAGCTGTTTGCAAAACCCATCTATGGACTGCTCATCGATGCGGTGTTGAAGTCGCTGCTGTTTGTGGTCTTGGGCCTGACGGCACTTTACAAACTTAAAGTGTCTCAGTCGGTGAATGACTTGATTGACAAGGTGATCAAGCGCTGACGTTATTTGTTGCTGATGGCCGAAAGGGCGTCTCTGAGTTGGGTGCTGCTCGTCCCTTGGGTGTAGGGGAAATAAATGATTTTCACGCCTTTGTCGGCAAAGATTTGCTCATAACGGTTGAAGCGTTCGGTGCCTTTGTAGTCCGAACCCACAAAGAGATAGTCGTATTTGACGATGCCTTTCAGATAGACGTCGCAATCCTCTCTTTCCGATTGAATCACCTGATCCACGTATTTGACGCTGCGGACAATCTCGCAACGTTCTTCAAAGGAAATGAAAGCGTCTTTCCCTTTGTGTGAGGCGTCTTTGTGCACACCGACCACCAGATAGTCGCAGCACTGTTTGGCTCTTCTCAGCAAATTGAGGTGCCCGATGTGGAAAAGGTCGAAAGTGCCACTCAGATAACCGATTTTCAGCTGGGGGTTGCTCCTCATTCTTCCGCTTTCCCATTTGTAACGATAGCTGTCGATGCCGAATTGATGTGGGTCTTGATGGTATCGTTCGAGTACACCTTTATAGACCGCTTCGTAATCGGGAATAAAGAGGGTCTGCCGATGCTCCATGCGGTCAATGATCTCGCTAGCTAGTGCTTGGGTTTCTTCCGGTTTGTTCTCGCCACCGTTGAACTTTGTGCCTTTGATGGAACCTGGCGACACATTCAAGATGCGGTTGTCGGTTCCGGCCATCTCCAACTCAATGTTCAAACTCTCGACGGCATTGCATACCGCGGCTTTGGTGGCGCCGTAGGTGGCAAGGAGAGGGGAGCTGATCAGACCAGCGATGCTGCCCATCACGGCACAACGGAAAGGCTCCTTTTGCTTCATCCTGGGGAAGAAGAAATGCAATATCCTGATGAGAGCGATGCTGTTAACCTGAAAACTATTCTGTATTTCTTGATCCAGGATGTCTTCGAAAGGCGTGATTCTGCCGAAACCAGCGGTGATTACCAGGGTGTCGATGGTTTTATAGTCCTCTAAAAAAGCGTAGTCGGTTTCCAAGAGGTTGACTTGGCGGAAACGGATGTTGTCGTACCCATCGAGCATGGGGTTGTGCTCTTTGTCGACAATAGTGACGATTTGACAAGCCTTCCGTAGCTCAAGTGCGATGGAAAGGCCTATGCCGTTGCTGCCTCCGATTACCAAGGATTCTTTCATGGAGTCATGAAATAGTGTTGTGTTGAGGCGCAAAGTTAGAAAAAAAAGTGTTTAAGATGCTTTTTTGATTATTTTTGCGAATGAAAAAAGATGTTATGGTTGATACGGAAGCATTGCGAAAAAAGTATTCTCCCGATGGCTCGCCGTTGCGGGAACTCCAGTTGAAAATGATGGAAGAGCTCCTGTTCCTGGCGGAGGTGTGCAGAGCCCATGGCCTGACGTTTTATTTGAGTAGTGGCACGGCGTTGGGCGCGGTGCGGCATCAGGGCTTCATCCCTTGGGACGACGATCTCGACATTGCGCTTCCGGAAAAGGATTACCGCAAGTTGGTCGCTATTTTGCGCAAACTCGATTCCGAGAAATACGTGCTCCACGACCGTTTTTCTGATTTCAACTACATCAACGAGTTCCCCAAGTTCAGGGAAAAAGAGGGGAACCTCTTAGGATCGTTTCCGCAACGGGGCAAGCTTTATAAATACAAAGGTGTCGGGATCGATATCTTTTGTGTGGCCAAAAACAGTTTCATTCGGGCCTTCGTGTGTGCCAAGATGCGCGTGGCCCTTCTGCATTGGCTGTACAAGATTAAGAACGAAGGAATCCGAAAGGCGTTGACACGCGTAAACTGGGCTATTTACCATTGCCTGGTACCGCTCACTTGGCCGTTGAATGTCTTCCGCAAGAAAGGCGAGATTCACTATGGGTTGGGCCAGAGTTTTGCCCATCATTATATGTGGGAGAAAGACCTGTTTCCTGTGGGAGAAACGCTGTTTGAGTCTATTCGGATGCCTATCCCTCATGACCCGGACGCCTATCTGACGCATATCTATGGCGATTGGCGACAGCTTCCTTCTGAAGAACAGATTGCGACTGCCGTGCATAATCAGGAACTAATTTCAGAATGATGAAGTTTATCGCATATCTGGTTTGCTATTGCATCTATCCTTTCTCGTTCTTATTCCCGAGGAGCAAAAGGAAATGGACTTTCGGAAGCTTCAGAGGAGCGTTCAACGATAATGCGAAGTATCTGTTTATCCATGCGTCGGAGCACCTTCAAGATATAGATTGCGCTTGGCTGAGCATCAAGAAATCAACCGTCAATGAAATCAGAAGCAAAGGCTTGAAGGCTTATTGGATTCTGAGTCCGAAGGGCGTTTGGCATGCGTTGAGATCCAAGTTCTGGTTTTTTAACGCTTATTCCTCGGACATCATGTATTGTCTTTCAGGCGGCGCCACACTGGTCAACTTGTGGCACGGCTTGCCCATGAAGCGTATCGAGTTCGGCATCACGTCGGGGCCTCTGGCAGATCGTTTTGTGAAAAAGACGCTGAAGGAACGCTATTTTCATCCTGAGACCTTCCAACGTCCCGATTACCTGCTTTCCGCCACCGACTTCTTCACCGAGACATTTGCCAACTCTTTTCGTATTCCTGTGGACCGCTGCCTCAAGATGGGCTATCCCCGCAATGCCGTCTTGACCGCTCCTGAGGCCGAAAGGCTTGGCTTGGTTGAACGGTTTGAACCCGAACAGACGAAGACCTTGATTGAAAGCCTGAAAGAGCGGCCTTACCGTTCGGTTTACGTCTATCTTCCTACATGGCGTGACTCGCAGCGTGATTTCTTTATACAGGGTTTTGACATGAAAACGATGGATGTTGTGTTGCGTGAGCGTAACGCCTTGCTGCTGGTCAAGCCACATGCCAACAACTCAGTGGATTCCGGTTTGGTCGGGGAGTTGACCAATATCAGGCTGTTGCCGTCAACGATGGATATCTATCCTGTTTTGCCTTATACGGACGTACTCATCACGGATTATTCATCCATACTTTATGACTATGTCTTGATGGAAGATAAGGATGTGATATTGTATCTATATGATTTTCAAGTATATGAGAAGGAGAGGAACTTCACTCGTCCTTTTGATGAGTTGGTGGTCGGGAAGAAGGTCTTCACGTTTGAAGAGTTGCTTCAGGTAATCCGTACTGGTGACCATCGCCTGGCTCCTTCGGAAAGGGCCGCTTTTGTCAACCGTTGCTGGGGTGATGACATGCGACCTGCTTCAGGCAGGATTGCCGAGTTCTTTCTTGCCCAGTAATCCGCGTGTGGCATTCCTTCGGAAAGCAATCAGTTTGTTTCCTTTTTTGAACTGGCCTTTCAAGGCGAAACCGAGCCATAAGATGAGGGTACCGCCCCATTTGACGGCCTCTTGGAGGATGCGTTTGTGGTATTTGCTCTTGGAGATGCTCTGGGTGCGGTAACGCTCGCTTTGTCCGATGCCGAGGCTGAGCCGGTTGAAGTATTCTTCCGTCAGTTTGCGTTCTGGGATGATGTGGTAGAGGATGGCGTTGGGCAGGTAATAGAACTTCATTCCGAGGGAATTCATCTTGTCGAAAAGGTCTTTCTCCTCAGCGCCGATCAGGCTGTCGCCCTTGCGTCCTAGCTCCACGTTGAAGAGACCGATGCGGTCGAAGACACTTTTCCGATAGGCAACGTTGCCGCCTCCGGGGAAGGCGTTTCTCGGGAACTCGCGTTCCTTGGGCCCGAAGTCGAGCGCTCCGGTGAGCAACATCCTAGTGTAGTGTGACATCCATTCGGGCTCCTGGGTCTCGTATATTGGGACGATGGGACCTCCAGCGGCTGCGGCTTCAAGGTTGCGGTCGAAAAACTCGGCGTATGTTTTCAGGTATGCTTTGTTGACGACGGCGTCATCGTCCACATAAACCAAGATGTCGCCTTTTGCCTCGCGGATGCCACAGTTGCGAGCATGAGAGAGCCCTTGATGAGGTTCGTGAAAACAGTTGAGCACGACATCGGGGTAGTCGTTCTTGAAACGCTGGCACTCGGCCTCCGTATTGTCGGTGCAGTTGTTGTTGACCAGCACAATCTCATAGCCTTCGCGTGGGAAGTCGTTTTCTGCCACGGTTCGCAGAACATTGTAAATGTACTTCTCCCGGTTATATGTGCAGATGATGACGGAGATCATGGTCTGGATTTTACGAGGGCGACGATGAGGCCTAACAGGATCAGAAGGGAGCTGATGAGCGCAATGGTCTTGCCTACACCCCAAATCTTGGGTTCATACCGCATCACGATCTCGTGTTGCCCAGCGGGAATCACAGCGGCACGAAGGATATAGTTGGCGCGCAGCAGAGGATGCTCTTGGCCGTCAATCCAGAGTTTCCATCCCTCTTTGGTCCAGATTTCGGAAAACACGGCGAGCTGGTCGGTTGTGGCGGAAGCACTGTAGGTGAGCTGGTTGGGGCGGTATTCGGTGAGGGTGATGGTGCCTTCGCCGTTGGGCTGCAACCCGTTCAACTGAGCCTGGAACTCTTGGTTGACGATGGCAGAGTGGTGCAGGTCGGTGCTGCCGAGGGCTTCAAACTCTTCATCTGGGGTGGAGACCCAACGGATATCGTCAACGGTCCAAGCGTTGCCGAAGGCAAAGGGATTTTGCAGCGGATCTAAATCGGGATCGTAGATGATGTATTTGGTGTTCAGCATGTTGAGCAACTGCTGCTGATCCAATGTGGCTTTCCCCATCTGGCGGATCTCGGGGTTGAGGTATCCTGTGATGACGTCTTGGTAGCGGCGTAGCTTGGCGCCGTGATAGCCACCTACCGACTTGTGGAAGTAAGAGGTGCTGGCGTCGTTGAACACGTCCTTGGTCAGGTTGAGCACACGGAAGTCGGGCGTTTGGTCAGCCAAGATGGCTTTGTCGGCCTTGGTGGCGTTAAATGGTTTCTCGGCGAGCTGCTTGTTGATGAAGTTGTCGTTGTTGAGATAACGCTTGTCGATGGGGAACATGTCGATGAACACCAGGGCACCGAGGATGATGAAGGCCGGGGCGGCTTTCAGTTTGCCTTTGCCGTATAGGAAGATGGGAACGGCGGCCAAGAGGATGAAGAGGAGGCTGCGGAGGGCGTCCTTGCGGAAGATGGCCACGCGTACATCCTCAAGTTGGGTGGCGAAGGATTGGTAAACGGCGCCATCCTGACCTGTGCTCAGTTGGGCAAACTGTTGCGCCTCGCCTTGGCTGAGGAAGCTGAAGAACACCTTCGGGGCGATGTAGAACAGCAGGCATATGCCGGCAGTGGTGCCTAGGGCAATGAAGAACTTCTTCATGTTTTTCTTGAAGTCTTCAGGGCTTTTGACCATCTCGGCCAGGCCCAGAAAACCTAATAGTGGGATGCACACCTCGGCGATGACTAGGGTCATCGACACCGCGCGGAACTTGTTGTAACCAGGGAAGTAGTCGATGAAGAAATTGGTAAACCACATGAAGTTCTTGCCCCAGCTAAGCAAGATGGAGAGCAGGGTGGCGGTGAGCAGCACCCATTTCAGTTTGCCTTTCACGGTAAGGGCACCCAGCACGAAAAGGAACATCACGATGGCGCCGACGTAGACGGGGCCGCTGGTGCCGGGTTGGTCGCCCCAGTAGGCGTTCTGCTGGGCGATGCTGGAACGGAACTGGCGGTCGGCCTTGTCAAGTGCGGGGTTGTTGTTGCCGATGTAGGCCGAGGCGCCGCCTTTGGCGTTGGGGATGAGCAAACTCCAGGTCTCACCCTTGCCATAGCTCCATTGGGTGATGTAGTCGCGGTCGAGTCCCTTGGTCTGCTGGTCCTGGTTTTGAGTGAGTACCGGTTTGCCGCGGGTGGTCTCCTTGCCGAACTCGTAGTTGGCGTAGAGGGGGGTGAAGAAGGTCAACACAGCGAGGATGGCTGCCACGACCAAGCAGGCCGATGCCTTGAAGAAACGCTTCAGTTGCTTCTCCCGGATGTCGCTGATGAGTTGCGCTATCACGAAAATCACAACGATCAGCAGGAGATAATAAGTGATTTGCAAGTGGTTGGCCCGGATCTCCAAAGCCAGGGCGATGGCAGCCAAAACGGAACCCCAGAGGTATTTTCCCTTATAGGCCAGGATGATGCCGGCCAGCACGGGAGCCATGTAGGCCATGGCGATGGCCTTGGTGTTGTGCCCGGCGCCTATCACGATGAAGAGATAGGAGGTGAAGCCGTATGCGATGGCGCCTATGGCGCTGAGACCTATGCCCACATCCAGCACGAGCAACAGGATGAAAAAGCCCAGCATGGAGATGAAGATGCTTCCCAAGGGACTTGGCAGTCCCAAAGAGAGTCCCTGGTGCACATATTGGAATAGGTTGGTCCTGACCGGAGCCGAGATGTTCCAGGCGGGCATGCCGCCGAACATGGAGTTGGTCCACAGCGACTGCTCGCCAGAGCTTTCACGGTAGTCCACAATCTCTTTCGACATGCCTTTGAACATGGCGATGTCATGCTGTTTGAGGCGCTTGCCTTCCATCACAGGGTAACAGTATATCAGGGTGATGACGGCAAACAGCAGGATGCAGCCGATGATGCCGACCATTTTCTTGTTCTTTTCAAAGAAGTTGTTTTTCATCAGGATGAACGAGTTTGCAATTTGGCTGCGAATTTACGATATTTTTTAATAATTTTGCCTCCTGATAGTCAAGAACATCAATGAAAATCGCAATCATCGGACCGGCTTATCCCTATCGTGGCGGCATCGCTGCCTTCAATGAACGGCTGGCGCGTGAGTTTCAGGCGGAAGGCCATGAGGTAGACCTCTATACCTTCACTTTGCAGTACCCGGACTTTCTGTTTCCTGGGAAGACACAGTATGCCGAGGGCCCAGCACCGGCTGACTTGAAGATCTTGCGTTGCATCAACTCGACCAATCCCTTCAACTGGAGGGATGTGGCTCGTCGTGTCAGCCGAGAGCACTATGATTTGGCGGTTTTCGCCTACTGGATGTCGTTTTTCGCCCCTTGTTACAGTGCTTTGGCCCGTAGGTTGAAAAAAACGAAATGTATTGCCTTGGTACACAATATGATGCCTCATGAGAAGTCGCTTCTTGACAAGCTATTCCCTGCAACTTTCGTGAAGACGATGGACTGTTTTGTCGCCCTGTCGAAGTCGGTTTTGGAGGATGTCGCCCAGATGGACAATGCCCAGAAACCCAAGGCATGGTCGCCACATCCGGTATATGACCATTTCGGCCCGATTGAGCCTCGTGAAAAGGCTTTGGAGCATCTGGGACTCGATCCGCAGTATCGTTACTTGCTATTCTTTGGATTGGTTCGAGCTTACAAGGGACTGGACTGGCTCATTGATGCCTTTGCTGATGAGCGCTTGCGGAAATATCCACTACGTTTGTTGGTGGCAGGTGAGTTCTACGATGATAAAGAACCGTATCTTAAAGCGATACAATCGTATGGCCTAGGCGATGCGGTCATCATTCGTGATGCCTTTATCCCTGATGACCAGGTAAAGGACTATTTCAATGCTGCCGATATCGTGGTGCAGCCCTATAAGTCGGCCACCCAGAGCGGGGTGACTCAGATTGCCTACCACTTTGAGACACCCATGCTGGTGACCAATGTGGGCGGATTGGAAGAGATTGTCCCTGACGGGGTGGTGGGCTATGCTGTTGAACCCGATCCAAGGAACATCGCTGAAGCGCTGCTTGATTTTTATGAACAGGATAGGCGCGATGGCTTTGTCCGTAACTTGCGTGTTGAAAAAGAAAAGTATTCTTGGGAAAAACTAGTTAATGTGATATTGGACTTAAAATGAAAAAGATAATCTCCTTATTGACCAAACTCTTTCCCCGTCAGTTTCTGATCCGGTGCAGTTACCTATTCAGCTTCCTGATCCGTCCGTTCTATTGGGGCAACAAGGTGGAGTGCCCCGTTTGCGGCAAGCACTTTCGCAAGTTCTTGCCCTACGGTTATGGCCATGCTGTGGACAATAGGATGTGCCCCAAGTGCCTTTCGCTGGAGCGTCACCGTTTGTTGTGGCTTTACTTGAAGGAGAAGACGGATTTCTTCACGGCGCCTTTGAAGGTGTTGCATTTTGCGCCGGAACAGCCCTATCTAAAGCGTTTTCGGGCTTTGAAAAACTTGGATTACACCACTGCTGACCTCGATTCGCCCATCGCTGATTTGCATCTGGACGTGACGGCTATCGACCAGCCATCGGATACCTATGATGTGGTCATCTGCAACCATGTGCTGGAGCATGTGAGTGATGCTAGGTTGGCGTTTAAGGAGATTCAACGTATCCTGAAACCCGGTGGTTGGGCTATCTTGCTTGTCCCAATCAATCCTGATGTCGACACCCATGAGGATCCGTCGGTCACCGACCCGAAGGAGCGAGAGCGTTTATACGGCCAGTACGACCATGTGCGCCAGTTTGGCCGTGACTATGCCGATGTGCTTCGTCGCGCCGGCTTCGACGTGGTGGAGGACAGGCTTTATTACGAACTCTCAGACGAGCAACGCCAAAGGATGAGACTGGCTAGAAGAGGAGAGGAAATAATCTATAAGTGTTTGGTGAGGAAATAGCCTCGGGTACGTCGTTCCGTTTCACTCCACTCCTCGCAATGACGAAAAAAACAAAAGGCGAAACTGTAACCAGTTCGCCTTCTGCCATACCTTAAATAAGAAATAGAAACGGCTTCTAATATCTTTATTTTAGTATTCGTCAGAAACAGTCAGTCTCTTTCTGCCTTTAGCTCTTCTGCGGGCCAGGACCTTACGGCCGTTGGCAGTTGACATTCTCTCTCTGAAACCGTGCTTGTTTCTGCGTTTTCTGTTCGATGGTTGGAAAGTGCGTTTCATTTTCGTATATGTATTTAATTATTTCTAATCTTTCATTTCGGGCTGCAAAAATACAAAATATTTTGTTTCACGCAACTTTTTCTGAAAAATTTATTTTCAGGCCACCGTTTCCTTCACGGGGATGTTCTTCAGGGTCTCGACCAGGAAGTCCCAGAAGGGCTGTACGCTCTCGATGAGCAGGGCTTCGTCGGGGGAGTGGGGGTGCACCAGCGTTGGGCCGAACGACACCATGTCCCAATTCGGGTACTTCGAGCCGAGGATGCCGCACTCGAGGCCAGCATGGATGACCATGACCTTGGGTTCCTTGCCGAACTTCTCTTTATAGACGGCCTTCATCGTGTTGAGGATGGGGGAGTTGGGATTCGGCTTCCAGCCGGGATAGTCACCAGTGGACTCGGCTTCGGCGCCGTTATCGGTGAGGTTCTTGCGGATCTGGGCGGCCAGCTTGTCCTTGTCGGCATCGACGAGGCTGCGGGTTAGCGAGACACATTCGATCTTGCCATCGATCATCTTGATGGTGGCGAGGTTCGACGAGGTCTCGGTGGTGCCTTCAAAGTCGTTCGACATGGCGATGACGCCGTTGGGATAGCGGGCGATGGCGCAAAACATGTTGTCCTGGGTGGTAAGGTCGATCACCTGCTTGGGCATCTCGGCGGGTTCGCAGAGGATGGACATCTCGGGCTCGATGCCTTCGAACTCTTCCTTCACGATGGCTTCGTATTCCTTGGCGTATTCCTCAAACGCGGCTTTCTGTGCTTCGGGAATGACCACGATGGCCATGGCCTCTCTGGGGATGGCGTTGCGGAGGCTTCCACCGTCGATGCATGCCATGCGGAGGCCGTATTTCTCAGCGGCCATCAGCAACATGGTGTTGAGCACCTTGTTGGCGTTGGCGCGACCGAGGTTGATGTCCATGCCAGAGTGACCGCCCTTGAGGCCTTTCACGAAGAGCTTGTAAGCAGCCATGCCAACAGGCACGTCTTCGTATTTCGGAGTCCAGGTGCCGATGTTGTCGACGCCGCCGGCGCAGCCCACGTAGAGCTCGCCTTCGGTCTCTGAGTCCATGTTGAGCAGGATGTCGCCATGCAGCACGCCGGGCTTCAGCAGGTTGGCACCGGTCATGCCAGTCTCCTCGTCGATGGTGAAGAGGGCCTCAACGGGACCGTGTTCGATGTCGGTGGCTTCGAGCACCGCCATGGCAGCGGCGGCGCCCAGACCGTCGTCAGCGCCGAGGGTGGTGCCGTTGGCCTTCACCCAACCGTCTTCGATGTGGGTCTCGATGGGGTCATTCTCAAAGTCATGCGGGTTGCCGTCGTTCTTCTGCGGCACCATGTCGAGGTGGGCCTGCAGGATGACGCCCTTGCGGTTCTCCATGCCAGGGGTGGCGGGCTTGCGCATGATCACGTTGCCGCAATCGTCGACCATGGTTTCCAGACCGTGGTCCTCGCCCCATTTTTTCATGAAGGCGATAACTATAGCTTCTTTTTTCGAGGGACGCGGAATCTGCGTCAGGCTGTGGAAGTTTCTCCAGATGCCACTGGGTTGCAATTCTTGGATTGTCATAGGATTATTATTTTGATGATTTGTTTTGTGTTTTTTCTATTTTTCGAAGGGTCAGTCTTACAGCATAGCTCCATTCACCGAAGCTGTACCAGCCGCTGGACCATTCTTCACCAGGCTTGAGGACGATATCGATATGATAGAGGCGGTCCGCCACCATATGAACGCCTTCGTCGTCAACGCCCTTAAAGTCGAAATGGTAGGCTTGGTAACCTCCATAGCTATTGTAATCGCCTTCAGGGATCCATTTGGGTCTATTGTATTTAAGGAGGTCGCTTATCTTGCAGGTGAAAGTTTCAGGACCACCCAGGCTATCTCCTGTTACTTCGCAAACCTTATGGCTGTTTTCTGTAAGCACCAGCTCATATTCTTTCCAATTGATTGCCATAGATGAGTTTAGTTTATAGTTTGTAAATCAGTTAGTTTCTTGTAAACGCCATTCAAGGCAATTAATTGTTCGTGAGTTCCTCTTTCTATGATTTGGCCTTTTTGCATCACGATGATCTCATCGGCATGTTGGATGGTGGAGAGACGGTGAGCGATGACGATGGAGGTACGCTGACTCATCACCTTTGACAGGGCATCCTGCACCAAGCGCTCCGATTCCGTGTCGAGCGACGAGGTAGCCTCATCTAATATTAATATAGGAGGATTCTTCAGTACAGCGCGGGCGATGCTGAGTCGCTGCCGTTGTCCGCCGCTGAGGTTCATGCCGCGGTCGCCGATGTTGGTGTCGTAGCCTTGCTCCATCTCCATGATGAACTCATGGGCGTTGGCAATCTTAGCAGCTTCGATGACGGCTTCCTTCGAAACGTTCTCCATGCCGAAGGCGATGTTGTTGAACACCGTGTCGTTGAACAAAATGCTCTCCTGGGTGACGATGCCCATCAAGCCACGAAGGTCGTTGATTTTGTAGTCGCGGATGTCGTGTCCGTCAATCTGGATGCTTCCTTCACACACGTCGTAGAAGCGGGGCAGGAGGTCGGCCAAGGTGGATTTGCCACCGCCGCTCTCACCTACTAGGGCAATGACTTTCCCCTTGGGGATCTTCAAAGAGATGTCTTTCAAAACATCGTCTTTCTCATAGCGGAAGGTGACGTTCTGATAACAAATCTCCTCCTTGAAGTCTTTGATCTCCAAGGCCTTCTCCTTTTCGGTGATTACCTCGTCTTCATCCATGAATTCGAAGATACGGTCGGCCGAGGCCACACCTTTCTTGATGTTGAAATAGGCCTGGGCAAACGACTTGATAGGAGAAATAATCTGTGAAAAAACAATAATATAACTGATGAATCCGGCAGCACTTAAACTACTGGTTCCTCCGAGAATCATGTTGCCGCCGAACCACAGCACGATGATGACCACGATGGCGGAGAGGAACTCACTCATGGGCGAGCTCATGTCGCGTTTGCGATGTACGCCGAGCAGTGATCTGGAGTATTCATGGTTTTGTTCGCCGAACTTTCTCCTTAGATAGCCAATGGCATTGAATCCCTTGATAATCCTCAGTCCGGAGATGCTTTCCTCGATGGTGGCAGTGATGCCAGCCAAACGATTTTGGGTATCCTTGGATTCCTTCTTCAGGACCTTGCCGATGCGTCCGATGACCAATCCGGCAATGGGCAGTAGAATCAGCACAAACAGGGTGAGTTTGGCGCTCTGAGTCAGCAGGAAGGCGAAATAGAAGATGATGGTCAGCGGGTCTTTGATGAGCGACTCGATCCAGTTGAGGATGGAGACCTCGACCTCCTGCACGTCGTTGGTGATCCTCGACATCACGTCGCCCTTTTTCTGCTTGCCGTAGAAAGAGAGCGGCAACACCAGAATCTTGCTGAAGAGGTCCTGACGCAGGTCCTTGATGGTCCCCACGCGCACCTTGGCCATGGTGTAGTAGGCGAAGAAGCGTCCGATGTTGCGGAAGAGGAAGGAGACGAGCATCACCACGCAAATGAAGATCAGGGCGTAGCGGTGTCCGTTCTCCACGATGATGCTGCTCATTACGTAGTTGAGGTAGCTCATCAGGTAGTCGGAGGTGAGGGCAAATTCAGGTTTGGCAACCACTTCGACGACTTCGGTCTGGAAGAGCAGGTTCAACAGCGGAACGAGCAAGGCAAAAGAGAACAGGGAAAAGAAGATCGTTACCAAATTGAAGATCAAATTCAGCAGCAGTGAGAACCAGTAGGGTCTCACATAACCGAGAATCCGTTTGAACGACCTGCTCTTCTCCATGGTTTAATAATTAAATCCCGTGTAGTTTTCTGGGGTGATGGCCATTAATTCCATTTTGATTTCCTTGCTGACGGGAAGGCCTTTGATGAACTCATCGATGGTCTCCTTGTCGATATGTTTGTTGGTCCGGGT